>DATCDC010000025.1:0-124818 GCA_036510915.1 Solirubrobacteraceae bacterium | reverse complement strand
AGCGCGCCGAGCGGCGGCCCGCCGGTGCGCTGCTCGCTGCGCCCGAGCACGACGACGCCACGCCCGGCTGCCGCGACGACCGGCGCGAGGACCTGCGCCCCGGCGGCCGCGTCATCGGCCCGCAGGGCGCGCGCGACCCAGGGCCGGCCGTCCGGACGGCCGCCGCCACCGGGCTCGTCTGCAGGGAGCGGCGCGTCGAGGACGAGCGGCTCGCGCAGCGGGAGGTTCAGATGCACGGGTCCGGGCCGCTCGCCGACGGCCGTCCACACGGCGCGGCAGGCCAGCGCGCGGATCCAGCGCAGCGTCTGGGGCGTCGCCCGGTCCACGCCGACCTCCGCGAACAGCGACACGGCGTCCCCGTAGAGCTTGAGCTGGTCGATCGTCTGGCCGGCGCCCGTGTCGCGCAGCTCCGGCGGGCGGTCGGCCGTCAGGACGATCAGCGGGACGCGCGCCTCGTGCGCCTCGATCACCGCGGGCAGGTAGTTCGCCGCGGCCGTCCCCGAGGTGCACGCGAGAACCGCCGGGCGTCCGGTCGCCTTGGCGATCCCCAGCGCGAAGAAGCCGGCCGAGCGCTCGTCGATCTGCGAATGGCACGGGAACCCGCCGTCGCGCGCGAGCGAGAGGACCAGCGGCGTCGAGCGCGAGCCGGGCGATGTGACGGCGGCCGCGACGCCGCAGCGCGCGAGCTCGTCGCAGAGCGCGCGCAGCAGCAGGTACATGTCGGTCGTGGCGGTCATGATGGTCCGATGGTGGAGACGGTCGTCCTCCTGCACGGGTTTGCGGGGACCCATCGCGCGTGGGACGGCGTCGTAGGCGCGCTGGGCGCGGAACGCTACATCGCGGCGGCTCCCGACCTGCGCGGCCACGGCTCCGCGGCCGCGCTGCGCCCGATCGACTTCGCCGCGTGCGCGGCGGACATCCTGGCGCTCGCGCCCGAGCGCTTCGCGCTCTGCGGCTACTCCCTCGGGGGCCGGATCGCGCTGCACGTGGCCCTGGCCGCGCCCGAGCGCGTCACCCGCCTCGCGCTCGTCGCCACGACCGCGGGGATCGAGGACGAGGCCGAGCGCGCGCTGCGTCGCGCAGAGGATCTGGCGCTCGCCGACGCGGTCGAGGCCGGAACGATCGAGGATTTCGTGGCGCGCTGGAGCGCACAGCCGCTGTTCGCCGATGACCCGCCGCAGATCACGGGCGCATGGCAGGACGACATGCGGCGCAATGACCCCGCCGGGCTGGCGGCGGTGCTGCGCGGCATCGGAACCGGCGCGATGGCGCCGCTGTGGAGCCGGCTCGGCGAGCTCACCATGCCGGCGACGGTGCTGGCGGGCGAGCGCGACGCGAAGTTCGCCGCGCTCGGCGAGCGCCTGGCGGCCACGCTCCCCGATGCGCGGCTGGTGGTCGTCCCCGGCGCGGGCCACGGGCTCCCGCGCGAGGCGCCCGGCGCCGTCGCCGACGTCCTCAGGTCAGCGGGCTGACGCCGAGGCCCGGGCCCGTCGGCAGGGCGATGGCGCCGTCGCGGGGCGCGAGCGCGCCGGCGTCGAGCCCGGCGAACATCCCCAGCGTGGCAAGTCCGCACGGGAGCTCGACGCGCAGCGCGGCGGCGCAGTGCAGCGCGGCGGCGATCCCCACGGGGCCGTCGAACGTCGAGGCGAGATAGGCCTCGGCGCCGGTGGCGCGCACGAGTGCCGCCTGCGCCAGCAGCCCGGAGATCCCGCCGGCGCGCGAGACCTTCAGGCAGACGGCGTCGGTCGCGCCCGAGGCGATCGCGCCGGGCTCGCTCGTCGTCTCGTCCATGGCGATCCGGGTGGCGACCCGCCGGCGCACCTGGCGCAGCGCGTCGATCCCGTGCACGGGCTCCTCGACGAGCTCGAGCCCCGCGGGCGCGAGCGCGTCGATCGCGCGCACGGCCTCCTCGACGTCCCAGGCCCCGTTGGCGTCCAGGCGCAGCGCGAGCTCCGGGCCGGCCGCGGCGCGCACGGCGGCGACGCGCCCTGCGTCGTCGCCGATCCCGACCTTGAGCTTCACGCAGCGAAAGCCCTGCGCCGCGGCGCGCGAGGCCAGCGCGGCGGCGGTCGCCCGGTCCTCGGCGCCGATCGTCCGGTTCACCGGGATCGCGGTGAGCAGCTCGTCGGCGAGCAGCGCCGCGACGGGCCGCCCCTCGCGCCGGCCCGCGAGGTCCCACAGCGCGAGGTCGACGGCCGCGAGCGCCTGGGGCAGCGGGTCGGCGGCGCGGCAGGCGTCGAGGATCGCCGCGCCCGCGGATGCGCCGGGCCGGGGCGGCGCCTCGAGCACCGGCAGGTAGGCCTCGAGCGCACGCCGGCAGCGCTCCAGCGTGACGCCGTCGTAGGGCTCGAGCGGGGCGGCCTCGCCCCAGCCGACGTGCCCGTGGGGGTCCTCGACGCGCAGCTGGAGGATCACGCGCTCGTGGACCTGCCCGAACGCCGTCCGCAGCGGCGCGGCCAGGGTCAGGACGGCGGGCTCGATGCGTGCCTGCACGGGCTCAGCTCAGCAGCAGACCGACGGCCAGCAGGACGCAGAAGATGAACTCCAGCTGCCCGGTTCCCGCCAGCGCCTCATTGAGGGTCGGCCCGTCGGTGTGCCCGGAGACCGTGCGCACGAGCTTCACGGCCAGCGGCAGCGTCACGAGCGGCAGCAGCAGCCACGCGGACAGCGAGTCGAGGATCCATGGCAGCGGCGCCGTCGCGTACGCGAGCACGAGCATGCCGGCGTACATGCGCCGCGTGCGCTCCCGGCCGAGCCGCACCGCGAGCGTGCGCTTGCCCGCGCGGCGGTCGGTGTCCAGGTCGCGGACGTTGTTGACGACGAGGATCGCGGAGGCCAGCAGCCCGACGGGCACGGCGAGGACGAGCGCCTCCCAGGGAAGGTTCTCGCGCTGGACGTAGTAGGACCCGGTGACGGCGACGACGCCGAAGAAGAGGAAGACGAAGACCTCGCCGAGGCCCTCGTAGCCGTAGGGCCGCGGGCCGCCGGTGTAGAGGATGCCGGCCAGGATCGACGCGGCGCCGATCAGCAGCAGGACGGGGCCCGCGACGGCGATCAGGTAGATGCCGCACACGACGGCGAGGCCGAAGCTCACATAGGTCGCGACGAGGACCTGGCGGGGCGGCACGAGCCCGCCCGCGGTCACCCGCACCGGGCCGAGGCGGTCCTCGGTGTCCGCGCCGCGCCGCGCATCGGAGTAGTCGTTGGAGAGGTTCGTCCCGACCTGGATGAACAGCGCACCGAGCATCGCGGCGACGAAGGCGAGCCAGTCGATCGAGCCGCTCGTGCTCGCGAGCGCGGTGCCCACGAGCACGGGTGCGACGGCCGCGGGCAGCGTTCGCGGCCGCGCGGCCATGAGCCAGATGCGCAGGCTCGGCATGCTCGGCATCGCCGTCACGGGCGTTTGGGGAACTGCGAGAAGTCGGGCCTGCGCTTGGCCTTGTACGCCTCGCGGCCCTCGCGGGCCTCGTCGCTGGCGTAGAAGAGGAGGTTCGCGTCGTGCGCGAGCTGCTGGATGCCCGCGAGCCCGTCCTCATTGGCGTTGAAGCTCGCCTTCAGCAGTCGCAGCGAGAACGGAGAGAGCTCGAGCATCTCGCCGCACCAGCCGACCGTCTCGACCTCGAGGTCCGCGAGCGGGACGACCGTGTTGACGAGACCCATGTCGAGCGCCTGCTGCGCGTCGTACTGTCGGCACAGGAACCAGATCTCCTTGGCCTTCTTGGGTCCGACGAGATTCGCCAGCAGCCCGGCGCCGTAGCCGCCGTCGAAGCTGCCGACCTTCGGCCCGGTCTGGCCGAAGCGCGCGTTGTCGGCGGCGATCGTCAGGTCGCAGAGCAGGTGCAGCACGTGTCCGCCGCCGATCGCGTAGCCGGCCACCATCGCGACGACCGGCTTGGGCAGCCGGCGGATCTGGACGTGCAGGTCGGTCACGTGGAAGCGTCCGACGCCCGGCGCGGCGGCGTCCGGGTCGGTGAGGTAGCCGCTGTCGCCGCGCACCCGCTGGTCACCGCCCGAGCAGAACGCCAGGTCGCCCTGGCCGGTCAGGACGATCACCCCCACCGATGTGTCCTCGCGCGCCGCGTCGAGCGCATGGGCGATCTCGATGACCGTCTGCGGGCGGAAGGCGTTGCGCACCTCGGGCCGGTCGATCGTGATCTTCGCGATGCCGGGCGTGGGGTCGCCCGAGAGCTCGTAGCGGATGTCGGAGTAGTCGCCTTCGCTCCGCCACTGCACGGCGGGACGGATCGTCGTGTCGGTGCTCATCGTGGGACGGAGGCTAGCTTTCACCGGGTGGAGGTCGACGCCTGGCTGCCGCGCGCCGCGAGCGCGCATCCCGACCGCGCCGCGGTCGGCGCTCTGTCCTACGCCGCGCTGCTGGCGGCGGCGCGCACCGGCGCGGGCGAGCTGGCCGTGCGCGGGGCGGCGGCGGGCGACCGCGTCGCGATCCGTCTTGCGCCCGGCGCGGAGTTCGCCGTCGCGCTGCACGCGACGCTGCTGCTCGGAGCCGTGGCCGTGCCGATCGACCCGCGCCTGGGCGCGGCGGAGGCCGCGCGCCAGGCGGCCGGGGCAAGCGTCGTGGTGGAGGTGCCGCTCGGCGCCGCGCCGACGCCGCCGCCCGCGCGACCGGAGAGGCACGACCTCGGCGCCGCAGCGATCGTCGTGCACACCTCCGGGACCAGCGGTGAGCCCAAGGCCGTCGCGCTGACATACGGCAACTGGCTGTGGAGCGCGCTGGGTTCGGCGGCGGCGCTCGGCCTGGATCCCCGCGAGCGCTGGCTGTGCTGCCTGCCGCTCTCGCACGTCGGCGGGCTGTCGATCCTCCTGCGCTCGGCGATCTGCGGCACGAGCACGATCGTCCACGAGCGGTTCGACACCGAGCGCGTGCTGGCCGCGCTGCGCGACCCGGCCGGCCCGACGCTCGTCTCGCTCGTGCCGACGACCCTGCGGCGCCTGCTACACGCGGGGCTGCGCGACCCTCCGGCGCTGCGCTGGGCGCTCCTGGGCGGCGCCGCGATCGACGACGACCTGCTGGCCCGGGCCGGCGCCGCGGGCGTCCCGGTCGCGCCGACGTACGGCATGACCGAGGCCTGCTCGCAGGTGGCGACGCTCGGGCATCCGCTGTTCTGCACCCGCGTGGAGATCGCCGAGGACGGCGAGGTGCTCGTCGCCGGCCCCACCGTCGCACCCGCGACCGGGCCCGTCCTGCACACGGGCGATCTGGGGACGCTCGACCCCGTCGCCGGCCTGCGGATCACGGGGCGGCGCGCGGACACGATCATCACCGGGGGCGAGAACGTCGCTCCGCAGGAGGTCGAGGCCGTGCTGCTCGCCCATCCTGCCGTGGCGGACGCCGGCGTGCACGGGCGCCCGGACCCGGAGTGGGGCGAGGCGATCGTCGCCACGGTCGTCCTGCGCCCCGGCGACGACCTCGGCGCAGACGACCTGCGCGCCTGGTGCGCCGAGCGCCTGGCGACGTTCAAGGTGCCCAAGGAGATCGCGTTCGCCAACGCGCTGCCGCGCACCGCCTCCGGCAAGCTCGTGCGGCGCGAGCTGGGCTGACTGGCCGGGCCCGCCGCTACGGGCGGTAGGTCCCGAAGCTCCAGAGGTTGCCGGCGGGGTCGCGCAGGCTGAAGTCGCGCGAGCCGTAGTCCGTGTCGTGCAGGCCCATCACGACCTCGCCGCCCGCGGCTGCCGAGCGCTCGTGCAGCGCGTCGGGATCGTCGACCGCCACGTACAACGAGCCCGACCCGGCCGCGCGCTGCAGCGGCCCGTCGCCGTGCCGCTCGGGGCCGAACATCACGATCCCGCCCGCCACGCGCACCTCGCCGTGGACGATCGCGCCGTCGTCGTCGCGGTAGACGCCGACCTCTTCGCCGCCGAGCACGTCGAGCATCCAGCGCAGGCCGGCGTCGGCGTCCTCGTAGCGCAGCGTGGGGTACATCGTCTGTGTGCTCATGCGCGGAGGATATGCGCGCCCGCGCCCCCTGGATCGCGCGGGCGCGTACGCTGACGGCGATGGACTTCGAGACCTACCGGGCC
This sequence comes from Solirubrobacteraceae bacterium, assembly GCA_036510915.1. Classification (GTDB taxonomy): domain Bacteria; phylum Actinomycetota; class Thermoleophilia; order Solirubrobacterales; family Solirubrobacteraceae; genus F1-60-MAGs163. The sequence continues at coordinate 118,779 of DATCDC010000025.1, read as the reverse complement.
GAGAGCCGCGACCGCTGGGAGCGCGCCGCGGCCGGCTGGACCGCGACGCGCGAGGCGATGCAGCAGTCCGCCGCGCCGGTGACGATGTGGATGATCGACGCGATCGACCCGCAGCCGGGGCAGACGGTCCTCGAGCTCGCCGCGGGTCTCGGCGACACCGGCCTGATGGCGGCCGAGCTCGTCGGCCCGGGCGGCAGCGTCATCCTGACCGACGGGGCCGAGGCGATGGTCCAGGCGGCGAAGGAGAACGCGGCGCGCCTGGGGGCGACGAACGTCGAGGCCCGCGCGATGGAGGCCGAGTGGATCGACCTCGCGACCGCGAGCGTCGACGGCGCGCTCTGCCGCTGGGGCTACATGCTGCTGGCCGACCCGGAGGCGGCGCTGCGCGAGACGCGGCGCGTGCTGCGGCCCGACGGCCGTCTCGCGCTGGCGGCCTGGGACGCCCGTGAGCGCAACCCGTGGAACGACGTGCTGGCCGGGATCCTCGACGCGCGCGGCCTCGCGCCGCGCAGCACGCCGGGCACTCCAGGGCCGTTCGCGTTCGCGCTCGACGGCCTGATCGCGGACCTGCTCGGCGCCGCCGGCTTCGGGGAGATCGAGGTGGGCGCCGTCGACTTCGCCTTCCGCGCCTCGGACCTCGACGCCTGGTGGGAGCACATGCTGCTGACCTCGCCGACCCTCGGCGGCGCCGTCAAGGGGCTGAGCCCGAAGGACCACTACGAGCTGCGCGACGCCTTCGACGCCGGCTACGTGCAGTACGTCGGGGAGGACGGGACGCTCACGATCCCGGCCCGCACGCTGGTCGCAGCCGCGACCGCCTGACCGGAGCGCGCCACGCGGCGAGGACCCCCTACGATCCCGCGACCATGTTCTACGACGACGACGCAGACCTCACGCTCCTCGACGGCAGGACCGTCGCGATCATCGGCTTCGGCTCCCAGGGCCACGCCCACGCGCTGAACCTCAGGGACTCCGGCGCGAGCGTCGTCGTCGGCCTGCGCGAGAGCTCCGACAAGGTCGCCCAGGCGCGCGAGGCGGGGCTCGAGGTGCTGCCCGTCGCCGAAGCCGCCGCCAGGGGCGACCTCGTGATGCTGCTCGTCCCCGACGAGCTCCACCACGACGTCTACGAGGCCGACGTCGCCGGCAGCCTGGAGCCGGGCAACCTGCTGCTCTTCGGCCACGGCTTCTCGATCCTCTACGGCGAGGTCGTGCCGCCCAAGGACGTCGACGTCGCGCTCGTCGCGCCGAAGGGCCCCGGCCACCTCGTGCGCCGCCAGTACCTCGAGGGCTCGGGCGTCCCCGGCCTGGTCGCGATCCACCAGGACGCCACGGGCACCGCGCAGGCGCTCGCGCTCGCCTACGCCAAGGGCATCGGCTGCACGCGCGGCGGCGTCTTCGAGACGACCTTCAAGGACGAGACCGAGACCGACCTGTTCGGCGAGCAGGCGGTGCTGTGCGGCGGCGCGAGCGCGCTCGTCCAGGCCGGCTTCGACACCCTCGTCGAGGCCGGCTACGACCCGCAGATGGCCTACTTCGAGTGCCTGCACGAGCTGAAGCTCATCGTCGACCTGATGTACGAGAAGGGGCTGGCCGGCATGCGCTACTCGATCTCCAACACCGCCGAGTACGGCGACTACACCCGCGGCCCGCGCGTGGTCAACGACGACACGCGCGCGGAGATGAAGCGCATCCTCGGCGAGATCCAGGACGGGACGTTCGCCCGCGAGTGGATCGCAGAGAACCGCGCCGGCCAGGAGAACTTCAAGCGCATGCGGGCCGAGCAGGCCGCCACGCAGGTGGAGGCGACGGGCAAGGAGCTGCGCGCGATGATGGACTGGATCGACGACACGGGCTTCGAGCAGGGCTGAGCGAGCTCGCGGCGAGGGTGGGCGGGCAGACGTCCCGCCCTGAGGCGGGCGCGGCTGGCGTCAGCGCTTCCTGGGGACGCATGTGCGATAGGTGCGGTTGCCGACGAGCTTCTTGCCGGAGACGTCGATCGTGGCGATCTGAACCGTGAACCTGCCCCTGGGGAGGCCGCGCAGGTCGATGGGCAGCGCGAGGGCCTTGCCGGTGATGTTGCGGACCTGTTTGCAGTTGAGCTTGATCTGGGCGCGGACGATCCTGTTGGCCTTCACGCCGCGTAGGCGGATCGGGAACCTGCGGCGGCTGACGCACGTCGTGGGTGCGGGGAGCGTGGCGATCTGGGTGATCGCCACTGCCTGGGGTGCGGCTGCGGGCCGGGGTGGAGCTGGTGTGGGCGCGGGTGTGGGCTCAGCCGTGGCGAGCGCGTAGGTCGCCCCCGTGGCTGGGGATCGGCTCGCCGTCGCGCAGCCAGACGGTCGCGAACGAGATCGGCGCGCTCGTCGAGGTGCCCTGGTCGCAGGTGAGCGTCGAACCGACCGTCGTGCCGCCGGAGACCGACGGGGCGGTGATGTTCGCCGGGGCCGCATCCGTGCACGTCACGTCCAACTGCTGGACCCCGGCGGCGCCGGCCTCGAACAATGCGATCGTTCCCGCGACCCCGACGAATCCGTCGAGCGGGTCGGTGAGCGCCGCGCCGATCGAGAAGTACTGCCCCGACGCGGCCTTCATGTCCGCCAACGCCGAACCGTTCAGCGGGATCGTCAGGACCTGCGCCGGCGCGTTGGTGTTCGTGTCGACCGTGGTCGCGCCGTACGTGGTGCCGGTCCCGAGATCCGCGAAGATCCGGGCGTTGGGGTTGTTGTCCTTGGCCGCGAGCGTCGTCGCGCTTGTGCTGACGTCGAACAATCCCAGCGTGACGGACCCCTTGTCGGCATCGTTCTGCCGGGTGAGCTCCAGCGCCGCCCTCTGCGGGTTGCCGCACAGCCCATCGAGCTTGAACGTGAAGTAGCTGCGCAGCTTGTGATCGGTGAGGAAGACACCTTCCCGGAACCAGCCCGTCGTGTACGTCGGGTTGCCGCCGGAGTTGGAGAGCGTGTCGCTCCACCAGCCCGTGTTCGCCGTCGGGCTGTTGATCGGGCTCTGGCTCGTCGTGAACGTCTGGGTCGACCCGAGCGCCGCCGCGGGCAGTCCGAGCACCGCAACAGCCGCGAGGATGGAGAGCGTCAGTCGCCGCATTGATGGTCAGAGCTTCTGCGGGATGCACGAGCAATGGCCGACTCGCCCCCAGCTCCCCATCCCGGGTGGGAGGCGGCAGGAAGTGCGACCGCTCCTGACCGCCCCGTCTGCCGACAAGGGGTCGCGTGCTCCCGCTCGGGAGGGCGCGCGGACACCGTCGATCAGGCACCCGCCGGCATCACAGGGCGCCCCGCCTGCGGTGACGGGCTGGGTGCGCCGGCGGTCCGCGCCACCTGAGCCCGCCCCGCTCAGCCGCCCGGATCCGCCCTGATCGCCGCGATCGTCAGCGCCATGTAGTCGCCGGCGGCGTCCCTGGGGAACGCCCAGCCGTCGGCCGGGCTCTTGATCGGGAGGACCGTGCCCGTGTCGAGCTGCTCGGCGATGTCGGGAAAGCGCATCGTGGAGATGAGCAGGTAGCGCGCCGGGGCGTCGGAGGCGTTGCGCAGCCGGTGGGCGCCGTCCGGGCCGGCCGGGAAGGCGGCGAGCGTGCCCGCCGTGACCTCACGCGTGCCCTGCGGCGTGCGCAGCTCCACGATGCCGTCGAGCACGATCAGCAGCTCCTCGTTGCCGTGGTGCACGTGGTAGGGCGCCGCCTGGCCGCCCGGGTCCAGCTCGTAGAGCGCACAGCCGAGCTCGCGCGCGCCGGCGGCGGCGCCGAGCCGCGTTCCGCGAGCGCCGCCGAGGTCGCGCTCCCAGGCCGGAGGATCGAAGACGTTCAGATCGTCGGGCATACGAACAATCCTGGCACACGCGCCCCGCGGCGGGAGGACGGCTCGGTACACTGGCGCTCAGTCACCGCGACTGGCGCCTGGAGTGGAGTCACACCACTGGGGAGCGGTGACCGCAACACCGCCGCGCGCCTGGGCACCTACGCTTGACGAATCGCCTCAGCCGAGGCACGAAGCGAGAGAGCCCAGATGACCGACACGACCACCGCGCAGCTGCGCATCCCCGACGACCTGCGCCCCGCCGACGGCCGCTTCGGCTGCGGCCCCTCGAAGGTCCGCGCGCTGCAGCTCGACGCGCTGGCGACCGAGGGTGCGGCCCTGATGGGCACCTCGCACCGCCAGAAGCCGGTCAAGGCGCTCGTCGGCCGCGTGCGCAGCGGCCTGGCTGAGCTGTTCTCGATCCCCGAGGGCTACGAGGTCATCCTGGGCAACGGCGGCGCGACGGCGTTCTGGGACGCGGCGACGATCGGCCTCGTGCGCGAGCGCTCGCTGCACCTGACCTACGGCGAGTTCTCGGCGAAGTTCGCCAAGGCGACGCAGGCTGCGCCCTTCCTGCAGGACCCGATCGTCGTGAGCGCGGACCCGGGCAGCGCACCGGCGCCGCTGGGGGACACGTCGGCCGACGCGATCGCCTGGGCCCACAACGAGACCTCGACCGGCGTGATGGTGCCGGTCGCGCGGCCCGCCGACGCCGCCGACGCGCTCGTCCTCGTCGACGCGACCTCCGGAGCCGGCGGCCTGCCGCTCGACGCCGCGCAGGCCGACGTCTACTACTTCGCCCCGCAGAAGTGCTTCGCCTCCGACGGCGGCCTGTGGCTCGCGCTGGTCAGCCCTGCCGCGCAGGAGCGCATCCGCGAGATCGCGGGCTCCGGCCGCTGGATCCCGGACTTCCTGAACCTCGAGACCGCGCTCGAGAACAGCCTCAAGGACCAGACGTACAACACGCCCGCCGTCGCGACGCTCTTCCTGCTCGCCGAGCAGGTCGACTGGATGAACGCGAACGGCGGCCTGCAGTGGTGCGTGCGGCGCACCACCGCATCATCGGATCACCTCTACGGCTGGGCGCAACGCTCGGCGTTCGCGACGCCGTTCGTCGCCGATCCGGCGCAGCGCTCGCTCGTCGTCGGGACGATCGACTTCGACCCCGAAGTCGATGCCGCCGCCGTCGCAGCGACCCTGCGCGCCAACGGCATCGTGGACGTCGAGCCCTACCGCAAGCTGGGCCGCAACCAGCTGCGCGTCGCGATGTTCCCGGCGATCGAGCCGGACGACGTGCGTGCGCTGACCGCCTGCGTCGACTGGGTCGTCGAACGGCTCGGCACGGCCGGAGCGGGCGCGTGAGCGCCGCCGCGAAGGTGCTCGTCGCCGAGAAGATCGGCGACAGCGGCATCGACCTGCTGCGCGACGCGGGCTTCGACGTCGACCTCGGCGCCGACTGGGATCGCGACCAGCTCGCCGAGCGCATCGGCGCCTATGACGGCATCCTGATCCGCTCGGCCACCCGGCTCGACGCCGCGTTGCTCGAGCGCGCGACGAACCTGCGCGCGATCGGCCGCGCCGGGGTCGGCGTCGACAACGTGGACGTCCCCGAGGCGACCAAGCGCGGGATCATCGTCGCCAACGCGCCGCAGTCGAACGTCGTCACCGCCGCCGAGCACACGATGGCGCTGCTGCTGGCGCTCGCGCGCAACGTGCCGCAGGCCCACGCCTCGCTCGTCGCCGGGCGCTGGGACCGCTCGAAGTACTCCGGCGTCGAGCTGCTCGACAAGACGCTCGGCATCCTGGGCTTCGGGCGCATCGGCCAGCTCGTCGCCGAGCGCGCGATGGGCTTCGGCATGAAGGTCGTCGCCTACGACCCGTTCGTCGGCGCCGAGCGCTACCGCGAGCTCGGCGTGCAGAAGGCCGAGACCTCCGACGACGTCTATGCGGTCGCGGACTTCATCACCGTCCACCTGCCCAAGACGCCGGAGACCGAGGGCTGGCTCAACGCCGACGCGTTCGCGAAGATGAAGGACGGCGTGCGCGTGCTGAACGTCGCGCGCGGGCCGCTGATCGTCGACGAGGACCTGCAGGCGGCGCTGGACTCCGGCAAGGTCGCGGGCGCCGCGCTCGACGTGTTCCGCAGCGAGCCGATCACCGAGCATCCGCTCTTCGGCTACCCGAACGTCGTCGTGACCCCGCACCTGGGCGCCTCGACCGCCGAGGCCACCGACCGCGCCGGCTTCCAGGCCGCCGAGCAGATCGTCGCTGCGCTGACCGGCGGATCGGTGACGACCGCGGTCAATGTCCCGTCGGTGCCCGCCGAGGACCTCGAGGTGCTCGGGCCGTTCCTGCCGCTCTGCCGGCGCCTCGGGCGCCTGGCGGCCACGCTGGCGGCCGGCACGATCGACCGCGTCGAGGTCGAGTACCTGGGCCGGATCGCCGACCGCGACTGCCGGCCGCTGACGACGGCCGTGCTGCTGGGCGTGCTCGCCGGCCACACCGAGGAGGACGTCAACGAGGTCAACGCCCCGTCGATCGCCGCCGAGCGCGGCATCGTCACCGCGGAGACGACGCGCACCAGCGCGCGCGACTTCACCGAGCTCGTGCGGGTCACGGTCGTCTCGGGCGAGCGCACGACGCGGGTCGTGGGCACGACGCTGGGCCGTCGCCACCGCCCGCATCTGCTCGAGGCGTGGGGCCAGCGCTTCAACCTCCAGCTCGAGGACCACCTCGCGCTGTTCCGCTACGAGGACGTCCCGGGCATGATCGGGCGCGTGGGCACGATGTTCGGCGCCCACGGCGTGAACATCGATGCCGCCGCGGTCGGCTACGAGCCCGACGACGGGGAGGGCGCCGACCTGGGCTCGCAGGCCGTGATGGTCGTCACGACCCACGATCCGGTGCCCGGTGACCTGGTCGACGAGATCGTCGCCTCGGACGGGTTCGTCGCGGGCGTCGCCGTGGATCTCGCCTGACGCTTCGGCCAACCGCCGGCGCCGGACCCCGCCGAAACCGCCAACGGCGCTTGCCGGGGGTCCGGATCGCAGCATAGGGTCCACTTCCATGGAGAGCGCATCGGTTCCCGTCCCCGCCAAGGCCACGCTGCCGGAGGGATCCGGCGCGGGGGAGAAGGGCCTGAAGAGCGGAGCCATCGGCTTCCTCTCGGGTGTCGTGATCGGCGTCGCCTCGACGGCGCCGGGGTACTCGCTCGCGGGCGCGCTCGGCCTCGTCGTGGCCGTCGTCGGCATCGGCGTCCAGGCCCCGGTCATCATGATCGCGGCCTTCATCCCGATGCTGTTCGTCGCCTCGTCCTACTACTGGATGAACCGCGCCGACCCGGACTGCGGCACGACGTTCTCCTGGGTGACGCGCGCGATGGGCCCGTCCTGGGGCTGGATCGGCGGCTGGGCGATCATCGTCGCGGACGTCATCGTGATGGCGAACCTCGCGCAGATCGCCGGCCTGTACACGTTCCTGCTGTTCGGCGTGAACAACCCGTCGACGCTCGCGGTGACGGTCCTCGGGATCATCTTCATCATGGCGATGACGTACATCTGCGTCATCGGGATCGAGCTCAACGCCAAGACCCAGATCGGCCTGCTCGCCGCCGAGCTCACGGCGCTCGCGCTGTTCTCCATCGTCGCCCTCGTGCGGGTCTACGCCAATGACGCCCCGCGCGGCTCGGTCAAGCCGTCCGCGTCGTGGTTCAACCCGGCCGACATCGGCTCCACGAGCGCCTTCGTCTCCGGTCTGCTGCTCGCGATCTTCATCTACTGGGGCTGGGACACGACCGTCACGGTCAACGAGGAGATGGAGGAGCCCGGCGAGGCCCCGGGCCGGGCGGCGATCTGGGCGACGATCGTGCTCGTCTTCACCTACGTGATCGTCACCGTCGCGGCGATCGCCTTCGGCGGCCCGGAACGGCTGGCGAACGACAATTCCGGCGACGTCCTCGGCCTGCTGGCCAACTCGGTCTTCGGCAGCTCGCTGCTCGGCAAGATCGTGATCATCGCGGTGCTCTCGTCCGCCGCCGCGTCCTGCCAGACGACGATCCTGCCGACCGCGCGAACGGCGCTGTCGATGGCACGGGCGAAGGCGATCCCCGCGAAGCTCGGTGAGGTCGACACGCGCTACCTGACCCCGGCCTTCGCCACCTGGGTGATGGGGATCCTCTCGGTCGTCTGGTACGTCGGCCTGACGATCGTCTCGACGAACATCCTCGGCGACGCGATCGCCGCGCTCGGCCTGTGGATCGCCTTCTACTACGGGCTGACGGCCTTCGCCTGCACGATCTACTACCGCCGCGAGGTCTTCACCAGCGTCAAGAACTTCGTCTTCCTGGCCGTGGCGCCGGTGCTCGGCGGACTGATGCTGCTCGGGATCCTCGTGAAGTCGTGCATCGACCTCTCCAAGCCGGCGAACTCGTCGTCCGGCAACTCGTGGTTCGGCCTGGGGCCGCCGCTCGTGATCGGGATCAGCTTCATCATCCTGGGTGCGATCCTCATGATCCTCTGGCGCGTCCAGGGTCATCCGGAGTTCTTCGGGCGCAGGACCGAGGTCGCCGACCCGGCCCTCGTCAGAGCATCCCCGGCCGGAGGGGCGACCTCATGAGCAGCAAGACGATCGTCGTCGGCTACGACGGCACCGACGGCTCGAAGGCCGCCCTGCAGGAGGCACTGCGCGTCGCGACCGAGATCGGCGGCGACGTCATCGCCGTCTTCGCCTACGACCGCGTGATCATGGGCGGCGAGCAGCACGACCTCGACGCCGAAGTCCACCAGCACGGCGACGCGATGCTCGCCGAGGCCGCGGCGACGGCCCAGGCCGCAGGCATTCCGCTGACGCCGCAGTACATCGAGGAGTCGCCGGCGAGCGCGCTCGTGAAGATCGCCGACCATCACGACGCGCGCTTCATCGTCGTCGGCTCCTACGGCGAGCGCCCGCTGAGGGGGGCGCTCGTGGGCAGCACGCCGTACAAGCTGATCCACCTCGCCGACCGCCCGATCATCGTCGTGCGGATCCCCGAGGCCGACTGACCGGCGAGCGCAGGTAGGCTCGCAGCCATGCGAGCCATCGTCATCACGAAGCACGGCGCCCCCGAGGTCCTCCAGGTCCAGGAGCGCCCGTCGCCGCAGCTCGGCCCGGGGCAGCTGCGCATCCAGGTCGCCGCGGCCGGCGTGAACTTCGCCGACACGATGGCGCGCGTGGGGCTCTACGAGGATGCACCGCCGCTTCCGAGCGTCGTCGGCTACGAGGTCGCCGGGACGGTGACCGAGGTCGCAGGCGGTGCCGAGGGGCCGCCGGTGGGCGCGCGCGTGATGGCCGGCACGCGGTTCGGCGGCTACGCCGAGGAGGTCGTGGTGCCGGTCGCCGACGCGATTGCGCTCCCGGACGGACTGACGTTCGAGCAGGGCGCCGCGATCCCCGTGAACTACGCGACCGCGTGGGCGGGCCTCGTCCCCTACGGCAACCTCGCGGCGGGCGACCGCGTGCTCATCCAGGCCGCCGCCGGCGGCGTGGGCATCGCGGCGACCCAGATCGCCCGTCAGTCGGGCGCCGAGCTGTGGGGGACCGCCTCTCCGGGCAAGCACGCGGCGATCCGCGAGCAGGGGATCGGTCATCCGCTGGACTACACCCGCGAGGACTGGTCGGTGGGGCTGCCCGGCTTCGACATCGTCCTGGACGCGATCGGCGGCGCGTCGTTCAAACGCAGCTACGGCCTCCTGCGCCCGGGCGGCCGGCTGATCGCCTTCGGCGCCTCGAGCGTCATGTCGGGCGAGAAGCGCAACCTCGCGAAGGCGCTCCCGCAGGCGCTGCGGATGATGCGCGGCTTCGACCTCGTCAAGCAGATGGCCGACTCGAAGACGATCGTCGGACTGAACATGCTGCGCCTGTGGGACGACCGCGGGTCGCTCGAGCCGTGGATCGCGCCGCTGCAGGGGATGCTCGCCGACGGCAGCCTGAAGCCCGTCGTCTCAGACGTCGTGCGGTTCGCCGACGCGCCCGAGGCGCACCGCATCCTCGGCGAGCGGCGCAACATCGGCAAGGTCGTCCTCGTTCCGTAGCACCGCCGCTCGTCGCGCCTGGCGCGCCGCTCGCCGCCACAGGTGTCGAGGCCCGGCGCAGGCGCTCAAGCAGGGCACCCGGCCGGCCGATGGGGGCCGCACTATGCCCCGGTCCCATGCCCTTCGTGCGCTGCTCGCGGCGTTCGCCGCGCTGCTCCTCGCTGCGCCGCTCGCACACGCCGAGACGGCGAGCTGGGACTTCGAGAGCTTCAACCCCGGCCCGATCTCCGGGCAGCAGGGCTGGCTGATGAGCGGCGGCTACGACGTCGCCATCGCCGACACCACGCCGCCGTCCGCGATCCCCGCGCCGGCGGGCTTCGGCTCCAAGAGCCTGCGCATCTCCAACGCCGTGACCGACCCGGCGTTCTGGGACCAGGCCTACTCGCCCTCGCTCTCCAGCCCCGCGGGGGAGAGCGGCTCGGCCTACGGCGTTCAGTCGGGCGGCACGCGTCAGCCGCACCTGGAGGTCTCCTTCGACCTCGCGTCGGCGACCCCCGGTGCCGAGCAGCAGGACCTCAGCATGAGCATCTCGCCCGACCGCGGCGACGGCAGCCGCATGGGCCTGCTGCGCGTCAGCGACAAGCCCTCGGGGCTGCTCCTGGAGTGGGTCGACTACCCGCTGGCATCCAAGGGCCCGGACGGCCACGTGCCCCAGCAGACGCAGGCGCTGGTCGCCGGGCTGGACCGCTCGGTCGTGCACCACGTCAAGCTCGTGATGGACTTCGTCGAGGGCTTCGACAACGACCACGTGCAGATCTGGCTCGACGGAGCGCAGATCGGGAGCGGCGAGACGTGGGAGAACTACTGGCGCAACGACGTCAGCGCGATCTCGGCCGCCAATCGCGTCCCGATGGTCGACTCGCTGGACCTCCGGCTGGACAGCAACCCCAACGCGCCATGGAACGCGGGCCGGGGCTTCCTCGTCGACAACCTCACGCTGAGCTCCAGCGGCGGCGTGGGCGGCGGCGGGGGAGGCTCGCAGGGCCCGGCCGGGCCTCCGGGCTCCGCCGGGGCGACCGGCCCCGCCGGTCCCGCCGGCGCGCAGGGCGAGGCGGGCGCGGCGGGCGCGCCCGGGACTCCCGGCACGCCCGGAGCCGCCGGGCCGGCCGGCAGGAACGGCGCCGACGGCACGAACGCCGCGAACGTCTCGACCGGGCATGCCGTGCGCATCGTCAAGACGCTCATGCAGAAGCGCACGCTCGTCGTCAGCCTGCAGTGCCCCAAGGCGGCCGGCCTCTGCGACGGGGTCGTGCGCGCCCGCACCACCGTCGGCGTGCGCCTGGCCTCCGCGTCCTTCGACGCCGACGGCGGCCGGACCGTCAACGTGCGCCTGCGCTTCGGCCCGCGCGCCGCCGCGCTGGTCGCCGGCGGGACGCTGCCCGCCGTGACGGTCATCTCGCGCGATCGCCTCGGCATCGCGACGCGCACGAGCCTCACGCTGCATTAGACGCCGTCCCGTTGCACGGCGCCGGGAGCGGTTGGTACGCTGGGCCGGCATGTCGTTCGTGCTCGATCTCCGACTTCTTCTCCTCCCCCCTCGGGGGGAATAGCGCGCTGGCGGCCGCGTAGCCGCGAACACACCGTGAAGAAGCCCGCAGGAACGAGCCGAGAGAGAAGGACGTCAGCGACATGGATCCCAACCGAGTACTGATCTTCGACACCACGCTGCGCGACGGTGAGCAGTCGCCCGGCATCTCGCTGAACACGGGCGAGAAGCTCGAGATCGCCCAGCAGCTCTCGCGCCTGGGCGTGGACATCATCGAGGCGGGCTTCCCGATCGCCTCGCCCGGCGACTTCGAGGCCGTCGAGGCCATCGCCCGCCAGGTCCAGGGACCGGTCATCGCAGGCCTCGCGCGCGCCAACAGCTCCGACATCGACGCGGCGTGGAACGCCGTGCGCGACTCCGAGCGCCCGCGCATCCACACGTTCGTCTCGACCTCGGACATCCACATCGAGTTCCAGATGCAGAACACGCGCGCCGACGTGCTCGGGCTGGCGCGCGCGGCGGTCGCCCAGGCGAAGTCCTACTGCGACGACGTCGAGTTCTCGCCGATGGACGCCACGCGCTCGGACCCCGAGTTCACCGCCGAGGTGCTGCAGATCGCCCTCGACGAGGGCGCGACGACGATCAACATCCCGGACACCGTCGGCTATGCGATGCCCGACGAGTACGCCCGGTTCCTGACGCGGCTCTACGAGCTCCTCCCGGGGCTGCACGACGTCGTCCTCTCCACGCACTGCCACGACGACCTGGGGCTCGCCGTCGCGAACTCGTTCGCGGGCGTCCAGGCCGGGGCGCGACAGGTCGAGTGCGCGATCAACGGCATCGGCGAGCGCGCCGGGAACGCGGCGCTGGAGGAGATCGTGATGCTGATCGGGACGCGCAGCGCCGACCTCGGCGGGCTGCACACCGGCATCGTCACGACCGAGCTCGCCCGCACGAGCCGGCTCGTCTCACGACTGACCGGCTACCTCGTGCAGCCCAACAAGGCGGTCGTCGGGCGCAACGCCTTCGCGCACGAGTCCGGCATCCACCAGGACGGCGTGTTGAAGGAGCGCACGACGTTCGAGATCATGGACGCGACGAGCGTCGGGCTGGAGACCAACCAGCTCGTGCTCGGCAAGCACTCCGGGCGCCACGCGCTGCGCCAGGCGCTCGAGGAGCTCGGCTACCGCGTCGAGGGGCAGGCGCTGAACGCGGCGTTCAGGCGCTTCAAGGAGATCGCGGACAAGAAGAAGCAGGTCAGCGCGATGGACCTCGAGGCGCTCGTGACCGACGAGCTGCGCGAGGAGCGCGGCTACGCGATGGAGGGCTTCGACGTGGAGGCCTCCTCCAAGCGCCCGCCGCATGCGACCGTCGCCGTGCGCCTGCCGGACGGCCGGCTGGCGGAGGGCTCGTTCACCGGCGACGGCCCCGTCGACGCCGTCTTCCACGCGATCAACGCCGCCACCGGCGTCGACGCGCGGCTGCGCGAGTACCGCGTCGATGCGGTCTCCGAGGGCCAGGATGCGCTCGGCGACGTCAGCGTCGTGCTCGAGCTCGACGGCAGGACGGCCTCCGGCCAGGGCGTCTCGACGGACATCATCGACGCCTCCGCACGCGCCTACCTGCGGGCGCTCGGACTCGTCGAGGCGAAGGTCGCCGCCGGGCTCGAGAAGCCCAAGCCCGAGATGCCCGAGCCGGTGTCCACGCCGGCGCCGTAGCCGGCCCGAGTGACAGACAGGCGTACGTGATAACGTACGCCTGTCTTCGATGACGACCGCGATCCACGACAGCCCAGAGGTCCTCTCGATCGGCCCGCGCGTCAGGGCGCTGCGCGAGGCCGGCGGCCTCTCGCTGCGCGACCTCGCCGAGCGTTCGGGCGTCAGCGCGCCGATGCTCAGCCAGGTCGAGCGCGGTGAGACGAGCCCGACGCTGGCGGTCGCCAGCCGCATCGCCTCCGGCCTGGACCTGCGCCTCTCGCAGCTGCTGCGCCTGGACGAGTCGGGGAGCGTGACCGTCGTGCGCGCCGCCGAACGGCGCGGCGGCGGGTCCGCACGCCGCGGGCACCGCTTCGAGGTCCTGACGCCGCCGCTTCCCGGCCAGCGCGTCGAGCTCTCGCGCCACGTCCTGAGCGCCGGTGCGCAGACCGGCGGCCCCGGTGACCCGCCGATGCACGAGCCGGGCGCGCGCGAGATCGCGCTCGTCGAGCAGGGGCCGGTCGTCCTGCTGATCGACGGCCAGCGTCACGCGCTGGACACAGGCGACACCGTGACCTTCGACGCCGACCTGTCGCACCACTTCGAGAACCCGGGCCCGGGGGAGGTGGCGATCCTCGCCGTCCTCAGCGCGGGCCTCCGACGGAGCTAGGTAGAGCACCACATGAGCCAGCCGACAACGCTGTTCGACAAGATCTGGGCCGATCACGAGGTCGCGGACGGCCTCCTGTACATCGATCTGCACCTCGTGCACGAGGTGACCAGCCCGCAGGCGTTCGACGGGCTGCGGCTCGCCGGTCGCCCGGTCCGGCGCCCGGACCGCACGATCGCGACCGCCGACCACAACGTCCCGACCGACGGCACGCCGGTCGCCGCGCGGATCAAGGACGAGCTCAGCCGCGTGCAGGTCGAGACGCTCGAGCGCAACTGCGCGGAGTTCGGCATCCCCGTGTACTCGCTGGGGTCCGACCGCCAGGGGATCGTCCATGTGATCGGGCCGGAGCTCGGCATCACCCAGCCCGGGACGACGATCGTCTGCGGCGACAGCCACACGGCCACGCACGGCGCGTTCGGCGCGCTCGCCTTCGGCATCGGCACGAGCGAGGTCGAGCACGTGCTCGCCACACAGACGCTCGTGCAGCGCAAGCCCAGGTCGATGCGCATCCGCTACGAGGGCACCCCCGGCTTCGGCGTCACCGCCAAGGACCTGATCCTCGCGACGATCGGCCAGATGGGCGTCGAGGGCGCGACCGGCCACGTCGTCGAGTTCTCGGGCCCGGCGATCGAGGCGCTCTCGATGGAGGGCCGCATGACGATCTGCAACATGACGATCGAGGGCGGCGGCCGCGCCGGGATGATCGCCCCGGACGAGACGACGATCGCCTGGTTCACCGACTCCCACCCACCCCGCCCGGGGGCGCCGGCCGGCACCGGCTGGGACGCGCGCGTCGCGCGCTGGCGCGCGCTGCGCACCGACGAGGACGCGACGTTCGACAAGGAGATCGTCGTCGACGCGAGCGCCGTCAGCCCGCAGGTGACCTGGGGCACGAACCCCGAGATGGTCGTCGGCGTCGGTGAGGCCGTCCCGCAGCCGCGCAGCGACGGCGACGAGCGCGCGCTGGAGTACATGGGCCTTCAGGCCGGGACGCCGATCGAGGAGATCCGCCTGGACCGCGTCTTCATCGGCTCGTGCACGAACTCGCGGATCGGCGACCTGCGCGCCGCCGCCGAGGTCGTCAAGGGCCGCAGGGTCTCCGGCGACGTCTACGCGATGGTCGTGCCGGGCTCGGTGCAGGTCAAGCGCCAGGCCGAGCAGGAGGGCCTCGACGAGGTCTTCCGCGCCGCCGGCTTCGACTGGCGCGGCGCGGGCTGCTCGATGTGCCTGGGGATGAACCCCGACACGCTGAAGCCCGGCGAGCGCTGCGCATCGACGTCGAACCGCAACTTCGAGGGGCGCCAGGGGCGCGGAGGCCGGACACATCTGGTCAGCCCGCAGATGGCCGCAGCCGCGGCCATCGAGGGCCGCTTCGTCGACATCCGCGAGTGGAACTAGTGGCCCTCCCCGAAACGCCCGACCTCGAATACCGGATGGCGATCACCGCCATGCGGCGTCCTCGGATCGGGCAATGCCATCGGCAGTGCACCGATCCTGCGTCCTGGCCTGGCGGCGCCGCCACCGCGGCCTTCGAGATCCGACATTCCGAGCAGAACCACAAGGAGGCCTGAGCATGGAGCCGATCAGCACCATCGAGGGCGACGTGTCCGTCCTGGCCAGGGACGACGTCGACACCGATCAGATCATCCCCAAGCAGTTCCTCAAGCGCGTCGAGCGCACCGGCTTCGGCGAGTTCCTCTTCTACGACTGGGCCAAGGAGCCCGGCTGGGACCTGCCGAAGAACCCGATCCTCGTCGCCGGGCGCAACTTCGGCTGCGGTTCCTCACGCGAGCACGCGCCGTGGGCGCTGGAGGACTACGGGTTCCGCTCGGTGATCGCGCCGTCGTTCGCGGACATCTTCAAGTCCAACTCGACGAAGATCGGCCTGCTGCCGGTCGCCGTCAGCGAGGACGAGTGCCGCGCGATCGCGCAGGCCGGCAGCGCGAGCGTCGACCTCGAGGCCCAGGAGGTCCGCTACGGCGACGGGCAGGTCGCGCGGTTCGAGATCGACCCGCAGATCAAGCACCGCCTGCTGCACGGTCTGGACGACGTCGCCATGACGCTGAACATGAGCGAGGCGATCGACTTCTACGAGCACGAGCGCGAGCGGCAGGGGTGGGCGGGACCGAATACGACGGGCCTCTGACGCCGATGTCCGAGATCAAGCAGATCGCCCTCCTGCCCGGCGACGGGATCGGCCCCGAGGTCGCGGCCGCCGCCGTCCGCGTCCTGGACGCCGTCGTCCCGGGCCGCCTGGCCTGCACCGAGCACCTCTTCGGCGGCATCTCGATCGACGAGCACGGCGTCGCGATGACCGACGCGACGCTCGCAGCCTGCCGCGCGGCCGACGCCGTCCTGCTCGCCGCCGTCGGCGGACCGAAGTGGGACACGACCGACCCCGACAGGCCGCGCCCCGAGCAGGGTCTGCTGGGCCTGCGCAAGGGCCTGGGACTGTTCGCCAACCTGCGGCCGGTCCGCGCGATCGACGCCCTGATCGACGCCAGCCCGCTGCGCGAGGAGCGCATCACGGGCACCGACCTGCTCGTCGTGCGCGAGCTGACCGGCGGCATCTACTTCGGCGAGAAGCGCCGCACCGCCGAGCTCGCCAGCGACCTGTGCGAGTACTCGGTCGCCGAGGTCGAGCGCATCGCGCGCGTCGCCTTCCGCGCGGCGCGGCGCAAGGTCACGAGCGTCGACAAAGCGAACGTCCTGGAGACGAGCCGGCTGTGGCGCGAGGTCGTCATGCGCGTCCACGCCGAGGAGTTCGCGGACGTGACGCTCGAGCACCTGCTCGTCGACAACGCCGCGATGCAGCTCGTCTCCAACCCCTCAGAGTTCGACGTGATCGTCACCGAGAACCTGTTCGGGGACATCCTCAGCGACGAGGCCGCGATGATCACCGGCTCGATCGGGATGCTGCCGAGCGCGAGCCTCGGGAACCCCGACGGGCCCGGCCTGTTCGAGCCCGTCCATGGCTCCGCGCCCGACATCGCAGGGCAGGGGATCGCGAACCCGCTGGCGATGTTCCTCTCGGCGGCGCTGATGCTGCGCCACGCGTTCAATTGGGAAACAGAGGCGACCTCCGTAGAATCGGCGGTGGACCGGGCGCTGGAGGACGGCCTTCGCACCCGCGACCTCGGAGGCACGGCCACGACGGCCGCGGCCACCGCGGCGGTCCTGTCCCACCTGTCGTAGACCGAAAAGCGAGTGCTGACGTGGAGCCGAGCGATCTCATCTGGATGAACGGCGAGTTCGTCGCCTGGGAGGACGCGCAGGTGCACGTCCTGACCCACGCGCTGCACTACGGGACCTCGGTGTTCGAGGGCGTGCGCTGCTACGACACGGAGATCGGGCCGGCGATCTTTCGCCACACCGATCACGTCGACCGCCTCTACAAGTCGGCCGCGCTCTACTACATGGACATCCCCTTCGAGCGCGAGCAGATTCGCCAGGCGACGCTCGAGACGGTCGCCCGCAACGGCCTGCGCTCGTGCTACATCCGCCCGCTCGTCTACCGCGGCTACGGCACCATGGGGCTGTTCCCGCTCGACGCGCGGGTCGATGTCGCGGTCGCCGTCTGGGAGTGGGGGGCCTACCTCGGCGAGCAGGGCAAGCGCGAGGGCATCCGCGCGAAGGTCAGCTCGTGGCGGCGCATCAGCCCCGAGTCGCTGATCCCGCACGCCAAGGCCGGCGGGCAGTACCTCAACAGCGTGCTCGCGAAGATCGAGACCCACAAGGCCGGCTACGACGAGGCGATCCTGCTCGACGACCACGGCCACGTGTGCGAGGGCTCGGGCGAGAACATCTACGTCGTGCAGGACGGCGTGATCCACACGCCGCCGCAGACCGCCTCGATCCTCGACGGCATCAACCGCCGCTCGATCATCCAGATCGCCGCGGATCTCGGGTTCACGGTCGTCGAGCGCGACGTCGCGCGCGCCGAGCTCTACCTGGCCGACGAGGTCTTCCTGTCCGGGACGGCCGCCGAGCTCGTGCCGGTGCGCGAGATCGACGACCACCGCATCGGCGACGGGCGCCCGGGCGAGATCACGCGTGCCGTGCAGGCGACGTTCGAGGACGCCCTCCACGGGCGCGCCGAGCGCTACCGCGACTGGCTGGATCCCGTCCCCGTCGCGGCTCCGGCCACGCCCGCGGACCGGACCGGCGTCGCATGAGCAGCGCATGAGCCGCCGGGTCCAGCTCTACGACGCCACCCTCCGCGACGGGATGGGCGGCGGCGGCATGAGCCTCACCGCGCAGGAGAAGGTCCGGGTCGTCCACCGCCTGGACGAGCTCGGCATCGACCTCATCGAGGCGGGCTTCCCGTCCTCGAATCCCAAGGAGCAGGAGCTCTTCGAGCTGCTCGCCGGCGAGCGCTTCGAGCACGCGGAGGTCGTCGGCTTCGGCATGACGCGCAGGCGCGGCGTCGCCGCGGAGGCCGACGAGGGCCTGCGGATCCTTGCCGACAGCTTCGCGCCGGTCGTGACGCTCGTCGGCAAGAGCTCGGTGCTGCACGTCGAGAAGGTCGTGCGCGTCTCGCGCGAGGAGAACCTCGCGATGATCGCCGAGTCGATCGCCTTCCTCGTCGCGCGGGGCAAGCGCGCGCTGCTGGACGCCGAGCACTTCTTCGACGGCTGGCGCGACGACCCGCGGTACGCGCTGGCGTGCGTGCGCGCCGCGGCTGAAGCGGGGGCAGAGCGCGTCGTCCTGTGCGACACGAACGGCGGATCGCTGCCCTCACAGGTGACGAGCGCCGTGAGCGCCGTCGCCGCGGCCCTGCCCGGTGTCGAGCTCGGCATCCACACCCACGACGACGGCGGTTGTGCCGTGGCGAACACGCTCGTCGCCGTCGAGGCCGGGGCGACCCAGGTGCAGGGGACGATCAACGGGATCGGCGAGCGCACCGGCAACGCGAACCTCGTGACGATCATCGCCGACCTGCAGCTGAAGATGGGGATCGACGTCCTGAGCGCCGAGCAGCTCGCGCTGCTGACGCCGACGGCGCACTTCGTCGACGAGCTGCTCAACCGCAGCCCCGACCCGGCTCAGCCGTACGTCGGCAAGCACGCGTTCGCCCACAAGGCGGGGCTCCACGCGGCCGGCATCCGCGCCGATGCCGCGACGTTCGAGCACATCGACCCGGCGCGCGTCGGCAACCGGCGCGACGTCCTGGTCTCCGAGCTGTCCGGCCGCGGCACGGTCGTCGAGAAGGCCCGGGCCGCCGGCATCGACGTCGACGAGCAGACGGGCGCGCGGATCGTCGAGCGCGTCAAGCAGCTCGAGCACCTCGGGTACCAGTTCGAGGCTGCGGACGGCTCGTTCGAGCTGCTGATGCGGAAGGAGACGGGGGAGTACGAGCCGCTCTTCCAGCTCGAGAGCTGGCGCGTGATCGTCGAGCAGCGGGCGGAGGGCAAGGTCGAGACCGAGGCGACGATCCGCATCTGGATCGACGGCGAGCGCTACGTGCGCACGGCGGAGGGCAACGGCCCCGTCAACGCGCTCGACAGCGCGCTGCGCAGCGCGATCTGCGAGATCCACCCGCACCTGACCGAGATCGAGCTCGTGAACTACAAGGTGCGCATCCTCGACGAGAGCCACGGCACCGGCGCGATCACGCGCGTGCTGATCGACGCCTCCGACGGCGCCGACGTGTGGGGGACGATCGGCGTCGGCGAGAACGTCATCGCGGCCTCGTGGCAGGCGCTCGTCGACTCGCTCGAGTACCCCGAGCAGGGCCTGCGCCGCGAGCGCGCGGCGGCGGCGCGCAGCCAGGCCGCCGGCGCCCCGTGACGGGCGCTGAGGAGATCCCGCTCGCCCGGCCGGTCCTGGGCGAGGCCGAGGAGGCCGCCGTCATCGCGGTGCTGCGCTCGGGCCAGCTCTCGCTGGGCCCGCGCGTCCCGGCGTTCGAGGAGGCGTTCGCGGCGCGCATCGGCGTCCCGCATGCGAGCGCGGTCTCCAGCGGCACGACCGGCCTGCACCTGTGCCTGCGCGCCGTCGGCGTCAGCGACGGCGACGAGGTGATCACGAGCCCGTTCTCGTTCGTCGCCAGCGCGAACGTCTGCCTCTACGAGCGCGCGCGGCCCGTCTTCGCCGACATCGACCCGCTGACGCTGAACCTCGACCCGGCGGCCGCCGCGGCCGCCGTCACCGACCGCACCACGGCGCTGCTGCCGGTCCACATCTTCGGCTTCCCCGCCGACCTCCCGGCGTTCGAGCGCATGGGCCTGCCGATCGTCGAGGACGCCTGCGAGGCGCTCGGCGCCGTGCACGCCGGCGGCACGGCGGTCGGGGGCCGCGGCAACCCGGCCGTGTTCGGCTTCTACGCCAACAAGCAGCTCACGACGGGCGAGGGCGGGATGATCACGCTCTCGGGCGGCGCGCTGAAGGAGCGCATCGACTCCGAGCGCAACCAGGGCCGCGCGCGCGACATGGGCTGGCTCGACCACGACCGCCTGGGGTTCAACTACCGCCTCAGCGACATCGCCTCGGCGATCGGCCTCGCCCAGCTCGACCGGCTCGACGGCATGCTCGCCGGCCGCGAGCGCGTCGCGGCCCGCTACCGCGAGGCGCTGGCCGGCATCGAGGGCCTTGGGCTGCCGTGCGAGGACCACGGTGGCGACCGCCGCGGCTGGTTCGTCTTCGTCGTCCAGGTGCCGCGCGGCCTGGAGCGCGACGACGTGATCCGCGGACTGCGCGCGCACGGCGTCCAGAGCAAGCCCTACCTCCCCGCGATCCACCTGATGAGCTTCTACCGCGAGCGCTTCGGCCATCGCGAGGGCGAGTTCCCGGTCTGCGAGGACGTCGCCGCGCGCTCGGTCGCGCTGCCGTTCTTCCCGGAGATGACCGACGGGCAGGTCGAGCGCGTCGCCGGCGCGCTGCGCGCGGTGCTCGAGCCGGCGCGGACCTGATCGGCCGTAGACTCCGCCGCCGATGTCGCGCTTCGCCGAGCCGCAGGACCCCGACTTCGCCGCGATCAACCGGTCGCTGGACGTCGATCGGCGCCTGTGGCCCTACGACGTCGCCCAGTCGCGCGCCCACGCGCGCATGCTCGCGGCCCGCGGCATCATCGGCGAGGACGACCGCGACGCGCTGCTCGCCGGCCTCGACGCCGTCGAGGAGGAGTTGCGCGCGGGGACGTTCCCGTTCCGCGCGGACGACGAGGACATCCACATGGCGGTCGAGCGGCGCCTGACCGAGCTCGCGGGGCCGGTCGGCGGCAAGCTCCACACCGCGCGCTCGCGCAACGACCAGGTCGCGACCGACATCGCGCTCTTCACGCGCGAGGCCGCGCAGGAGGCGGTCGGGCGCGTCGAGGACCTGATGGCGGCGCTGATCGACGCCGCCGAGGCGCACCTGGACTGGCCGCTGCCCGGCTACACGCATCTGCAACGAGCCCAGCCCGTGTACCTGGGCCACCACCTGCTGGCCTACGTCTGGATGCTCGCCCGCGACCGCGACCGCCTGCGGTTCGTCGAGGCACAGGTCGCGAACCTGCCGCTCGGTGCCGGCGCGCTGGCGGGCGTCAACTTCGACACCGACCGCGCCATGGTCGCGCGCGAGCTCGGCTTCGCGGGCGTCGCTCCCAACTCGCTGGACGCCGTCAGCAACCGCGACTTCGTCCTGGACTTCCTCAGCGCGGCGGCGACCTGCTCGACGCACCTCTCGCGCCTGGGCGCCGAACTCGTGCTGTGGTCGAGCGAGGAGTTCGGCTTCGTCGTCCTCGCCGACGCGTGGACGAGCGGCTCGTCGATCATGCCGCAGAAGAAGAACCCCGACGCCGCGGAGCTGCTGCGTGCCAAGGCGCCGCGCGTCGTCGGCCACCTGAGCGCCCTCCACGGCGTCATGCACGCCCTGCCGCTGACCTACAACAAGGACATGCAGGAGGACAAGGAGCACCTGTTCGACGCGGTCGACACGCTGCGCCTCAGCCTCGCCGCGGCCGCCGGGATGGTCCGGGGCGCCCGCTTCCAGCGCGAGCGCATGGCCGCCGCGGCCTCCGACGAGCTGATCGCGGCGACCGACCTCGCCGACCTGCTCGTCAAGCGCGGCGTGCCGTTCCGCGAGTGCCACGGCATCGTCGCCGGGCTCGTCCGCGACGCCGTCGAGACGGGGCGCAACCTGTCGGACTTCACGCCGGAGGAGCTGCGCGCGCACTCCGAGCAGCTCGACGCCGAGACCTACGACGTCCTCGCGCAGCGCTCCTGGCTGGAGTCGAAGGTCAGCGAGGGCGGCACCGCGCTGCCGCGCGTGCGCGAGCAGCTCGCCCTGGCGCGGGGGCTGCTGCCAGGCGGCTGATGGCCGGCGCCGTCGTCATCGACGAGGCGTTCTTCGCACGCGGGGTGGTGCAGGTGGCGCGGGACCTGGTCGGGTGCGTCGTGCGCCACGGCGGCGTGGCTGGCCGGATCGTCGAGACCGAGGCCTACCACAGTGACGAGCCGGCCTCCCATTCCTACGCGGGGCGCACCGCGCGCACCGCGATCCTGTTCGGCCCGCCGGGGATCGCCTACGTCTACCGCTCGTACGGCATCCACGCGCTGCTGAACGCCGTCTGCGAGGACGAGGCGGCCGGGGCCGCCGTCCTCATCCGCGCGCTCGAGCCGCTCGAGGGCCTGGAGTCGATGCGCGCGCGGCGCGGCCTGCAGGACGGTGCGGCGCTCTGTTCGGGCCCGGGCAAGCTCACGCAGGCGCTCGGCGTCGTGCTCGAGCACAACGGCACGAGCCTGCTCCGCGGGCCGGTCCGCATCGAGCCGCCGCCGGCGGCCCTCGCGGCTCCCCGGCTCGTCGCCGGCCCGCGCATCGGCATCACGAAGGCGACGGATCTGCCGTGGCGCTTCTCACAGGCCGGCAGCCGGTACGTCTCCAAGCCGTGGCCCGCAGGCGGGCGCGGCGCCTGAGCCGTCGCCGGCCGCCAGTACACCCGGCCGTACGTTCTGCGTGTGCCAGCGGACCCATCCGCAAGTCCGGCGGGTTCCCGGCGGCGCATCGCCGCCCGTGGCGTCGTCCTCGGTCGGGGCAATGCCGCCGGCATTGCCCCCTCCCTGCGTCCTTGCCACGAACGACGATGCATCCGCCGGATAACCCACGGGACTTCCGGACAGGTCCACTAGCCGCTCGGCGCCGCGGCGCCACCGGAGTCCCCGCCACCGCCGCCGCCGGCCGGCGGCGTGCTGGGCGCCGGGGCGGGCGTGGGGGCGGGTGTCGGCGTCGGGGTCGGCGTGGCGTTGCCGTTCCCCGTCCCCCCGGTCCCGCCGCCGGTCTTCCCGTTGCCGGTCTTCCCGTTGCCGGTCTTGCCGTTGCCGGTCTTGCCGTTGCCGTTCGTGCCGCCGGTCCCGCCGCCGTTGCCGGTGCCCGTGCCGGACGGGACGGTGCTCGAGCCGCCCGAGGAGCCGCCGTTGCCCAGGAGTGCCGAGGAGTCGGTGGTCGTCGGCGCCGCCGTGCCGTTCTTCTTGGCCAGCGCGGCGTCGGCGCGCCCCTTGTAGATCGCGTTCGCCTGCACGACGAAGTCGTGCCAGATCAGCGCGGGGAAGGTGCCGCCGGCCACCGGCTGGCCACCGAACTCGGTCTTCATGGGCTTGTTGGAGTCCGGGTAGCCGACCCACACGGCGATCGTCCAGCGGTCGGTGAAGCCGGCGAACCAGGCGTCGCCGAAGTTCTCCGTCGTGCCGGTCTTGCCCGCCGCGAAGCCGCCGTACGCCGCGCGCGTCCCGGTGCCGTGGGCGATCACGGTCTCCATCTGCTGGGTGGTCAGCTGGGCCAGGTACGGCGACAGCACCCTGGTGCGGTGGACGTGGTTGCGCGCCAGGACCTGGTCGGAGCCGATCGGGCGCACCTCCTCGATGCCGACCGGGCCCTTGTCGGGTGCCCCGAGCGAGCCCCAGACGCGGCTGCCGCCGCTGGCGAACGACTCGTAGGCGTGCGCCCAGTCGAGCGCCGAGACGCCCTGCTTGAAGGCGCCGAGGGTCATGGCGGGGTTGTCCGAGACGGGCGTGCGCACGCCCATGCGCTCGATGAAGTTCGCGATCCGCTTGGTGCCGGTGGCGATGCCGACGGCGGCGAAGACGGAGTTGTCGGAGAACGTCAGCGCCGAGCCCAGGTCGCGCGCGCCGGCATAGGCGTTGTCGAAGTTGTTGACGACGAACTTCTCCTTGCCGCCGGTGTTCGGGACGTCGAACACGCGCTTGCGCGACTCCCAGATCGACCCCAGGCCGTAGCCCTTCTTCAGCGCCTGGGCGAGGATGAACGGCTTGACCGTCGAGCCCGGCTGGCGCTGGCCCTGAGTGGCGAGGTTGAACGGGTGCGTGCGGTAGTCGTTGCCGCCGACGAGCGCGCGGACCTCGCCGGTCTTGTTGTCGATCGCCACGAGCGCGGCGGTCGGCCCGTTCGGCCCCAGCGACCCGAGGTTGTTCGCGATCGCCTTCTGCGCGGCGGCCTGGAGCTGGATGTCGAGGGAGGTCTTGACGCTGAGCCCGCCCTCGAAGGCCCTGCGCGCGCCGAAGTGCTCGACGAGCTGCTGGCTGACCCAGGTCGTGAAGTACGGCGCCTTGGTGTCGACCGACGGCGGCACGATGTTCGTCGGCAGCGTCTGCTCGACGCCGTCGGTGTAGTCCGCCTGGCTGATCCGGCCCTGCAGCAGCATCTGCTTGAGGACCAGATCGCGCCGGCGCTTGGCGGCGAGCGGGTGGGCCAGCGGATCGAACGCCGTCGGGTTGGCGACGACACCGGCGATCAGGGCTGCCTCCGGCGCGGTCAGCTCCTTCGCGCACGGCCGCGACAGCGTGCCGCAGCCCAGGTGGTTGGGGTCGTGCCCGAAGTACACGCGCGCCGCCGACTCGACCCCGTAGGCGCCGTTCCCGAAGTAGATCGAGTTCAGGTACTCGGTCAGGATCTTCTGCTTGGACCACTTGCGCGTCAGGTGGTAGGCGAGCGCGGACTCCTTGAGCTTCTCGAAGACGGTCCGCTTGTTCTGCGCCTGGAGCGCGTTCTTGACGAACTGCTGGGCGATCGTGGAGCCGCCCTGCACCGTGCCGCCCTGGGCGACGTCCTGGTAGAAGGCGCGCGCGATGCCGCGCAGGTCGACGCCGTTGTTCTCGAAGAAGCGCTTGTCCTCGATCGCGATGATCGCGTTGCGCATGAACCGCGAGATCTGGTCGTAGGAGACCAGCACGCGGTCGCGGTCGCTCGTCAGGACCCCGAGCGGCTTGCCGTTCATGTCGAACAGCAGCGAGTTCCTCGCGGACTGGAACTCCTTCGCGCTCTCGAGGTTCGGCAGATCGCTGGCGACCGCCATCATCATCCCGAAGATCGTCGACACCACCGCGAGCGCGGCGAGCGGGATCAGCAGGAGGAGCAGCCGGCGCTTCTTCACCTTCGGCTTCGGCGCCGGGAGCGCGTCCGGTGCGAGCAGCGGTCCGTCCGGCGGCAGGGTCTGGATGTGGGGGTGGTCGTCGTCGCTCATGGTCCACGCGCGAGCGCGCTGTGAAGGCGGCGGCGGGGGCCCTCGGCGGCGGCATGCCGGGCACCTGCGCTGCTGAGCGGAAGGCGTACGGCACCCCCGCTCCGGGGCGCCAGACTCTAGCATTGGGCCGGATGGCCTCCGCCGGTTCCGACGCCGCCTTCCTGGCCCGCAACGCCGCCGAGTCGTTGCCCGCCGGAGGCCTCGCGCACAAGCTCGAGCAGGCGGCGCAGGCCGGGCGCCCGCTGCGCGTGAAGCTGGGCCTGGACCCGACGGCGCCGGACATCCACCTCGGGCACACGGTCGTCCTGCAGAAGCTGCGCGAGTTCCAGGACCTCGGGCATCGCGTGGTCCTGATCGTCGGTGACTACACCGCCCGCGTCGGCGACCCCAGCGGGCGCTCGGACACGCGCCCGGTGCTCACCGGCGAGGAGATCGGGGCGAACGCGCGCACCTACGAGCAGCAGGCGTTCAAGGTCCTCGATGCCGACCCCGGGCGCTACGAACTGCGCTTCAACGGCGAGTGGCTCGACATGCGCATGGAGGAGCTCTTCCGGCTCACGCGCACCACGACGGTCGCCCAGCTGCTCGACCGCGAGGACTTCGCGACCCGCTACGCCGCCGGCGCGCCGATCTCGATCCTCGAGCTGCTCTACCCGCTGATGCAGGGCTACGACTCGGTCGCCGTGCGCTCGGACGTCGAGCTCGGCGGCACCGACCAGACGTTCAACCTGCTGCTCGCCCGCGACATCCAGCGGCACTACGGGCTGCCCGAACAGACGGTCCTCACGCTGCCGATCCTGCCCGGGACCGACGGCGTCGACAAGATGTCGAAGACCAGGGGCAACCAGATCGGCATCACCGAGGCGCCGGAGGAGATGTTCGGCAAGACGATGCGCCTGCCGGACGACGCGATGGACACGTGGTTCGACCTGCTGGCGCTCGGGCGCCCGCCCGCCGGGACCGCTCCGCGCGATGCCAAGCGGGCGCTGGCGCGGGCGATCGTCACCCGCTTCCACGACGCCGCGGCCGCTGCGGGCGCGCAGGCGCACTTCGATCGCGTCTTCGTCGAGCACGAGCTCCCCGCCGAGATCGACGACAGCGCGATCGACGCCCGGGACGGGCTGGTCCACCTGCCGGCCGCGCTGGCCAGTGCCTTCGGCGTCTCGCGCTCCGAGGTGCGCCGGCTGCTCGCGCAGGGCGGCGTGAAGCTCGACGGCGAGCCGCTGGGCGCCGGCGACCTCGACCTGCCGATCGCGCGGGTGCACGGCGTCGTCGTCCAGCTCGGCCGCCGCCGGTTCCGCCGGCTGCAGGTGCGCTGATGGGCGTCCACGCGGGGCTGCTGCGCCTGAAGACCGACGGGAACGGCGAGATCGTCGACCTCACCGAGGGCGTCGCGACGATCGTGGCGCGCTCGGGCGTGCGCTCGGGCGTCGTGGTCGTCTTCGCGGTCGGCTCGACCGTGGCGGTCACGACGATGGAGTACGAGCCCGGCGGGGTCAGCGACCTGCAGGATCTCCTGGAGCGCCTTGCGCCGGCCTCCGGCGCGTACCGGCACAACGAGCTGGCCGGCGACACGAACGCCCACGCACACCTGCGCGCGGCGATCGTCGGCCCCTCGGAGTCGCTGCCGATCGTCGACGGGGAGCTCGGCCTGGGCACCTGGCAGCAGGTCGTCCTGCTCGATTTCGACGACCGGCCGCGCGAGCGCGTGGTGTCGGTCCACGTCCTGTCCTGATGCGCGCCGCACCCTCGGTCGCGCCTGCTGCTACTCTTCGGTTTCCGGTCATCTCGCGTCGCGCAAGCGGTCCCGTTGAGGGGCACCAACTTCGGCGCTATACTGCCCGGTCCGTTCCCCCGCCCCTGCGGCAGGGGAGCGTCCTGAGAGAAGGAAGCACCTTCCCGACTGGGCGCAGCGGTCTTTGAAAACTCAACAGCATGCGCACCTCGAGGCTCTTCAGCCTTGAGATGTGCG
The DNA here is from genome assembly GCA_036510915.1 of Solirubrobacteraceae bacterium. Classification (GTDB taxonomy): domain Bacteria; phylum Actinomycetota; class Thermoleophilia; order Solirubrobacterales; family Solirubrobacteraceae; genus F1-60-MAGs163. The sequence goes on along the minus strand of DATCDC010000025.1, from coordinate 91,625 downwards.
TCCAGGTTCGATCCGCCTGATGCCGGCTTTGCCGGCTCGAGGCGGACTGAGCATTACCTGTCATGACCGCGGCGCCTCGTGTATGTGGCGCCGCAAAGCAGTAGGTCACGACAAACTCTCTAAGCCGGGCGGAGATCTTCGGATCGCCGTGCGGTTCGATCGTCGCGGGTCGAGGGCTTCGGTCCGAAGCCGCGACACTTCACGGAGAGTTTGATCCTGGCTCAGGACGAACGCTGGCGGCGTGCTTAACACATGCAAGTGGAGCGACGAACCAGGGCTTGCCCTGGGGCAGAGCCGCGAACGGGTGAGTAACACGTGGGTAACGTGCCCCAATGATCGGGACAACCCGGGGAAACCCGGGCTAATACCGAATGTGGTCACATCTCGTGAGGGATGTGACGAAAGGAAGCTTCGGCCTCCGCATTGGGAGCGGCCCGCGGCCCATTAGCTTGTTGGTGAGGTAACGGCTTACCAAGGCTTCGATGGGTAGCTGGTCTGAGAGGACGATCAGCCACACTGGGACTGAGACACGGCCCAGACTCCTACGGGAGGCAGCAGTGGGGAATCTTGCGCAATGCGCGAAAGCGTGACGCAGCAACGCCGCGTGGGGGAAGAAGGCTTTCGGGTTGTAAACCCCTTTCAGTTGGGACGAAGCTTCTCCGGTGAATAGCCGGACGGAGTGACGGTACCTTCAGAAGAAGCCCCGGCTAACTACGTGCCAGCAGCCGCGGTAATACGTAGGGGGCAAGCGTTGTCCGGAATCATTGGGCGTAAAGCGCGTGTAGGCGGCTTGATAAGTCCGTTGTGAAAGTCCAGGGCTCAACCCTGGAATGCCGATGGATACTGTCAAGCTCGAGTCCGGAAGAGGCGAGTGGAATTCCTGGTGTAGCGGTGAAATGCGCAGATATCAGGAGGAACACCAATGGCGAAGGCAGCTCGCTGGGACGGTACTGACGCTGAGACGCGAAAGCGTGGGGAGCAAACAGGATTAGATACCCTGGTAGTCCACGCCGTAAACGATGGGCACTAGGTGTGGGGGGTGTCGACTCCCTCCGTGCCGAAGCTAACGCATTAAGTGCCCCGCCTGGGGAGTACGGCCGCAAGGCTAAAACTCAAAGGAATTGACGGGGGCCCGCACAAGCAGCGGAGCATGTGGTTTAATTCGAAGCAACGCGAAGAACCTTACCTGGGCTTGACATGTTTCTGACCGCCGTGGAAACACGGTTTCTCTTCGGAGCAGATTCACAGGTGGTGCATGGCTGTCGTCAGCTCGTGTCGTGAGATGTTGGGTTAAGTCCCGCAACGAGCGCAACCCTCGTCGTATGTTGCCAGCATTCAGTTGGGGACTCATACGAGACTGCCGGTGACAAACCGGAGGAAGGCGGGGACGACGTCAAGTCATCATGCCCCTTATGTCCAGGGCTACACACGTGCTACATTGGCGTATACAGAGGGCAGCGATACCGCGAGGTGGAGCGAATCCCACAAAGTACGTCTCGGTTCGGATTGTAGGCTGAAACTCGCCTACATGAAGGTGGAGTTGCTAGTAATCGTGGATCAGCACGCCACGGTGAATACGTTCCCGGGCCTTGTACACACCGCCCGTCACACCACGGGAGTGAGCAACACCCGAAGCCGGTGGCCTAACCCGCAAGGGAGGGAGCCGTCGAAGGTGGGGCTCGTGACTGGGGTGAAGTCGTAACAAGGTAGCCGTACCGGAAGGTGCGGCTGGATCACCTCCTTTCTAGGGAGCCCCTTCGGGGGCCGGCAGGACACGGCGTCATGTCCCGCTCTGCGCTCCGGCGCGGAGGCGGCGGAGTGGCCACCGACCCTGTTGCCTAGCATGTCGACCGAACCTGGCCCTGCGAGCGCGACATACCGTCGAGCTTTAGCGGGCGCATGCTGTTGAGTTTTGAGAGACCGGCTCGCCCGCAGTGCGTCCACCGTGACGTCCTGCCGGCGCGCAGCCCTCTCGGCGGCCCTTGAAAACTGCACAGTAGCCACAGGCCCGACCATCGATAAGCGGTCGGGTCAAACGGGTATCACCGCCGGATCTCTGACGAGATCCGGTGATCACCGTCAAGATAGTAAGGGCACATGGTGGATGCCTTGGCACCTAGAGTCGATGAAGGGCGTGAACGACTGCGATAAGCCACGGGTAGGCGTTGAATAGCCTTTGATCCGTGGATTCCCGAATGGGGAAACCCAGCGCCGGTAATGCGGCGTTACCCCCGGCTGAACACATAGGCCGGGAGGAGACAAGCGGGGGAAGTGAAACATCTCAGTACCCCGAGGAAAGTAAATCAACCGAGACTCCCTGAGTAGTGGCGAGCGAAAAGGGACCAGCCCAAACCGAGCACGTGTAAGTGGCCACACGTTGCGTGTTCGGTGTTGTAGGGCGCCTGTTCCGAGCCGTGGCCGGCTCGGCGGAAGTTACAAAGTCATGTGGTAGGCGAAGCGCGTGGAACCGCGCACCAGAGAGGGCAATCGTCCCGTAGCCGAAACTGCATGGCCTTCCGTCAGGCGTTCCTGAGTAGGTCCGCACCCGTGAAACGCGGACTGAATCTGGGGGGACCACCCTCCAAGGCTAAGTACTCCTAGGTGACCGATAGCGGACTAGTACCGTGAGGGAAAGGTGAAAAGTACCCCGGAAGGGGAGTGAAATAGTACCTGAAACCACGTGCCTACAAGGGGTGGGAGCGGACTTGTTCCGTGACCGCGTGCTTTTTGCATAACGAGCCAGCGAGTTGCTCGTCTGCGGCAAGGTTAAGCGATGAGCGGAGCCGAAGCGAAAGCGAGTCCGAATAGGGCGAACATAGTCGTAGGCGGCAGACCCGAAACTGAGCGAGCTACCCATGGGCAGGCTGAAGCGGGGGTAAGACCTCGTGGAGGGCCGAACCGACCTAGGTTGAAAACTGGGCGGATGACCTGTGGGTCGGAGTGAAAGGCTAATCAAGCTCAGTGATATCTGGTTCTCTCCGAAATATATTTAGGTATAGCCTCGGATAAAGTGCGTCGTGGCCGTAGAGCACTGTTTGGTTTAGGGGGCCTACCAGCTTACCGACATCAGGCAAACTCCGAAGACCACCGACGTGTACTCCGGGAGTCAGTTGCTGAGGGATAAACTTCAGCGTCAAAAGGGAAACAGCCCAGACCGCCAGCTAAGGTCCCCAAGTTTCTGCTAAGTGGGAAACGATGTCCGGGTGCACAGACAACCAGGAGGTTGGCTTAGAGGCAGCCATCCTTGAAAGAGTGCGTAACAGCTCACTGGTCAAGTGTCCGGGCGCGGATAATTCAACGGGGCTCAAGCAGAGCACCGAAGCTGCGGGTGTGTGAGGTCTTCGGACCGATCACGCGGTAGGAGAGCGTTCCCATGCGCGTGAAGCGGCGGGGTAACCCAGCCGTGGACGCATGGGAAGTGAGAATGCTGGCATGAGTAACGAAAGAAGGGTGAGAATCCCTTCCGCCGATTGCCCAAGGATTCCTGAGTAAAGTTCGTCTGCTCAGGGTTAGTCGGGACCTAAGGCGAGGCCGAAAGGCGTAGTCGATGGATAACAGGTTGATATTCCTGTACCACGTCGTTTCCATTTGACCGATGGGGGGACGAGGAAGGCTAAGGGATCCCAGGCGATGGTCGTCCTGGGGTAAGCATGTAGGGGTGGTCCTAGTTAAATGCGGGACCGCATAACCTGAGGTGCGACGCCAGCTGGCTCATGAGCCGGCGAGTCCCCAACGCCATACCTCCGAGAAAAGCCTCTAGGGAGGAAACGCGTGCCCGTACCAAAACCGACACAGGTGGGCAAGTAGAGAATACTAAGGTGATCGAGATAACCATCGTTAAGGAACTCGGCAAAATTGCTCCGTAACTTCGGGATAAGGAGCGCCCCAGTAGGGTAGAGCCGCTTGCCGGCCGAGCCCGAGGGGGCCGCAGTGAATAGGCTGAAGCGACTGTTTACCAAAAACACAGGTCTCTGCTAAGTCGTAAGACGACGTATAGGGGCTGACGCCTGCCCGGTGCCGGAAGGTTACGTGGAGTTGTTAGGGTTCGCCCGAAGCAGCGAAGCTAAGCCCCGGTAAACGGCGGCCGTAACTATAACGGTCCTAAGGTAGCGAAATTCCTTGTCGGGTAAGTTCCGACCTGCACGAATGGCGTAACGACTTCAGCGCTGTCTCAACGATGGGCTCGGTGAAATTCCAGTCTCGGTGAAGATGCCGAGTACCCGCGGCTAGACGGAAAGACCCCGTGAACCTTTACTACACCCTGGTATTGGCGTTCGGTGCATTTCGCTCAGAATAGGTGGGAGGCTTTGAAGCAGCGGTTGCGGCCGCTGTGGAGCCAACTTTGAGATACCACCCTTGATGTATTGGACGTCTAACATCGGTCCGTGAATCCGGCCGGTGAACAGTGCCAGGCGGGTAGTTTGACTGGGGCGGTCGCCTCCTAAAATGTAACGGAGGCGTGCAAAGGTTCCCTCAGCACGGTCGGAAATCGTGCGTAGAGTGCAATGGCAATAAGGGAGCTTGACTGCGAGACTGACAAGTCGAGCAGGTGCGAAAGCAGGTCATAGTGATCCGGCGGTAGCAAGTGGAAGCGCCGTCGCTCAACGGATAAAAGGTACTCCGGGGATAACAGGCTTATCGGGCCCAAGAGTCCACATCGACGGCCCGGTTTGGCACCTCGATGTCGGCTCGTCGCATCCTGGGGCTGAAGTAGGTCCCAAGGGTTGGGCTGTTCGCCCATTAAAGCGGCACGCGAGCTGGGTTCAGAACGTCGTGAGACAGTTCGGTCCCTATCTGCCGTGGGCGCTGGAGAATTGAGAGGATTTGCCCCTAGTACGAGAGGACCGGGGTGAACGTTCCTCTGGTGTAGCTGTTGTTCTGCCAAGAGCACCGCAGCTTAGCTACGAACGGATCGGATAACCGCTGAAGGCATCTAAGCGGGAAGCCGGCCTCGAGATGAATTCTCCCATCCTCTAGAAGGAGTAAGGACCCTGGTAGACCACCAGGTTGATAGGCCGGATCTGGAAGCGCCGTGAGGCGTGAAGGAGACCGGTACTAATGGTCCGAGGGCTTGACGGATCTTTTTGAATTCCAGTGGTACCCGTAGTGTGGCTATCTGTGCGGTTTTCAAGGCCCGTCGTGGGGCGGTCTCGCAGATTTCCGGTGGCTATGGCGTGGGGGAAACACCTCTTCCCATTCCGAACAGAGCAGTTAAGCCCCACAGCGCCGATGGTACTTGGCCTTCCGGGCCTGGGAGAGTAGGTCGCCGCCGGTTTACTTTCAGGAAGGGCCGCCCCTCGGGGCGGCCCTTCGTGCTTCAAGGATGGTCTCTGGCCGGTTTGACCGTGCCGCCGGTCTGCTGCGCGCACTAGCGGGCGCCGGTGCCGTCGCGCAGGCGCCGGGCCCGGAGCTGCGGCGTGACGCAGACCTGATCCGGCCGCGGCGGCATGCCCGCCCGCCGAGCCGGCAGGTCCACGCCCGCCGGGCGCCGGTGCGGGTGCACCGGGAGGTCGTCGCGCGCGCCGTTGGGCAGGCCCAGCGCATCGAGGCTCACGAACGCGAGCAACAGGTCGGCTGCACGCCGCAGTCGCAGGCCGGGGCGCGCCGCCGCGACGGCGGCCTGCGCAGGCGCGGCGCTCCGTGTCGAGCTGGGCTGCCGGCTGCGGGGCGCGCGGTCGTCGCGGGTCTCAAGGCGGGGGAACATGTGTTCGCAACTGTAGGTCCGGGGCCGGACGGCAGCCGCCTCCAGCACGGCGCGGAGGGGCCGAAAGGCCCGTGGGTGAGCCGTTTGTGCTGCAAGCCGAGTTGCAGCGCGGCTCGCACGCCCCGGGTCCGGTCAGACGGTGCTCCCGAGCGAGGACCAGACGTCGATCTTCGTCCGGACACGCTCGATCACGGCGTCCGTGAAGCTCGTCGTGCCGTCGTGCCCGCCGAGATCGGGCGTCCGCGTCCCGGCGCCGGTGGCCTCGAGGACGGACTCGTAGATCGCGCGCGAGCCGCGATCGGCGCCCGGGTGGCCTGCCAGTCCGGCGTAGTGCAGCACTGCGCCGCATGCCAGCAGCATCGCCATCGGGTTCGCCACGTCCTTGCCCTCCAGGGCGGGAGCGGTCCCGTGCGGCGCCTCGGCCATCGCGACCAGGGTGCGCAGGTGCTCGTCGAACGCGAGCAGGACGGACTCCGCGCCGGCGATCGAGCCGAACATCGGCATCACGAGGTCGCTGAGGCAGTCGCCGTCGCGGTTCAGGGCCGGGATCACCAGGGGGACGTCGGCGGCACCGGTGATCAGGCCGGCGTAGGTCGCGTCGATCAGCACCGGCTGGTAGGGGACCTCGGGATGGCGTGCGGCGGCGGCGTCCATCTCCTCCTTCAGCATTCCCTCGTAGACGGGGGAGACGGTCCATTTCGGGCCGCCGTAGACGCGCCCGCCCATGTTGCGCGCCTGGCGGAAGGCGTACTCGGCGACGGCCTGGCAGGTGGAGCGCGTGATCCGCTCGGTCCGCAGCGCGATCTCGTCCGGCGCGCCGGGCTCGCCCTCGCGCCACTGCTCGGCGCCATAGGCGTCCTCGACGGCCATGCGGACCACCGAGATCGGGTGATGGACGCCGGCGACCGGGGTGATCCCAGGGATGCGCCGCCCGGTGCGGATGATGACGCGCCCGCCGACGTCCTCACGGAGGATCCGGTTCGGGGAGCCCACGTCGTCGCTGCCCTCGGGCGTCACCGTCGCCGCCTTGACCCCGTACCCGGCTGTGCGCATCGCCGCGGCCGCCTCCTTGACGACGGCGTTCCGCGTCGCGCGGCGGCGCTCGAGGGAGAGATCGAAACGCTGGAGGTCCAGCGGCAGCCCCACGACGTCGGGCGCAAGGACGCGAAGCGCCTGCTCGAGCAGTTCCTGGCCGGTCTGGTCGCCCTCGAGGACGACGATCGTGAGGCGGTCGGACATGGCGGCCACGATACCCCGGTCGCACGGGCGGTAACGTCGCGCGGACGTGACGGCGCAGCCGGCACGGGAGCTGCGAAAGCATCATCCGCGAGCCCGGCAGGGCCCGCGCCCTCCGCCGGCCCCGGCAGGGCTCCGAGCCCGGCAGGGCACCGAGCCCTACGCCGGCACCGGCCGCAGTGTCGACCGGCGCAGCGTCGCCACCACGACCCCGAGCGCACCGACCCCCGCCGCCGCCACGAAGGCCACGCGCCAGTCATGTGACTGGACGATCGCGCCGGCGACGGCGTTGCCGCCCGCGACGCCCGCGACGAGCGCGGTCAGCGGCCAGGTGAACGCCTCGGTCACGGCTCCGCGCGGGGCGACGTCACCGATCAGCTGGTTGCCGGCGCTCAGCAGCGGGGCCACGGCGAGCCCGGCGAGGATCGCCAGCGGCACCATCGCGACGAATGTCGAGGGCAGCGCGAGCGGGAGCGTCACGAGCGGCAGCAGCGCGGCGGTGCGCAGGTAGGCGCTCGAGATCGGGATCCGGTGCCCGTAGGCGCCGTAGATCAGCCCGCCGATCGCGCTGCCGAGCGACCACAGCGCGAGCAGCGGCCCGGCGAGCGCCCGGCTGCCGACGTATTCGCCGAACGCCGGGAAGGACACCTCGGCCGCGCCGAGGCAGAAGCCGATCGGCACCGTGCTCAGCACGAGCGTCCGCACGCCGGGGGAACGCAGCGCGCCGAGCCGCCCGCCGGTGTCGTGGGCGTGGTCGTCGGCGGGGGAGAACGCGCGCGCCATCGGCGTCGCCGTGAAGAGGAGCGTCCCGGCCGTCACGAAGACCACCGAGGCGACGAGCGCCAGCTGGGGCGAGGCGAGCGACGCGACGACGGCGACGAAGATCGGGCCGACGATGAAGGCGATCTCGAGCAGCACCGCGTCGAGCGCGTAGGCGGCCGTCAGCAGCTCCTCCCGGTGGCCGGCGAGGAGCTCGGGCCAGAGCGCCCGCAGCACCGAGCCGACCGGCGGGATCGCGCAGCCGGCGATCAGCCCGGCGGCGCAGAGCACGACGACCGAGGCGCCGTGCGTGCCGAAGGCGACGACCGCCCCGAGCGCGCACGCGTGCACGATCGCGAGCGGGACGAGGATGCGGCGGGCCCCGAGCCGGTCGACGAGGCGCCCCATGATCGGGGCCACGAGCGCCGCGCCGATCGCGAACATCGCCGCGACGAGGCCCGCAGTGGCATACGAGCCGTACTCGCCGCGGACGAAGAGGACGATCGCCAGCCCGTCGATGCCCAGCGGGGCGCGCGCGAGCAGCGCGGTCCCCATGAGCCGCGCGACGTGCGGCGTGCGGATGATCGCCGCGTAACGCCGGCGGGCGTTCACGCGGGCGCGCCGTCGAGACCGAGCTCGCCGGCTCGCTCCTCGAGGGCGGCGATCACGATCGCGATGTGCTCGTCGAAGTCCACGCCGAGGAGCTCCGCGCCCTGGGCGACCTCCTCGCGGTTCACGGCGGCGGCGAAGCTCGGCGTCTTCAGCTTCTTCCTGACCGACTTGGGCGTCATCCCGTGGATGCCCTGGGGGCGCACGAACGCGCACGCGACCACGAAGCCGGACAGCTCGTCGACGGCATAGAGCGTCTGCTCGAGCGGCGACTCGCGCGCGACCTCCATGAAGTCCGCGTGCGAGGCGATCGCGCGCACGATGACGGGGTCGACGTCGCGGCGCTCGAGCTCGGCGATCGCCATCCGCGGGTGGCCGGTCTCGAGATCCGGGTGGCGCTCGTAGTCCATGTCGTGCAGCAGCCCGACGACGCCCCAGAGCTCCTCGTCGGCCCCGTTGCGGCGCGCGTACGCTCGCATCGAGGCCTCGACGGCGAGGCAGTGACGGCGCAGGGATTCGGACGCCACCCACTCCGTGAGCAGGGACCAGGCGTCATCCCGCGAAAGCCCCGATGGCATGACTGTTACCCTAGCCGAGCGCCCGCCACGGCCAACCGCGGCGCCCCTTTCTATGGAGAAGTTCGTCATCGATGGCGGCGTCCCGCTGTGCGGCACCGTCGTGCCCGCGGGCAACAAGAACGGTGCGCTGCCGATCCTCGCGGCAAGCGTCCTTACGAGCGACGAGATCGTCGTGCGCAACGTCCCGCGGATCCGCGACGTCGACGCGATGCTCCGGGTCCTGGACGGGATCGGGGTGCGGGTCGCCTGGCTCGGTGAGCACGAGGTCGCCCTCTGCGCCGCCGGGGTCACCGCCGACGCCGTGATCGACCGCCGGCACGCCGAGCGCATCCGCGCGTCCTTCCTGCTCGCCGGCCCGCTGCTCGCCCGCTTCGGCAGGGCGGAGATGCCTCCGCCCGGCGGCGACGTGATCGGCCGGCGGCGCCTGGATCCGCATCTCGACGCCTTCCGCGCCCTCGGCGCGACCTTCGAGCAGGACCGCGACATCGTGGTCAGCGCGCCGCCGGGAGGCCTGCGCGCGGGCACGGTCTTCATGGACGAGCCGTCGGTGATGGCGACCGAGAACGCGCTGATGGCCGCCGCCCTGACGCCGGGCGAGACGGTCATCGGCAACGCCGCGTGCGAGCCGCACGTCCAGGACCTCGCGCGCATGCTCGCGAAGATGGGCGCCGACATCCGCGGCATCGGCTCGAACGTCCTGACGATCACCGGCAAGCCCGAGCTCGGCGGCTGCACGCACGCCGTCGGCCCCGACCACATCGAGATCGGCTCGTTCATCGCGCTCGCCGGCGTCACCGGCGGCGAGATGCGCATCGTCGACACCGACCCCGACGACCTCGCGATGATCCGCCTGGTGTTCGGCAAGCTCGGCCTGCGCACGGAGCTCGACGGGGCGGACGTGTTCGTGCCGGGCGGCCAGAAGCTCGTCGCCGCCCGCGACGTCGGGGAGTACAAGGCCAAGGTCCAGGACGGCCCGTGGCCGGCGTTCCCCGCGGACCTCACCTCGATCGCGGTCGCGCTCGCGACGCAGTGCGACGGCTCGGTCCTGATCCACGAGTGGATGTTCGAGAACCGTCTGGTCTTCACGGACAAGCTCGTGCTGATGGGCGCGGACATCACGCTCTGCGACCCGCACCGCGCGATCGTCAGCGGCCCCAGCCGCCTGCGCGGCGAACGCGTCGAGTCGCCGGACATCCGCGCCGGCATGGCGATGCTGATCGCGGCGCTCTGCGCCCAGGGCCGCAGCGAGATCGGCAACATCGGCCAGATCGACCGCGGCTACGAGCGGATCGACGAGCGCCTGCGGGACCTCGGCGCGCAGATCCAGCGCGTCGCGTCCGATCCTGAGCCCGTCGCGGCATAGCGGCCCGCGCCGCGCCTCGCGTAGCCTCCGAGCCCGTGACACTCCGGATTCCCAGCGGCACCCGTGACGTCCTGCCCGAGGAGATGCGCGAGCTGCGCCGCATCCAGGGTGCGCTCCTCGACACCTTCGCCGCGTACGACTACGGAGAGATCTCGACGCCCGCCGTCGAGTTCGAGGAAACGCTGCGCCTCGCGGATCTCGGGCTCTCGCCGTCCTACCGCGTCGTCGACGACGCCGGCGAGCTGCTGGCGCTGCGCGCCGACATGACGGTCCCGATCGCGCGCGTCGTCGCCACCCGCTACGCGACCGCCGAGCCGCCGCTGCGCTTCTGCTACGCGGCGAACGCCTACCGCGCCGTGCGCCCGCATCGCGGGCAGATGCGCGAGTTCCTGCAGGCCGGGGCCGAGCTCGTGGGCATGCCGGGGCACGCCGGCACCGCCGAGGCGCTGACCGTGCTGTGCCGCGCGCTGGAACGCACGGGGCTGCGCGGCTTCCGCGTCGGGCTCGGGGACGCGACGCTCTACCCGGCGCTGCTGGACGCCTACGACGTGCCCGAGGACGCGCGGGCGCGGATCCTGCATGAGCTGAGCACGCGCGACTTCGTGGGCATCGAGCGCGAGCTCGAGGCGCTGGGCCTGGCACGAGACGCGACGGCCACCCTCTCGCGGATCCCGCGCACGCGCGGCGACGCCGCGGTGCTCGAGGCCGACTCCGGCCCGCTCGCCGACGCCCTCGCGGGCCTGCGCGGCATCGTGGAGCTGCTCGACGCGGACGTCGCCGAGCGCGTGATCGTCGACCTGGGCCGCTTCCCGCGCCTGGGCTACTACACGGGCGCGATGTTCGAGGTCTACGACCCGGGGCTCGGCGAGCCGCTCGGCGGGGGCGGGCGCTACGACGACCTGCTCGGGCGCTTCGGGCGTGCGCTCCCGGCCGTCGGCTTCGCGCTCGGCGTCGACCGCCTGCACCTCGCGCTCGCGGGCGAGGAGCGCGGGGAGACGGACCGGTGAACCCCTTCGGCCTGACCATCGCGGTCCCGCGCGGCGCCCTGTTCGGGGAGACGCTCGATGCGCTCGAGCGCATCGGCATCGACACCGCCGAGGTGCGCGAGAACGACCGCAAGCTGCTGTTCGAGGACGTGGGCATCGTCACGATGCGCCCCTCGGACGTCGTCACGTACGTCGAGGCCGGAGCCGCCGACATCGGCATCACCGGCAAGGACGTGATCATGGAGCAGAGCGAGCGCCAGGTGTTCGAGCTGCTCGACCTGGGGTTCGGGCGCTGCGTCATGGTCGTGGCCTCGATCGCCGGCCCCGACCGCGCCGCCGAGGCGCTGCGCCGGCTGGGCGTCATGCGGATCGCGACGAAGTACCCCAGGATCGCGGCCTCCTACTTCGAGCGCACCGGGCGCCAGGCGGAGATCGTCGAGGTCAAGGGCTCGGTCGAGCTCGCGCCGCTCACCGGTCTCGCCGAGGCGATCGTCGACCTCACCGCGACCGGCACGACGCTGCGCGAGAACGGCCTCGTCGTGCGCGAGGAGATCGCCGTCGCGACCGCGCGCGTCGTCGCCAACCGCGTCGCGCACCGGCTGAAGGCCGACGCCATCGACGAGGTCGTGGAGCAGCTGCGTGCCGACTTCTAGTCGGCTGCGCCTCGACGACCCTGCGGCGGCCCCGGCGCTCGCCGCGCAGATCCGCGCGCTGCAGCCCGTCGGCGCCGACGTCTCGGCCGACGTCGCGGCGATCATCGCCGGCGTGCGCGCCGGCGGCGACGCGGCGCTCGCGGAGTACGTCGAGCGCTTCGACCGCTCGACCGGGCCATTGCGCGTGACCGCGGACGAGCTGGCGGGCGCGCTGGCCGCGCTGGAGGGCGAGGTCCGCGCCGGCCTTCAGGTCGCGATCGCGAACGTGGATGCCGTGGCCCGCGCAGGCGTGGGGGCCGACGTCGACGTCGACCTCCCGCAGGGCCAGCGCGTGCGGCTGCGCGAGGTGCCGGTGCGCCGCGCCGCGATCTACGTGCCCGGCGGGCGCGCGCCCTATCCCAGCACCGTCGTGATGGGCGCCGTCACCGCGCGGGCCGCGGGCGTCGAGGAGGTCGTCGCCTGCGCCCCGGGCGCGCATCCGGTGATCCTCGCCGCGTGCGCGCTGTGCGGCGTCGATGAGGTGCACCGCATGGGCGGCGCGCATGCCGTGGCCGCGCTGGCCTACGGGACGGAGAGCATCGAGCGGGTCGACGTGATCGCCGGCCCCGGGAACCTGTGGGTCCAGGAGGCCAAGCGCCTGGTCTCCGGAGACGTGGGCATCGACGGCTTCGCCGGGCCCAGCGACGTGCTCGTCCTCGCCGCGCCCGGCGCGGACGCGGCGCTCGTGGCGATCGACCTGCTCGCCCAGGCCGAGCACGGGGAGGGCACGCTGGCGGTCGCGGTCAGCGGCGATGCGGCGCTGCTCGACGACGTCGCCGAGCAGGTGGCCGGCGCCGCCGCCACCGGCGCCGCGATCGCGCTGGTCGACGTCCCGGACGTCGCGACGGGCCTCGCGCTGAGCGAGGCGTTCGCGCCCGAGCACCTCGAGCTGATGGGGGCCGCGGCCGAGGCGTGCGCGCCGCAGGTCCGCAGCGCGGGCTGCGTCTTCGTCGGCGCCGCCGGCGCCACCGCGTTCGGCGACTACGTCGCCGGGTCGAACCACACGCTGCCGACCGGCGGGGCGGCCCGCTTCGCCTCCGGCCTCGGTGCGCGGCACTTTCGCCGGCGCATGAGCGAGGTGCACATCGGGCCGGCGGCGGCCGCGCTCGCGCGCGCCGGCGCACCGATCGCCAGAGCCGAGGGATTCGGCCTGCACGCAGCTTCGATGGAGGTACGGGACAATGGGGAGGATGACGCGAGCCGCCACCATCACCCGTGACACCGCCGAGACCCAGATCCGGCTGTCGCTGAACCTCGACGGCCGGGGCACCGGCACCCGCGCGACGGGTGTCGGGTTCCTGGACCACATGCTCGACCTCGTCGCCCGCCACGGCCACCTGGACCTCGATGTCGCGGTCACCGGGGACCTGGAGACCGGCGCGCACCACACCATCGAGGACACCGGGCTGGCGATCGGCCGCGCGCTCGACGAGGCGCTCGGCGATCGCGCGGGGATCACGCGCTACGGCCACGCGGTCGTCCCGATGGACGAGGCGCGCGCGATGTCCGCGATCGACATCTCGGGGCGCCCGCTGCTCGTGTTCGACGCCGAGCTGCCGCCCGGCGGGACCGGCGGGTTCGACCACGAGCTTGTCGACGAGTTCTTCCGCGCCGTCTCCAGCGCGGCGAAGCTCACGCTCCACATCGAGGTGCAACGCGGGTCGAACGCCCACCATGTGATCGAGGCGATGTTCAAGGCCTTCGCGCGTGCGCTGCGCCAGGCCGTGTCGATCGACCCGCAGGAGACCGGCGTGCCGTCGACCAAGGGGACGCTGACGGAGTGATGCCGCCGGTCGTCGTTGGCATCGTCGACTACGGGGTCGGCAACCGCCGCTCCGTGGAGAAGGCGGTCGAGCGGGTCGGTGCGCGGGCGCTGCTGACCGGCGATCACGATGCGCTGTGCGAGGCCGACGGTCTGATCCTCCCGGGCGTGGGGGCGTTCCCGTCGGGGATGGGGCTGCTGCGCGCCGGGGGGTTCGACGAGCTGTTGCACGAGCGCGCGCAGGCCGGCGTCCCGATCTTCGGCTGCTGCCTGGGGATGCAGCTGCTGTTCGAGTCCTCGACCGAGCACGACGGCGCCGCCGGCCTGGGCCTGATCGCCGGCGATGTCCGCGCGCTGCGGGCGCCGGGCCTGAAGCTCCCGCACATCGGCTGGAGCGAGGTCGCCTGGCGGGCCGCCTCGCCGCTGCTCGCCGGGCTGCCGGACCCATCGGTCTTCTACCACGTGCACGGCTACGTCCCGCACCCGTCGGACCCCGCGACCGTGCTGGGCGTCAGCACGTACGGCGAGGCGTTCGCGAGCGTCGTCGGGCGCGACAACGTGTTCGGTGCCCAGTTCCACCCCGAGAAGTCCTCCGTCCACGGGCTGCGGATGCTCGCCAACTTCGCCGCGATCTGCGCGCGGACGCCCGCGTGATCCTCTACCCGGCCATCGACATCCTCGACGGCCAGGCGGTGCGCCTGGTCCAGGGGGACTTCGAGGACCGGACGGTCTATCGCGACTCGCCGCTGGAGGCGGCCCGGGCCTGGGTCGATGCGGGCGCGCGCTTCCTGCACATCGTCGACCTCGACGGCGCCAAGAGCGGCGCGCCGGCGAACCTGCACCACGTCGAGGAGATCACGAGCGCGCTGCGCGTCCCGGTCCAACTCGGCGGCGGGCTGCGGTCGCTGGCCTCCGTGCGCGACGCGCTGGACGTCGGCGTCGAGCGCGTGATCCTCGGCACCGCGGCGCTCCGCGACGTGGACTTCCTCGACGACGTGCTCGGCGCCTACCGCGAGCGCGTCATCGTCAGCATCGACACGCGCGGCGGCCACGTGTCCGTGTCCGGGTGGCGGGAGACGACGGCGCTGCCCGCCGAGGGCGTCATCGAGAACCTCCAGCACCGCGGCGTGCGCTCGTTCGTCTACTCGAACGTCGACCGCGACGGGATGCTCGGCGGGGTCGACCTCGACGAGGTGCGCCGGATCGCGAACGTCGTGCGGGGGCGCTTCATCTACTCCGGCGGCATCGGGACGCTCGACGACCTGCGCTCACTGGCGGCGCTGCGACAGGTCAATCTCGGCGGCGTGATCGTCGGCAAGGCCCTGTACGAGGGCCGCTTCACCGTCGCCGAGGGCCACGCGGCCCTGCAGGGGCGCTAGAACAGGGGCGTGCACCTCAAGCGCGTCATCCCGTGTCTCGACGTCGACGCCGGCCGCGTCGTCAAGGGCACGAACTTCGTCGCCATCCGCGACGCGGGCGACCCTGTCGAGCTGGCCGAGCGCTACGACCTCGAGGGCGCCGACGAGCTCGTCTTCCTCGACATCACGGCCACGCACGAGCGCCGCGACACGGTCGCCCAGCTCGCGCGGCGCACCGCGGACAACGTCTTCGTCCCCTTCACGATCGGCGGCGGCATCCGCTCCGTGGAGGACGCCCAGGCGGTCCTCGACGCCGGCGCCGACAAGGTCAGCGTGAACTCCGCGGCGCTCGCGCGGCCCGAGCTGCTCGACGAGCTCGCGGCGCGCTTCGGGGCGCAGTGCGTCGTGCTCGCAGTCGACGCGAAGGCCGATCCGGACGGGGAGAGCTGGCAGGCGTACGTCGACGGGGGGCGCACCCCGACCGGGCGCGACGCCGTCGCGTGGATCGCCGAGGCGGTCGAGCGCGGCGCCGGCGAGATCCTGCTGACGAGCATGGACCGCGACGGGACGAGCGACGGGTACGACCTGCCGCTGACCAGCGCCGTCGCGCAGGCCGTCGGCGTGCCCGTGATCGCCTCCGGCGGCGCCGGAACGCTCGACCATCTCGTCGACGCGCTGAACGCGGGCGCCGACGCCGTGCTCTGCGCCTCGATCTTCCACTACGGCATCTACACGATCGCCCAGGCCAAGGCGCACCTCGCCGCCGCGGACATCCCGGTGCGCCCGGCCGCAGCGGTGGCCTGACGCCGCGGGACGTTCGGCGGGGTCAGCCGGCAGCTGCGGCGGCCTGCTGGTCGCGCTTGGGCGGCTTGAGCACCGGGTGGTCGCCCGGGACGGTCCTGACCGGGCCCTTGCCGGGGCGCAGGTCGTATGCGAAGAGGCTCGTCTGACCGTTGAGGAACAGGTAGCGCCCGTCGCTGATCACCGGGTTGAACTTGCCCCTGGGGACCGACCAGACGACGCGGCCGGTCGCCGCGCCGAGTGCCGTCGTATGCCCGTTGAGCGTCGAGTAGAAGACGAGATCACCGATCAGCTGGATCCCGCCGGAGATCTGGCCCTCGGCCTGGCGCTTCCAGCGCACGTCGCCTGTGCGGGCGTTGAGCGCGTACATCGTGCCGTCGTAGGAGCCGACGTAGACGGTGGGGCCGACCCCCGCGATCGAGTCGACGGCTGCCGAGGAGTAGACGTAGTTTCCGGTGCTCGTGCGCCAGGCGAGCGCGCCGTTCTTCTCCGCGAAGGAGTAGACGCTGCCGTTCGTGTTGCCGATGAAGACCCGGCCGAAGGCGACCGAGGCCGTCGCGTAGAACGTCCCGCCGCCCAGGCCGAACGCGCCCGAGCCGCCGTCGACCGACCACAGCTTGCGGCCCGTGGCGGCGTCGAGCGACGTGACGTGCCCTGAGTAGTCGCCGAAGAAGAGCTTGCCGCTGTCGTAGGCCAGGCCGCCCTTGATCGCCCCGCCGACCTTCGCCGTCCAGCGCGTGAAGCCGTCCTCGGCGCGGAACGCGTAGACCGTCCCGTTCTCGCTCCCGACGTAGACCGTGTCCCCGACGACCAGTGGCGAGGTCTCCGTGCGGCTGGGCAGCGTGCGCGACCAGCGCACGCGCGGGTACTCGACGTTGAACGCGACGACGCGCCCCTGACTGGAGCCCTTGGCCCCCTCCAGGAGGGTGCAGAACAGCACGCCCTGGCGGTAGGCCGGCGAGGAGGCCGCGAGATTGCCGAGCTTGTTCTTCCAGTAGACGACCCCCGAGCGACGCTTGATCGCGTAGAGGGCGCCGTTGTTCTTCAGCAGGTAGAGCGAGCTGCCGCCCGCGACGGGCGGGAACTCGAGCAGCGTGCTGCCGTCCAGCGTCCAGCGCTGGAAGAACGGCGGACGCGCCGGCGTGGCGAGCGGGAACGAGCGCGTGCGGCTCGGCGTGTAGCCGTAGATCGGCCATTCGAAGGCCAGCGTCTTGGGGTCCGGTGCCGGCGCCCTGGCGGTGGTCGTCGGCGCGGTGAACGCCACGCTGGGGTTCGAGACGTCGGCTGGATGGCGGTGCGTGAGGGCATAGCCCACGAGCGCGCCGGCGACGACGAGCAGCACCGCAAAGGCCGCGACCAGCACACGTGTCCTGCGCGTTCGCGGGATCATCTGCCACCTATGGTCGCAACCATCGTGGTCGACGCGCTCCGCCAGAGCGCCTGCGGGCAGCGTCTCCTCGGGGTGGCGGCGACCGCTGAGGGCGCCTGGCTGGTGGGGGGTGCGGTACGCGACATCATGCTCGGGAACGAGCCGCGCGAGCTGGATGTTGCGCTCGAGACGGACGTCGGCGCGTTCGCGGCGGCGCTCGGGGGCACGGTGACCGCGCACGAGCGCTTCGGCACCGCGACCGTCCTGGACGGCGTCTGTCGCTTCGACCTCGCCCGGACGCGGACCGAGACCTACGCGGTGCCCGGCGCGCTGCCGGACGTCACGCCCGCCGGGATCGAGGAGGACCTGCGGCGCCGCGACGTCACGATCCACGCGATGGCGGTCGCGTTGCCGGGTGGGACGCTCGTGACCGTGCCGGGTGCGCTGGACGATCTGGAGGCCGGTCTGCTGCGCGTCCTGCACGACGCCTCGTTCAACGACGACCCGACGCGGCTGTGGCGGGTGGCGCGGTACGCGGCGCGCCTGCGCTTCGCGGTCGAACCGCACACCCGCGCGCTGGCGGCGGCCGCCCGCCCCGGCGTCGTCTCCGGCGAGCGCCTGGGCGGCGAGCTGCGCCTGGCGCTGACCGAGGACGACCCGTTCGCGGTCTTCGAGCAGGTTGCGGCCCTCAATGCGGGCGTCCTGCCCGAGGGCTTCACCGCGCGCCCGGCGGACGCGGAGCAGGCGCTCGCGCTGCTCCCCGCGGACGGGCGCCGCGACCTGGTCACGCTGGCGGCCTGCGCCGGCGGCATGGACCTCGACCTCCTCGCGCGCTGGCTGGACCACCTGGGGTTCACCGCAGCCGAGCGCGACCTCGTCTCCGCCGCGTCGCGTTGGGTCACCGGCGCCCCGCTGCGCGCCGCGACCACCCCCGCGCAGATCGCCCGCGCGGCGCGCGGCGCGCCCGTCGAGGCCGTCGCCCTGGCCGGCGGGGACAACGCGGTGCGCTGGATCGACGAGCTGCGCCATGTGCGCCTGGAGATCAACGGCGACGACCTGCTCGCCGCGGGCGTGCCCGAGGGGCCGGAGGTCGGACGCCGGCTGCAGGCTGCGCTGGACCGCAGGCTCGACGGCGAGATCGCCGGCCGCGAGGCGGAGCTCGCCGCGGCGCTGGGGGCCGATGTGGAAGATTCCGTCACATGACCCCTGCCCTCAATGCGCTGCGCTGGGACGGCTCCGCGGGGCACTACGAGGTCTGGTTCCTGACGCTCACCGACGGCGCGAGCGGCACGGGCATCTGGATCCGCTTCGCGATGCACGCGCCCGACAACGGCGCCCCGGACTGCTCGCTGTGGTTCGTAGCGATGCATCCTGACGGCACGCGCTTCGCGACGAAGCGGACCTTCGGCGCCGAGGCGCTGCATGAGGAGGGCGCCCCTGAGCGCCTCGTGATCGCCGACGCCGAGCTCTCGGCGCGCGGCAGCGCCGGCGCCTTCGACGACGTGCGCTGGGAGCTGCGCTGGGATCCCGCGCCCGCGCCGGGCATGCCGGTGCACCCGCTCATCGAGCGCGCGCGCCTGGCGAAGACGATGTTCGTGATCCCGCAGCCCGCGATCGCCGTCGAGGGGACGGTGGCCTTCGCCGGGCGCGAGCTCGAGCTGTCCGGCGCGCACGGCGCCCAGGCGCACCTGTGGGGCGCCAAGCACGCCGAGCAGTGGGGCTGGACGCATGCGGCGGCGCTCGAGACGCTCGAGGGCGAGCCGCGCCCGGGCGACTGGCTCGACGGCATCTCGATCGTCGCCTCCCGCTTCGGCCGCGAGGTCGGCCCGAACACGAGCGTCGTCGGGCGCCTGCTCGGCGAGGACTTCGCCGCCACGAACCCGCTCAGCGTGCTGCGCGCCACCTCGACGAGCGGCATCTCGCAGTACCGCGCCGAGACCCGAGCGGGGAACCGCCGTGTCCTGTTCGAGGTCGACGCCCCGCGTGAGACGCTCGTCGGCGTCACCTACGACGACCCCGACGGGGAGCGTCTGCGCTGCTGGAACACCGAGGTCGCCTCGATGCGCCTGTGGGTCTGGGACCGCACGGCGCGCAGCTCGTCGTGGACGCTGCGCGAGACGCTGCAGGCACCGGGCCGCGCATGCTTCGAATACGCCCAGCGCGACCTGCTCACCGGCATTCTCATGCACCTCGGCTGATGGACGTCCCGGCGCCGTTCACCTGGACGGGCAGCGAGATCGCGCTCGGGCTGCCGGGCGGGCAGGTGCGCTTCACGACGCGCCGCTCGCCCGCGCTGGAGGCGGTCAGCGGCATCGCGCCGCGGCGCCAGGCGCAGTCCCGTCAGGTGCACGAGGCCGACGTCCGCCGGATCGCGAGCGATGACGACCTGCTCGCCGCCGCGGGCGACTTCGACGGCCAGGCGACGAACCTGTGGGAGGTCGCCTGCGTCGTGCGCGTCGCCGACTGCGTCCCGGTCGCGCTGGTCGCGCCGGGCGCCGTCGCGGCGCTGCACGCCGGCTGGCGCGGGCTGCGCGCCGGGATCCTCGAGGCGGGCATCGCGGCGGTGGGCGCTCTCGGCGGAGCGACCGGCGAGCTGCGCGCGGCGATCGGCCCCGGCGCCGGGGTCTGCTGCTACGAGGCGGGCGACGAGGTGCACGCCGCGTTCGCGCACCTCGGCCCCGGCGTGCGCCGCGGCGCCAACGCGGACCTCAAGGCGGTCGCCGCCGCGATCCTGCGCGCCGGCGGCGTCCGCGAGATCCACGACGTCGGGATCTGCACGATCTGCGCCGACGCCGCGACGCTCTGGTCCTTCCGCCGCGAGGGCGACGCGGCCGGGCGGCAGCTGGGGGTCACGTGGCGGAGCTGATCCACGGACTCCACGCCGCGCGCGTCGCGGCCAACCTCGCCGAGGTCCGGGCCGAGATCGACGCGGCCTGCACCCGCGCCGGGCGCGGCGCGGCGGCTGTCGACGTCCTCGCCGCGGTGAAGTACGTCCCGACCGAGGAGCTGGCGGTGCTCGCCGATGCCGGGATCACGCTCGTGGGGGAGAACCGCGCACAGGACCTCGTCGCCAAGGCGCAGGCGCACCCCGGCCGCTTCACGTTCGACTTCATCGGCCACCTGCAGAGCCGCAAGGTGCGCCAGATCCTCCCGCACGTGCGCTGGATCCACTCGGTCGCCAGCGACTCGGTCCTCGAACAGCTCGCCCGGCACGCGCCGCCGGGCACCGAGGTGCTCGTCGAGGTCAACATCGCCGGGGAGGCGGGCAAGAGCGGCATCGCCCCGGACGAGCTCGAGGCGTTCATCGCCCGCTGTCCCGTCACGGTCGTCGGCCTGATGACGATGCCGCCGCTGGCCGCCGACGCCCAGGCCAGCCGGCCCTGGTTCGCACGTCTGGCCGAGCTCGCCGCCGCGAACGGCCTGCGCGAGCTGTCGATGGGCACGACGCAGGACTTCGCGGTCGCCGTCGAGGAGGGCGCGACCATCGTGCGGGTCGGGACGCGGCTCTACCGATAGCCCGCATTTCGGGGAAGTTCTTGCAGGAGAAGGGCCCGGGAGGGCTAACCTTCTGACTGAGATGGCCTTCCGCGACTCCTGGCACCGCGCGCTGGTGTACTTCGGCCTTGCCGAGGACCGAGATCCCTACGCCGACGACGACGCGCCGTACGAGCCGGAGGCCGAGCTCGAGGACCGCTACCGCGAGCGGCCGAACGTCAAGCGCCTCGCGCCGCGCCGCCGCCGCGACGAGATCGACGACATCTTCGCCGACGACGAGCCGGGCCGGCCGACGACGGTGCTGCGCCCGGTGTCGGGCGCCCGCGGCGGCAACGGCCGTGGCGGGACGAGCCGCGTGCACCTCGTGATCCCCAAGAGCTTCAACGACGCCCAGCAGGTCGCTGACAAGTTCAAGGACGGCATCCCCGTCGTGTTGAACCTGCAGTCGACGGACACCGAGCTGAGCAAGCGCCTGATCGACTTCACCAGCGGCCTGACGTACGCGATGGACGGCGGGATGCAGCGCATCGCCGACAAGGTCTTCATGCTCACCCCGCGCGACGTCGAGATCTCGGCTGAAGAGCGCGCGCAGCTGATCGAAAAGGGCTTCTTCAACCAGTCCTGACGGTGTGGGCGGGTCTCGCGGCGATTCGCGGCCCCCGAGGGCCGGGCCGCGTACTGGAAGTACAGCGCCCCGTCCTCGTGCGCCGCGACTCATCCGCGATACCGGGCCCACACCGCCAGGACGCGGGGTGGACGGATACCTTTGTTCCCATGCGGATCGGGTTCGTCGGCTGCGGGAACATGGCGTCGGCGCTGGCGCGCGGCCTGGCTGACCCGATCGTCTGCTCCGATGTCGACGCCGCGCGGGCGCAGGCGCTCGCGCGCGAGCTCGGCGGCGCGGCGGTCGCCACGAACGCCGAGGTCTTCGCAGCCGCCGGCGCCGTCGTCCTGTGTCACAAGCCCGGGCAGCTCGAAGGCGTGGCGCGCGAGGTCGACGCCGAGGGCATGATCGTCCTCTCGCTGCTGGGCGGCGTGCCCCTCGAGCGCGTGCGGGCCGCCTACCCCGGAGCCCGCGTGTACCGCTTCATGCCCAACACCGCCGTCGCGGTCGGCCGCGGTGCGATCGGCCTGGTCGACGACGATGGCGGCGACGAGGGCACGTTCGAGATCGTCCGCGCCCTGCTGGACCGCGTGGGTGAGGTGCTCGTCCTGCCCGAGGCCCACCTGGGCATCGTCACCGCCACCGCCGGGGTCGCGCCCGCGTATGCGGCCCTGATCTCCGAGGCGTGGATCGACGCCGCAGTGCGCCGCGGGATGCCCGCGCCGCAGGCCGCGCTGCTCGTGGGGGCGGCGCTGGAGGGCGCGATGGCGCTCCTGCGCGACCAGGACATGGACACGCTCGCCGTGCGCCGGGCCGTCACCTCGCCCGGAGGCGTCACCGCACGCGGCCTAGCGGCGCTCGAGGCCGGCGGGGTGCGGGCCGCGCTCGACGACGCCATGGACGCCGTGCTCGAGGCCGGCGCGTGAGCGCGGCGCTGCTCCTCGCGTCGGCGCGGACGCAGATCGCGGACTACCTGTCGACGCTGATCGGCGTCTACGTCGTCCTGATCTTCATCTACATCCTGTCGTCGCTCTTCTTCTCGTTCGGTGGCCGGCTGCCGTACAACCGCACGGTGAACGCGGTGATCGACTTCCTGCGCCAGGTCTGTGAGCCGTACCTGCGCGTGTTCCGCCGGATCATCCCGCCGATCGGACCGCTCGACATCAGCCCGATCGTCGCGATCCTCGTGCTGACGATCGTCGGCGGCCTGATCACCGGCCTGATCCACGGGTAGGCGCGCCCGTGGACCGCACGCGCGTCGTCGCGCTCGCCGCCATCACGACCGTGCTCGTCCTCGTCGTCGACCAGGCCGTGAAGGCGCTCGTGCGCCGCGACATCCCGGCCGGTGACACGCGCGACGTGCTGGGCGGCACGCTGCGCCTCGTCCACGTCGAGAACCACGGCGTCGCGTTCGGGCGGTTCTCGGGCAACGCCCTGGTCGTCGGGCTGCTCGTCGCGGTCGCGCTGGTCGCGCTCGTCGCGTACTTCGCCACGCACCTGGACACACCGCTCGTGTGGCTGCCGACGGGCCTGCTGATCGGCGGTGCGCTGGGCAACGTGGTCGACCGGGTCACCAGCGGGCCGGTGACCGACTTCATCAAGCTCCCGCACTGGCCCGCCTTCAACGTGGCGGACGTGTGCATCACCGGCGGTGTCGTGATCCTGCTGATCGTCGTCGAACGCGACGCCCGCCGGCGCGAGCGCGCCGAACAGGCCGCGCCGGAGCTCGAGCATGGACCTGCAGATCACGCCTGAGCAGGCTGGTGAGCGCCTGGACAGCGTCCTGGCGGGCCCGCTGGGCTCGCGCAGCCGCGCCCAGCGCCTGATCGAGGCCGGCCAGGTGCTCGTCGACGGCGCCGTCGTCGTCAAGCGCCATCGGGTACAGGCGGGCCAGCAGGTCACGATCGACGAGCACGACGGGCGCCCCCTGCCCGCACCGGACGGCACCCCGGCCGACTTCGCCGTCGCCTACGAGGACGAGCACCTCCTGATCGTCGACAAGCCGGCCGGCGTCGTGGTGCACCCGGCGCGCGGCCACGCGACGGGCACGCTCGTCCAGGCGCTGGCGGGCCGCGCCGCGGGCGGCGGGGCGCCCGAGCGGCCGGGCATCGTGCACCGCCTGGATCGCGACACCTCGGGCCTGCTCGTCGTCGCGCGCGACGAGGACGTCCACCGCCTGCTCAAGGAGGCGCTCCAGCGCCGCGAGATCACGCGGGAGTACCTCGCGTTGGTCGAGGGTCGCCCGCCCTCGAGAACCGGCACGATCGACGCGCCGATCGGCCGCGACCGGCGCGAGCGCACGCTGATGTCGACCGACACCGACGATCCGCGCGACGCCATCACGCACTTCGAGATCGAGCGCGCCCTGCCGGAGACGACGCTGCTGCGGATCCGCCTGGAGACGGGGCGCACGCATCAGATCCGCGCGCACATGAAGGCGATCGGCCACCCCGTCGCCGGCGATCCGGCGTACGGATCACGCGGCCGCTACGGCCTGCAGCGCCAGTTCCTGCACGCCACGCGGCTCGCCTTCGCCCACCCGGTCACCGGCGCGCCGATCGACGTGACCTCACCGCTGCCGGCGGACCTCGCCGCGGCACTCGTCCTGGCGGCCGGCGCGGACGGCGGTTGAGGCGCGCGAGCGGCTACCATTCCCTGCTTCTGCAGTTCAACCACGACCCCGTGGGACTTCCGGCCCGGAGGCCCTGCCCGGACGCGCAGCTCACGCGCCGTCCGGATCCTCCGGCGCCACCCGCGGGAACCAGCACCAACCGAACAAGGGAGTACCACATGTCTGAGTCCGAGGTCGGGCTGAAGGAGCTGCTGGAGGCCGGTGTCCATTTCGGGCATCAGACCCGCCGCTGGAACCCGAAGATGCGCCGCTACATCTACGGCGAGCGCGACGGGATCTACATCATCGACCTGCTGCGCACGGACGCCCTCCTGCGCCAGGCCCAGGAGTTCGTCGCCCAGGTCGCCTCGCGTGGCGGGATCGTCCTGTTCGTCGGCACCAAGAAGCAGGCCCGCGACGCCATCAAGGACGCCGCCGAGCGCGCCGGCATGCCGTACGTCAACCACCGCTGGCTCGGCGGGCTGCTGACGAACTACCAGACGATCAGCAACCGCATCCGGCGCCTGCACGATCTCGAGCGCTACCAGGCCGAGGGGCAGCTGGACCTGCTCCCGACGCGTGAGCGCCTGTCCGCCCTCGCCGACCTCGAGAAGCTGCAGGCCAACCTCGGCGGGGTCAAGCACATGCAGCGTCCCCCGGACGCCATCTTCGTCATCGACCTGAACGTCGAGGAGATCGCCGTGCGCGAGGCGCACCGCCTGCGCATCCCGGTGATCGGGCTCGTCGACACGAACTGCGACCCGGACGGCATCGAGTACGTCATCCCGGGCAACGACGACGGCATGCGCGCATGCAAGGTCATCTCCGACGGCCTCGCCGACGTCGTCGCCGAAAACCGCCTGCAGTTCCTCGCAGAGGAGGAGAAGGCGCGCCAGGAGGCCGAGGAGAAGGCCCGCCGCGAGGCCGAGGAGCGCGCAGCGCGCGAGGCGGAGGAGCAGGCCCGCAAGGAGGCCGCGGCAGCCGCGGCCGCAGCCGCCGCAGCCGCCGTCGCCGCGGCCACGCCCGCCCAGGAGGCGGCCGTCGAGTCCGCGATCCCGCAGGCGACGCCGGAGGCCGTCGAGCAGGCCGCAGCTGAGAACGTCGAGACCGCGCCGGCACCGGACGCGCCCGCACAGGAGGACACCCCCGCATGAGCACGATCGCCGCCTCCGACGTCGCCGCCCTGCGCAAGCAGACCGGCGCCGGGATGATGGACTGCAAGAACGCCCTGACCGAGGCCTCGGGCGACATGGACAAGGCCGTCGAGATCCTCCGGGTCAAGATGGGCAACAAGCTCGGGAAACTCGCGGGCCGCGAGGCCGCGGAGGGGACGATCCAGTCCTACATCCACGCCAACGGCAAGGTCGGCGTCCTCGTCGAGGTCGACTGCAACACGGACTTCGTCGCCAAGAACGAGGAGTTCGTCGCGTTCGCCCGCGAGGTCGCGATGCACATCGCCGCCAGCCCGCAGACCGAGTACGTCAGCCCGGACGACGTGCCGCAGGAGGCCCGTGACGCCGAGTCGCGCGTCTTCGAGCAGCAGGCGGCCGACAAGCCCGAGAACATCCGCCCGAAGATCGTCGACGGCATGCTGAACAAGTGGCTCGGCGAGATCGCGCTGCTGCCCCAGGTGCACGTCAACGGCGACAAGCACGACAACAAGACGATCGATCAGCTGCGCGCGGATCTCTCGGCCAAGACGGGCGAGAACGTCGTCATCCGCCGCTTCGTGCGGTTCGCCGTCGGGGCGTAGCGCCCTCTCGACATGCGCCGCCGTCGGCCGGCGCGCGAGATCGACTGCCGGATCCCGCTGGAGCCGGTACGGTGGCTCGCCCAACACCGACACACAGCCTCGCGCTGTGAGAACGAATGAGGACGCATGGAAACGCTGCTCGTGTTCCACGAAGTCGATGACGTCGATCACTGGCTCGCATCGACGAAGCGCGACGAGTTCTTCGGCCCGCTCGGCATCACCGTGCGCGCGTTCCGCGACCCGGCAGGCTCCGACCGCGTCGCGCTGGTCGCCGAGACGCCGGACCTTGCGACCTGGGAGGCCGCGCTGCAGGGCGAGGCCGCCGCGGAGGCGATGAAGAGCGACGGCGTGCGTCCCGAGACGCTGCTCGTCCTGACCGAGGGCTAGGGACTCCGGACGGCGACGCGTGGGAGCATCGGGACATGGCCGATGCTCCCGCATGCCCGGACACCGTGGGGAACCCACTCGCCGACGCCGACGCCGCGCACCGATCGGCGCAACGTCGCTAGGGTCATCGCCCAGTGCCATCCGACCAGCCAGTCTTCACCCGGGTCCTGCTCAAGCTCTCCGGCGAGTCCCTGATGGGGGACCTCGAATACGGCACCGATCCGGCCCGGCTGCGCGCCGTCGCCGAGCAGATCCGCACGGTCCACGACCGCGGGGTCGAGATCGCGATCGTCGTCGGCGCGGGCAACATCTACCGCGGCATGAGCGGCGCGGCCGCCGGGATGGACCGGGCGACCGCCGACTACATGGGCATGCTCGCGACGCTGCTGAACGCGCTGCCGCTCCAGGACGCGCTCGAGAAGCTCGGCCTGCACGTGCGCGTCCAGTCCGCGATCGGCGTCGCCGAGGTCGCCGAGCCCTACATCCGCCGCCGCGCGATGCGCCACCTCGAGAAGAGCCGCATCGTCATCTTCGCCGCCGGCACGGGCAACCCGTTCTTCACCACCGACACCGCGGCGGCGCTGCGCGCGACGGAGATCCACGCCGAGGCCATCCTGATGGCCAAGAACCGCGTCGACGGCGTCTACAGCGCGGACCCGCGCGAGGACCCCGAGGCGCAGCTGATTCCGGCGATCACGCACATGGATGCGCTCCAGCGCGGCCTGAAGGTCATGGACGCCACGGCGCTCACGGTCTGCATGGAGAACGACATCCCGATCTACGTCTTCAACATGGACGACGAGCGGAACATCGACCGGATAGTGTGCGGCGAGCGGGTCGGAACCCTGGTGACCACATGAGCGAGATCATCGATGAGCTGCTCGCAGACGCGGGCGAACGCATGACCAAGTCCGTGGAGAGCACGAACGTCGAGTTCGCCTCCGTGCGCACCGGAAGGGCCAGCCCGGCGCTGCTCGACCGCGTCGTCGTCGACTACTACGGGGCGCCGACGCCGCTCAAGCAGCTGGCGACGATCAACGCCCCGGAGGTCCGGCTGCTGTCCGTGCAGCCGTTCGACCAGTCCTCGATCAAGGTCATCGAGAAGGCGATCATGGAGACCGACCTGGGCCTCACGCCGAGCAACGACGGCAAGCTGATCCGCCTCTCGATCCCGGAGCTCAACGAGGAGCGCCGCCGCGACCTCGTCAAGCAGGTCCGGCACATCGCCGAGGAGGGCCGCATCGCGATCCGCAACGTCCGGCGCGACATCATGCACGACCTGCGCGAGCTGCGGTCCGAGGGCGAGGTGGGTTCCGACGACGAGCACCGCGGCGAGGTCGAGCTGCAGAAGCTCACCGACGCGAAGATCCACTCCCTCGACGAGTTCCTCAAGGGCAAGGAAGCGGAGATCATGGAGGTGTGATGGCGGCAGGCGGCCGCGCGGCGCGGTACGTCGCCATCATCACCGACGGCAACGGTCGCTGGGCGGCCGAGCGCGGGTTGCCGACGATCGAGGGCCACCGCGCCGGCGCCGACACCGTCAAGGCCCGCCTGATGGACGCCGCCGAGCTCGGCGTGAAGGAGCTCACCGTCTACTCGTTCTCGACCGAGAACTGGGCGCGTCCGGCGGAGGAGGTCACCGCGCTGATGCGGATGTTCTCCGAGCGCATCCGCGAGGAGACGCCCGAACTGCGCGACGAGGGCGTGCGCATGCGGTTCATCGGGCGCCGCGAGGGCGTCGCCGGGGCGCTGCTGGACCAGATGGACGAGGCCGAGCGCAGCACCGCGGCGGGCGACCGGATCACGCTCTTCGTGGCCTTCAACTACGGCGGCCGGGCGGAGATCCTCGATGCGGCCGAGCGGTACGAGGGCGGCGGGGAGGACGCGTTCCGCGCGCTGCTCTACGCCCCCGAGATGCACGAGCCCGACGTCGTCATCCGCACCAGCGGCGAGCAGCGCCTGTCGAACTACCTGCTCTGGCAGGCGGCGTACTCCGAGCTCGTCTTCCGCGATGAGCTCTGGCCCGACTTCACGCGCGCGGCGTTCGTCGCGGCGCTCGACGAGTTCGAGCAGCGCACGCGGCGTTTCGGAGGCCGCTGAGGTGGCATCGCGGCCCCCGCGGCGGCGCCCCGCGCCCAGCCGGCGGCGCTCGCGCAGCGCCGAGCGCCGCAACCAGCGCTCGGACCTCGGTGCGCGCATCCTGGCGGCGGTGCCGATGGTCGCGCTGGCGATCGTACTCGTCGCCGCCGGCGGGTGGGTCTTCACGGCGGGCCTCTTCGTCCTCGCCGTGATGGCCCTGCGCGAGCTGTTCACGATGTACGGGCGGGCGCGGCCGGCGATCCTCGGCGGCATCGTCGCGCTCGGCGGGGTCATGGTCGCGGCGCACGCCGGCGGCGCTCCGACCGTCCTGCTCGCCTTCGTCGCGAGCATCCCCGTGATCTTCCTGCTCGGGCTCGCCCAGCCGCGGCGCGCCGGGGTGGCGGGGATGACGGTGGCGATCTTCGGGGTCGCGTGGATCGGCCTGGCGTTCGCCCACGCCGTGCTGCTGCGCGACCTGCCGCACGGCGGCGGGGTCGTCGTCGTCGTCCTCGTGGCGACCTTCCTCGGGGACACGGGCGCGTACATCGGCGGGCGCGCGTTCGGGCGGCGCAAGCTGGCGCCGTCGATCTCCCCGAACAAGAGCGTCGAGGGACTCGTCATCGGCATCGTCGTGGGAACGCTCGGCGCGTGGTTCGCCGGCCTGTACGACGACTGGCTGACCGGGGTCGACGCGCTGATCCTCGGCATCTCCGTCGCGCTGATCGCGCCGATCGGCGACCTCTTCGAGAGCTACGTCAAGCGCGAGGCGGACACGAAGGACTCAGGGTCGGTGTTCGGCGCGCACGGCGGGGTGCTCGACCGGCTCGACGCGGTGGCGTTCTCGGTGGTGGTCGGGTACTACGTCTGGAAGGCGATGCTGGGGTGACGTCACCGGAGCGTCACGACCGGCGCTGAGCCCACCAGCGCCCACGCGCGGCGCATCGTGTGGTTGCCGACCATCAGCGGCATCGGGCGGCCGCGGCGCCCCGGGCGCAGGTCGCCGGGCTCGAACAGCAGCGTCACGCGGTCGCCCGGGCGCAGCAGGATGTGGTCCTGAGCCCACGTCTCGAAGCGCGTGGTCCGCTCGGGCGCGCCGGGCGCCTCGCGCCAGCACAGGTCGTGGCGCCGGAAGCCCGCGCAGCAGCCGCCGAGCATGCTCGTGGGGTCGGTGACGACCTCCACCTCGGCGAGCGCGTCGAAGCGTCCGTCGCAGCGTGCGCACGCCGCCACGAGGGCGCCGGTGGACTGTTCGCGGGCGGCCAGCGCGCGTTCGCCGCATCCGGGGCACGGCATCATCCGCAGGCTGTTGAGCCCGGCCTCCACGGCGTCGAACATGACCGGATCCTAGCGCCGGCCGATGATCCTGGGGGCCGGTCCGTCAGACTGTCGCAGCGATGCCCCGCCGCCTCCTCGTCCTCGGCTCGACCGGCTCCATCGGGGTCCAGGCACTCGACGTCGTGGACCGCAGCGAGGACCTCGAGATCGTCGGGCTGAGCGCCGCGCGCTCGTGGGAGCCGCTCGTCGAGCAGGCCCGCAGGCGCGGCGTGCGCCGGATCGCGCTCGCCGACCCGCAGGCCGCCGCACAGGCCGCGGCCGCGTGGGACGGCGAGGTGCTCAGCGGCCCCGAGGGGCTCGTGGCGCTCGTGGTCGAATCCGGCGCCGACGTCGTCCTCAACGCGCTGGTCGGGTCGGCCGGCCTGGGCCCGACGGTCGCGACGCTGGGCGAGGGGATGGACCTCGCGCTCGCCAACAAGGAGTCGCTCGTCGTCGGCGGCGAGCTCGTGATGCAGCTCGCCGAGGCGACCGGCGCGCGCGTGCTGCCGGTCGACTCCGAGCACGCCGCGCTGCACCAGCTGATCGCCGGCGAGCAGGCGGGCGCCGTCGACCGCCTCGTGCTGACGGCCTCCGGCGGCCCGTTTCGCGGCCGCACACGCGACGAGCTCGCCGACGTGACCGCTCAGGACGCGCTGCGCCATCCGACGTGGGAGATGGGCGGGAAGATCACGATCGACTCGGCGACGCTGATGAACAAGGGCCTCGAGGTGATCGAGGCCCATCACCTGTTCGGCACGCCGTACGAGCGGATCGACGTCGTCGTGCATCCGCAGTCGATCGTGCACGCGACGATCCAGCTCTGCGACGGGGCCTCGCTGGCGCACCTCGGCCACCCGGACATGCGCGTGCCGATCGCCTATGCGCTGCACTGGCCCGAGCGGGTCGAGCTCCCCGTCCCGGCGCTCGACCTCGCGCAGGTCGGGGCGCTGACGTTCGAGCCGGTCGACATCGAGACGTTCGCCTGTCTGCGCCTCGCGCGCGCCGCGGCCGTCGCCGGGGGCACCGCGCCGTGCGTGCTGAACGCCGCCAACGAGGTCGCCGTGCACGCCTTCCTCGCGGGGCGCCTCCCGTTCCTGGGGATCGCCGAGGTCATCGAGGCGACCCTCGAGCGCGTGCCGGCCGTGACGGTGCGCGCCTTCGACACGCTCTACGAGGCCGATCGCCTGGCGCGCGAGTGCGCCGCCGAGCAGCTCGACGTCCGCGCGGCCTCGTAGCGTTCGCCGCGTCGCTGCAACGAGGAGAACCATGCTCCGGACACGTCGCCGGCGTCCGTCGCCGGCGGTCCTGATCGCGCTGCTCGCGCTCGTCCTGTCGGTCGCGGGCCCGGCCCTGGCGCATGATGCGTCGGGCTTCGCCGCGCGCATCATCAGCGGCCGGTCGATCCGGCAGCACTCGATCTCCGGCATCCGGCTGAAGAACAACACGCTGACCGGGCTGCAGATCGACGAGGCCAGGCTCGGCCCGGTGCCCACGGCGGCCAACGCCGTCACCGCGCAGAGCGCGACGAGTGCGCTCAACGCGGTGAACGCCGCCAGCGCGGGCACGGCCGGCAGCGCGACGCGGGCCGCCGCAGCGGACGAGCTCACCGGGCACGCCCGGTTCTTCACGCGCGCCGCCGCGACGAGCGGCGCGAGCCCGGCCGCGGCGCTGGCGGCCGCGCCGGAGATCCCGCTCGCCGACCTGGGCGCGCTGAGCCTCTACGCGCGCTGCCTGCGCGACACGTCGGCCGGCCCGGACGTCGTGGCCCTGGTCTACGTGCGGGCGAGCGTGCCCGGCGGCCTGCTGGACAGCGCCGACTCGACCCTGCAGGGCTCCGCGGTCGGTGACGCGCTCGGACCCTCCACGCCCGAGCGCAAGCGCGAGATCCGCTCGGTCACCGCGGCCGGTCCGGATGCCGCGCGCTTCGGCGGCGGCGGTGCGGGCGCCTTCAGCGTCGTCGGCGGGGACGGGGCCGCCTTCAGCGGGCAGGTCGCCGCCGGCGCCCAGGAGGGCCGCCCGCCCGCCGCGGCGAGCGCGTTCGCCGCGGGCAGCGGCTGCCTCTTCAGCGGCACGCTCGAGCGCACCGGCGGCTGAGCGGGCCTCCGCGAAGCGGTGCCGCTGCCCGGGATGCCGCCCTACACTCGGTGGAAGTGAGCTTCCTCCTCGCGTTCCTGGGCTTCGCGGCGCTGATCCTGCTGCACGAGTTCGGCCACTTCACTGCGGCGAAGGCCGTCGGCATGCGCGTCGAGCGCTTCTCGCTGTTCTTCCCGCCGCACATCTGGAAGCGAACGCGAGGGGAGACCGAGTACGCGATCGGCGTCATCCCGCTCGGCGGCTACGTGCGGATCACCGGGATGACGGCGAACGAGGAGATCCCCGAGGAGGTCGCCTACCGCGCCTACCACCGCATGCCGGTGTGGAAGCGGGTCGTCGTGATCGCCGCCGGGCCGGGGATGAACTTCCTGATCGCGTTCCTGATCCTCTACGCGCTGTACGGCTTTGCGGGGACCAACAGCGCTACGGACCGTGTGCACAGGCTCGAGCCCGGGAAGCCGGCGGCAGCGGTCCTGAAGCCGGGCGACCAGCTGGTCGCCGTCGACGGGCGCCGCGGTGACATCCCCGCGCTCTCCAAGCGGATCGCCACCCACCGCTGCGCCGGCCGCCAGGTCGACGGCTGTGCGGCGACGACGCCGGCGATGGTGACGGTCCGCCGTGCGGGCACGCTCCAGACGTTCAGGATCACCCCGCGCTACGACGCCGCCGCCGGCCGTGCGCGCCTGGGCTTCGACTTCGCGACCGATCACCGGAGCTACGGCCCGGTCTCCGCGGCCGGGCAGAGCGTGAAGGAGATGTGGCGCGTCTCGACCGTGACGGTTAGCGCGATCGCGAAGATCTTCTACAGCGAAAAGGCGCGCAAGGATGTCTCGGGGGTCGTGGGCTCCTACGAGACGACGCGCCAGGCGATCTCGTTCGACTGGCTGTACGCGCTGAACATCCTGGCGATCATCTCGCTGTCGCTGGCGCTCGTGAACCTGTTCCCGTTCCTGCCGCTCGACGGCGGGCACATCTTCTGGGCGCTGGCAGAGAAGGTCCGCGGCCGGGCGATCCCGTTCGCGGTGATGGAGCGCGCCAGCGTCGTGGGCTTCGTCCTGATCATCTGCCTGTTCGCGATCGGGCTGACGAACGACATCGGGCGCCTGGAGGGTCAGGGCTTCGGCGTACGGTGACGCCTGCGTCATGAATCGGTCGCCGTCGCCCCGATCTCGATAGGTTCCGGGCGAGCGCGAGGGTCGCGCGATCGCGGAGCGAGCAGGAGAGGACACCCCATGGAGAGCAGCGTCGCAACCGGGCAGGCGCGTCAGGCCAAGACGATCGCCGAGGCGTTCCACGCCACGGTGCGCGAGAACGCCGACAACGTCGCCGTGCGCACCCGCGACGGCAGCGTCTCGCTGACCTGGAGCGAGCTGCGCTCGCGCGTCGACGCGGTCGCCGGGGGGCTCGTGAAGCTCGGCGTGACCCCGGGGTCGACCGTGGCGATCATGCTCGGCAATCGCCCCGAGTTCCATCTCGTCGACCTCGCCGTCATGACCGTCGGCGGGACGCCGTTCTCGATCTACCAGACCTACACGCCCGATCAGATCGCCTACGTCGTCTCCGATGCCGGCGCCAAGGTCATCTTCACCGAGCAGGCCTACCTGCCCGTCGTGCTCAGGTCGCGTGAGCAGCTCCCGGACGTCGAGCACGTCGTCCTGATCGACCCGCCGGCCGAGGGCGCTCCCGAGGGCACGATCGCGCTGGCCGACGTCGAGGGCTCCAACCCGGACTTCGACGCCGACGCCGCGGTGGCCGCGATCGGCCCGGACGACGTGCTCACGCTGATCTACACCTCGGGCACCACCGGGCCCCCCAAGGGCGTTCAGCTCCTGCACCGCAACCTCATCACGGCGGTCGAGGGGATCGACGACATCGTGCAGTTCCCGCCGCAGGCGCGTGTCGTCTCCTGGCTGCCCGCCGCGCACATCGCCGAGCGCAACGCGCATCACTATCTGCCCGTCGTCTTCGGCTTCGAGATCACGACCTGCGAGAACCCGCGCGACGTCCTGCAGGTGCTCCCCGAGGTGCGCCCGCACTGGTTCTTCGCGGTGCCGCGGATCTGGGAGAAGCTCAAGGCGGGCCTGGAGACGATGATCCACACCCAGCCCGAGGAGCAGCGCGCCGCGCTGGAGGCGGCCGTGGCGGCCGCGCTGGAGAAGGTGCGCCTGGAGCAGGCCGGCGAGCCCGTGCCCGACGAGCTCGCTGCGCGCGTGGCTGCGGCCGACGAGCAGTTCTTCTCCGGCTGGCGCGCGATGCTCGGACTCGACGAGGTCGTGGCGATCAACGTCGGCGCTGCGCCGACGCCGGTCGAGGTGCTGGAGTTCTTCCACGCGATCGGCCTCCCGCTCTCCGAGCTGTGGGGGATGTCGGAGACGTGCGGCGCCGGGACCGTGAACCCGCCGGAGAAGATCCGCATCGGAACGGTCGGCCCGCCCGCGCCGGGCATCGAGGTCTCGCTCGCCGCCGACGGCGAGGTGCTGGTTCGCGGCGGCGTCGTCATGTCCGGCTACCGCAACAAGCCCGAGCAGACGGCGGAGACGATCGACCCCGAGGGCTGGCTGCACACCGGCGACATCGGGCAGTTCGACGAGGAGGGATACCTCAAGATCGTCGACCGCAAGAAGGAGATCATCATCAACGCGGCCGGCAAGAACATGTCGCCGGCGAACATCGAGGCGCACCTGAAGTCCGCCCACCCGCTGATCGGCCAGGCGTGCTGCATCGGCGACCGGCGTCCCTACAACACGGCGCTGATCGTCCTGGACTCCGACTTCGCGCCGATGTGGGCCCAGCAACAGGGCATCGAGGACACCTCGCTGGAGGCGCTGGCCGAGAACCCGGCCGTGATCGCCGAGATCCAGAAGGGCGTCGACGCCGCCAACGAGCACCTCGCGCGCGTCGAGCAGATCAAGAAGTTCCTGATCGTGCAGGGCGACTGGCTGCCCGGCGGCGACGAGTTGACGCCGACGATGAAGCTCAAGCGCAAGCCGATCGCCGAGAAGTACGAGGCCGAGATCGACGCGCTGTATGCGGGGTAGGCCGGGCTGCCGAGTCAGCG
This sequence comes from Solirubrobacteraceae bacterium, assembly GCA_036510915.1. Taxonomy (GTDB): domain Bacteria; phylum Actinomycetota; class Thermoleophilia; order Solirubrobacterales; family Solirubrobacteraceae; genus F1-60-MAGs163. Next base: position 57,013 of record DATCDC010000025.1, on the reverse strand, counting down.
CACGTGCGCCGGCACGACCTCCTGCGGTGACCGCGCGCCCAGCAGCGCGAGCGCGTTCCCGACCTCGGCGCGCAGAATCTCCAGCACGTCGCGCACCCCGGCCTCGCCCGCGACGACGAGGCCCCAGAGCACCGGCCGGCCGATCAGCACGGCGCGGGCGCCGAGCGCGAGCGCCGCCGCGACGTCCGTCCCGCGGCGGATCCCGCCGTCGACGTACACCTCCAGGCGCGCGCCGACCGCCTCGACGACCTCGGGCAGCACTTCGGCCGTCGGCGCCGCGCCGTCCAGCTGGCGCCCGCCGTGGTTGGACACGACGACCGCTGCGGCACCGTGCTCGCAGGCCAGCGCGGCGTCCTCGGCGGTCTGGATGCCCTTGACGATCACCGGCAGGCCGCAGTCCGCGGCGAACGTCTCCAGGTCGGCCCAGGTGACCGTCGGGTCGACGACGGAGAAGAAGTCCTCCACGCTCACCCCGCCAGAGTGCCCGAGCGCCGCGGTGACCGCCGGCATGTCGAGGTCGGAGGGCACGCGGAAGCCGGTGCGGTGGTCGCGCTCGCGTCGCCCCGGCACCGGCGCGTCGACGGTCACGACGATCCCGTCGAAGCCGTGCTCGACGGCCTGGCCCACGAGCGCCCGCGAGATCGAGCGGTCGCGCGTGACGTAGAGCTGGAACCAGCGCGGTGCTCCGGGCGCGGCCGCCGCGACCTGCGCCGGCGTCGCGGTCGCGAGCGTCGAGAGCGTGAGCAGCGTCCCGGCGGCCGCGGCGGCCCGGGCCGTCGCCTGCTCGCCGTCGGGATGGGCCATGCGGTGCAGCGCGGTCGGCGCCACCAGCACCGGCATCGACACCGGGGTGCCGAGCACGCTCGTCGCCGTCGAGACCTCGCCGACGTCGACGAGCACGCGCGGGCGCAGCGCCCGCGAGGCCCACGCCTCCTGATTGGCACGCAGCGTGCGCTCGTCGCCGGCGCCGCCGGCGTAGTAGCCCAGCGGCCCCGCCGGCAGCCGCTCGGTCGCGAGGCGCTCGTAGTCGTGGAGGTTGATCGGGTCGGGCGCGCGCATGCGCCGCGAGCCTAGCGGCGGCGATCGGCGCTCGTACACTGTCCTGCATGGCTTCCGAGCGGCAGATCGACGTCGGCGGCGTCCTGATCGGGGGCGGTGCGCCCGTCGCCGTCCAGACGATGACGAAGACCGAGACGGCGAACATCCCGGCGACCCTCGATCAGATCCGGCGGGTCGCCGAGGCGGGCGCGGACATCGTGCGCCTCGCCGTCCCGCGCGACGACGACGCCGAGGCGCTCAAGACGATCATCCCGCAGTCGCCGATCCCGATCATCGCCGACATCCACTTCAACCACACGCTGGCGATCAAGGCGATCGAGAACGGCGCCGCCTGCGTGCGCCTGAACCCCGGCAACATCGGAGGCCCGGACAAGGTCGCCGAGGTGATCGCGAAGGCCAACGCCCACGGGACGCCGATGCGCATCGGCGTGAACTCCGGCTCGCTGCCCAAGCACCTGCGCGACCTGGAGTACTCCAACCCGGTCGAGGCGCTCGTCACCGCCGCGGTCGAGTTCGTCGAGCTGATGGAGCGCCTGGACTTCACGAACTTCAAGGTCTCGATGAAGTCGACGAGCGTGCCGAACACGATCGCCTCCAACCGCCTGCTCTCCGAGCGCATCCCGTACCCGCTGCACCTCGGCGTCACCGAGGCGGGCACGAAGTACACGGGCTCCCTGAAGTCGGCCGTCGGCCTGGGCACGCTGCTCGCCGACGGCATCGGCGACACGATCCGCATCTCGCTGTCGACCTTCCACGCCGAGGAGGAGGTCAAGGTGGCCTGGGAGATCCTCAAGGCGCTGAAGCTGCGCGAGCGCGGCCCGGTCCTGATCGCCTGCCCGACCTGCGGGCGCCTGCAGTTCGACATGGACTCCGTCGTGATCGAGATCGAGCAGCGCCTGGAGGCCTACGAGGACCCGATCGAGGTCTCCGTGCTGGGCTGCGCGGTCAACGGCATCGGCGAGGCGCGCCACGCGGACTTCGGCATCACCGGGGCGAAGGACGCCGGGATGATCTTCTCCAAGGGCGAGCCGCTGAAGAAGGTCCCGACCGACCGCCTGGTCGACGAGCTGTTCGCCGAGATCGACCGCTACTACGCGGCGGGCAAGACGGTCGTGCGCGACGACCGGGCCGCTGCCGAGGCCGCGGCGTGGCTCTCGGAGAACGAGGACGCCACGGCGATGACGCCCGAGCGCCTGGCGCAGCTGGAGCTCGAGGCCAACGAGGCCGCAGGCGGCGGCGACGCCGTCCTGCAGATCGACGAGCAGGCATCGCCGGTCGCGGGCCGGCGCTTCACGCGCGCCTGACCTGCGACCGGCGGGACGGTCCTACTTCGTCGGCGCGACCGTCTGCGAGGACGTCGTGATCGTCTTCGAGGCGCCCGTCAGCGGATCGACCTGCTTGTAGCTGTAGCGGAAGGACGCCTTGCCGTTCACCGTCGTGGTGAAGGAGAAGAAGCCCTGCGCGTTCGTCGTCAGCGTCTTGACCGTGGTGTACGACCTCTTGCCGGCGAGCTTGCGCTGCACCGTCACCTGCGCCGCGCCACCGGGCCGCACCTGACCCCAGACCGTAGACGTGCGCCTCCCCTTCGGGAGATCGACCCAGAACGGGTTGGGGAACGCGGCGCGGGCGGGCTTCGCGCGGCCGTCGTAGTAGTACAGGCCCGACTGCCAGCCCGAGTAGGCCTTGGCGCCCTGGCCCTTGCTGCCGACCGGGTCGTCGCGCCAGAGGTACTGGATCAGCATCTTGACGCGCGGCTGCTTCCAGGCGAGGTAGTCGGACTGCTGCAGCCAGGCGTTCTGCTGGGCCGCCGGGACGCCGAGGTACGGGTCGGGCGGGTTCGTCTGGTAGCCGAACTCCGTGAAGTCCAGGTCGAACTTCTTGGTCGAGCTCGTCCCGTTCTTCAGGCCGCCGGCCTTCTGGATGCCGTCGATCGTCTTGAGCAGCTTGGGGATGTCGGCGATCCCGGCGTCGTCGGCGTTGGGGTACTTCGTGGTCGGACTCGCGAGCCGGTTGTGCGGGTGGTAGGCGATGCCATCGGCGGCGGCCGGCGTGAAGCCCTTGCAGGACGAGCTCTTGCGGTCCTTGCGCAGCTTCGCGTCGACGCAGCCCAGGGAGCGCAGCCACTGCAGCGGGCGCATCTGCGCGTTCCGCGCGGTGGCGCTGGAGCCGGTGGGTGCGAGGGCACCGGCGAGCAGCTTCGCTCCCGGGTCGGCGGCCTGGATCGCCGGACGCGTGGCCTTCAGCAGGTTGCGATAGATCGCGGGGGAGGCCGGGGTGCATGTCCTGCCCACGCAGTTGAACTGGGGCTGCAGCCACAGCGGCAGGTTGGGCTCGTTCCAGAGGATGTACGTGTCGACGTGATCCCCGTAGCGCGTTGCGACGGCCGTCGCGAACTGCGCGAACTTCTTCGGGTCGGGCTTGTAGCGCCCGTTGCGCTGCGAGGGAACCGAGCTGCCCCAGACGGGGCCGGGCCCGGTCACGCTGATGACCGGCTTGATGCCGTTGGCGACCAGCAGGTTGACGGTCTGATCCAGCACGCCCCAGTCGTACTGGGGGTCGTTGGGGTCCGCGGGGTCGAAGCCGGACGGCTGGCTCGAGGCGGCCGGCTGGGGCGCGACGTAGTTCCAGATCGCCAGGACGCGCGCGACGTCGACGCCGGTGCTCGCCCACTGCGGGATCACCGTGGGCGCCAGGTCCGGCGTGCGCTGCGTCACCCCGTCGTCGCTGATGCCGATCTGCATCGTCGAGCTCGCCGAGGCGGAACCCGCGACGCCGATGGCGAGCGCGATCGTCAGGAGCAGGCCGAGGAAGGGTGTGGAGAGTCGCATCATAGACAGAAACCCGGTCGGGGACGGGAAGGTTGCGGTCGGTTCGGCAAGGAGTCCCTAAAGGAGTCCTGAAGAGGGGCCGGACATCAGGAGGGGCGACCTGAGCCGCCCCTCACCGTGCCTCCACAGTAGCGAGCTCGTGCGGTCGCACGCCCCGCCGACCGGTGGGTCAGCGCGCCGAGTCGTAGCGCCCGGCGACGGTCGCCCAGTTGACGACGTTCCACCACGCCTTGAGGTACTCCGGGCGCCGGTTCTGGTACTTGAGGTAGTAGGCGTGCTCCCACACGTCGTTGCCCAGCAGCGGCGTCTGGCCGTCGGTCAGCGGGGAGTCCTGGTTGGCCGTGCTGACGATCTTCAGCGCGCCGCCGTCGAGCACGAGCCAGGCCCAGCCGGAGCCGAAGCGCCCCACGCCGGCGGCCTCGAACTGCTCCTTGAAGGCGTCGAACGAGCCGAACGCGCTGTCGATCGCGGCGCCGAGGTCGCCGTCGGGCGCGCCGCCGGCATCCGGGCCCATCGACTCCCAGAAGAGCGTGTGGTTCAGGTGCCCGCCGCCGTTGTTGCGCACGGGGCCGGCGATGTCGGCCGGAAGTGAGCCGAGGTTCGCGATGATCTCCTCGATGCTCTTGCCGGCCCACTCGGTGCCTTCGACGGCGCCGTTGAGCTTGTCGACGTAGGCCTGGTGGTGCTTGTCGTGATGCAGGTGCATCGTCTGCTCGTCGATGTGCGGCTCGAGCGCGTCGTAGCCGTACGGAAGCGGGGGAACGTCGAATGCCATCGGGTTGCTCCTTGCGCGTGGTCGGTGTCGGTGTCGTTCTGCCTGCCGGGCGCTCCTCCGAAACCTAGTGGATGCTGCAGGACACTAAGGTTGGCGCCGCCATGCGCATGACGAATCTCCTGCTGCCCACCGAACGCGAGGCGCCCGCCGACGCCGAGGCGCTCTCGCACATCCTCGGCGTGCGCGCCGGTCTCATCCGCCAGCTCGGCGCGGGGCTCTGGACGTGGCTGCCGGCGGGCTGGCGCGTCCATCAGAACGTCGTGCAGATCATCCGCGAGGAGATCGACGCGATCGGCGGGCAGGAGCTGCTGATGCCGGTGATCCACCCGCGCGAGCTGTGGCGGCGGACGGGGCGCGACCAGATCGACGAGCTCTTCAAGCTGGAGGACCGCCGCGGCAGCGAGCTCGTGCTCGCGATGACGCACGAGGAGGCCGTGACCTTCCACGTCTCGCAGATCGTGCGCAGCTACCGCGAGCTCCCGATGATCCTCTACCACTTCCAGACCAAGGGCCGCGACGAACCGCGCCCGCGCGCCGGGGTGCTGCGCACCCGCGAGTTCATCATGAAGGACTCCTACTCCTTCGACCGCGATCCGGCGGGTCTCGACGAGAGCTACGCCAAGCACGAACTGGCCTACGACCGGATCTTCGATCGCACCGGCCTGGAGTGGTACAAGGTCGATTCGGACGTCGGCATGATGGGCGGCACCGGGGCGCACGAGTACATGGCGCCCTGCCCGGCCGGTGAGAACGACGTCGCGCTCGCGCCCGGCTACGCCGCGAACCTCGAGATCGCCAGCGCCGAGCCCCAGCCCGTCGCGATGCCGGCGCCGCGGCCCGCGCCCGAGGAGGTCGCGACGCCGCGGTTGACGACGATCGACGCCGTCGCGTCGCACCTCGGCGTCCCCGCCGGCGCGCTGCTGAAGGCCTACCCGGTCGTCAAGGACGACGGCGCGATGACGATGGTCGTCCTTCGCGGCGACCATCAGGTCAACGACATCAAGCTCACGAACCATCTCGGGCAGGGCTTCCGGCCCGCACGGGAGGACGAGATCGCCGAGCGCATCGGCCCGGCGGGCTTCATCGGCCCGGTCGGCTCGCAGCTGCAGGTGCTGCTCGACGCGGCCGTCGCCGACCACCCCTCCGGCGGCTTCGTCGCGGGCGCCAACCGCCCCGACCTGCACCTGCAGGGCGTCGAGCCGGGGCGCGACTTCAGCTTCGAGCGTGCCGACGTGCGGCGCGTCGAGGCGGGGGACACCGTCGGCGGGCACGCGATCCGCATCGAGCCTGCGATCGAGGTCGGCAACATCTTCAAGCTCGGCACGCGCTACTCCGAGCCGCTCGGCGCGACCTACCTCGACGAGCAGGGCGCCGAGCAGCTCATCTGGATGGGCTCCTACGGCATCGGCCCGGCCCGCATCGCGGCGGCGGCGATCGAGCAGTTCGCGGACGAGAAGGGCATCTCGTGGCCGCGCGCGCTCGCGCCGTGGCAGGTCCACCTCGTCGGTCTGGGCAGGGACGGCACGCCCGAGCGCGAGGCCGCCGAGGCGCTGTACGCCGAGCTGCAGGGCGCCGGGATCGACGTGCTCTACGACGACCGTCCCACCGGCCCGGGGGAGAAGTTCGCCGAGGCCGAGCTGCTCGGCTGCCCCCTGCGGCTCACCGTCGGGCGCCGCACCCTCGAGGACGGGCTCGTGGAGGCCCAGGGGCGCCGCGGGCGCACCGAGCTGAGCGCCGTGCCGCTGCGTGAGGGCGCCGCGCAGGCGGTCGACATGCTGCTCCGCGAGCAGCCGTAGGCGACACGGGGCGCCATGAACGAGCCTCCCGCCCGCCAGAAGCTCACCTTCCGCCGGTTCTCCGGCCTGGACCGCTCCGGGCCGCCACCGGCCGCGACGCAGCCCGGGCAGCCGCTGCGCCCGTGGACGATCCCGAACGCGATCGGCTACGTGCGCCTGGCGCTGCTGCCGGTGTTCGTCGTCCTCGCCTGGCGCACCGACGGGGTGGGCGCGGGCCCGGCGATCGTCTTCGCCGTGATCGCCTACGGCGACGCGCTCGACGGCATGGCGGCGCGCGTCACCGGCCAGTACAGCCGGATGGGGGCGATGCTCGATCCGGTGATCGACCGCCTGCTCGTGATCTGCGGCGTCGTCGTCTGCTGGCGCTTCGACCTGCTGCCGCGCTGGCTGCTGGCGATCCTCGTCGCGCGTGAGGCGCTGATGCTGCTCGTCGGACCCTTCGCGCTGCGCCGGGGCGTCGAGCTGAAGATCAACTGGTGGGGGCGCTGGGGCGTCTGGCCGACGATGGCCGCGCTCTTCTTCGGCCTCTGCGGGCTGCGCACCTTCGGCGCCGTCCTGCTCGGCGTCGGCGTCGTGCTGCTCCTGATCGCGACGGTCGAGTACGGCAGGGCGGCGCGCGCCCAGCTGACCGGGGGCGCAACCTCTACCTGACGTTGACCCCCGGCGAGCCGCTGGTATGCTCGCGCCGCCGCGGGGGTTCCCGCGCCCGACGAGGAGAACGCGCACGCCATGGACGACACCTTCCCCGATCTTGGCTCGCTCACCGACGACGAGCTCAAGGGTCTGATCCAGTCGCTCACCGACGAGGAGACCGAGATCTCCTACCGGCGCCGGATCCTGCACGGGAAGATCGACATCCTGCGCGCCGAGCTCGTCAACCGGCTGCGCAAGAAGCACGAGGGCGGCGAGGAGATCATCTCCGGCGCCGACGTGCAGAAGCTCACCGACATCCTCGCCGGCAAGGCACCGTCCGCCGAGGCGGCGGACGCCGAGTAGGGACGCGGTCCTCGTGGCGCTGCACTGCCCGGAGTGCGGCTTCGTCAACACCGACGGAGCCAACTACTGCCAGAAGTGCGGTGCATTCCTCGGCGACCTCCAGGAGCCCGCCGCCGAGTCCTCGACGGCGACCTACCGCATCGACGAGGCGGGTGAGCTCGTGCCCGTCGAGCTCGACGACCTCGTCGCTCAGGAGGGCGCCGCGCTCGTCGTGCGCGCCGGCGGCGGCCGGGTGGGCGAGAGCTTCGCGCTCGACAGCGAGCGCGTGACGATCGGACGCCGGCCGGAGTCCGACGTGTTCCTCGACGACGTCACCGTCTCGCGCGACCACGCGCTCATCGTTCGCCGCGGCGGCGACGTCTTCCTCGACGACCTGGGCTCGCTGAACGGCACCTACGTCAACCGCCGGCGGATCGACTCGCAGCTGCTCGAGGACGGCGACGAGCTGCAGGTCGGCAAGTACAAGCTCACGTTCCTCTCGCGCTGAGGCTGCTGATGGCGGTCAACCAGAGCGGGACGCAGGAGGCCGCCGTCCCGGACGAGGGGCCGCGGACCAAGTCGATGACGATCGGCGCCGTCTGCAAGGCGCTCGTCCAGGAGTTCCCGGACATCTCGATCTCGAAGATCCGCTACCTCGAGGACCAGAAGCTGCTGGCGCCCAAGCGCACCCCCGGCGGCTATCGCCTGTACTCCGCCGGAGACGTCGCGCGGCTGCGCACGATCCTGCGCCTGCAGCGCGACGAGTTCCTGCCGCTGCGCGTCATCCGCCAGGAGCTGGCATCGGGACGCACCGAGGGCGACATCACCGCCCCGCAGGCCGCCGCTGACAGCGCCGCGCGCCCCAAGCGCCGCCCGACGATCACGGCCCCGTCCAGCGGTGCGCTGTTCTCGCTGGAGGACGTCGTCGAGGAGACCCGCGCCGACCCCAAGCTCATCCAGGAGCTCGAAGACTACGGCGTCATCACCGGCCAGCAGCGTGGCGGCACGAAGTACTACGACGACACCGAGCGCGAGATCGTGCGCGCCGTCGTGGAGCTCGCCCGCTATGGCGTCGGCGGGCGCAACCTGCGCGTCTTCCGTACCTCGGCCGACCGTGAGACGGCGCTGCTGCAGCAGATCCTCGCTCCGTCGCTGCGCTCGCGCAACCCCGAGCGCCGGCGCGAGGCCGTCGACGCGCTCGAGAACCTCGCCGCGGTCACCACGCACCTCAAGCACCTGCTGCTGACGCGCGACCTGCGCAAGCTCATCGCGTAGGCCGATGGACCTGCGCGGCCTGATCCGCGACATCCCGGACTTTCCGACGCCGGGGATCCGGTTCAAGGACATCACCCCGCTGCTGGCCGACGCCGCGGCGCTGGACGCCGCCGTCCACGGCCTTGCCGCGCTCGCGCGCCCGCTGGCGCCCGACGTCGTCATCGGAGCCGAGGCGCGCGGCTTCCTGCTGGGCCCGGCGCTGGCGCGCGAGCTCGGGTGCGGGTTCGTGCTCGCGCGCAAGCCCGGGAGGCTGCCGCACGAGACCGTCCGCGCGGAGTACGAGCTCGAGTACGGCAGCGACGCGCTGGAGCTCCACGCGGACGCCGTCGCGCCCGGCCACCGCGTCCTGGTGCACGACGACCTCCTGGCGACCGGCGGGACCGCACGGGCGCTCTGTGAGCTCGTCAGCACCGCAGGTGCGCAGGTCGCCGGCTGCGTCTTCCTGATCGAGCTCGCGTTCCTCGGGGGCGCCGCACGCCTGGCGCCGCACCCGACGGCCGCGCTGCTGCGCTACGACGCCGGGTAGGTTCCCATGCGATGCCCGTCGTCGTGCGCACGCGCCAGCTCGCCGCACCGCCGTCAGCCGTGTGGCGGACGGTCGGCGACCCGCACCAGCTCGTGCGCTGGTGGCCGAAGGTCCTGCGCGTCGAGGGCGTGACCTCCGGGCGCTTCACACAGGTCATGCAGACCGAGAGCGGCCGCGACGTGCGCGCGGACTACGCCATGCTCGAGGCGCGCGCGCCCGCGCTCTGGCACGCCGAGCAGGAGGTCGAGGGCACGCCGTTCGAGGGCGTGCTCGCGGCCTCGGACACGCAGATCATGCTTCAGCCGGTGGGGGAGACCGAAACGCTCGTCACGGTGACGCTGCGCCGGCGGATGACCGGCGTCGCGCGATTCGGCGGCTTCCTGATGCGCCGCGCGACCGCGCGGGTCGTGGAGAGCGCACTCGACAACCTGGAGGGGATCCATGGCCGCGGGGCGTGAGATGCGCTGGTGGGGCTGGGGCGAGGACGCGGACGCCTCACCGCCGCCCGCGCACGCGGTCGCGTGGGTCGAGGGCCGGCTCGGCGCGCCGCTGGGCGCCGGCACGCCGCCGCCCGCGCTCGACGCCGTCCGGCTGCCCAGGACGCGCCTGAAGCGGCGCGCCGCCACCGCGCTGCGCGCGATCGTGGGGGAGGACGCGGTGCGCGAGGACGCGAGCGCCCGGATCGTGCACGCGGCGGGCAGGGGGTACCCGGATCTGATTCGCCTGCGCGCGGGGGACGCGCGGCCGGCGCCCGACGCCGTCGTCCTGCCGGGCGACCGCGCCCAGGTCGCCGCAGTGCTGGCGCTCTGCGCCGAGGCCGGGATCGCCGTCGTGCCCTTCGGCGGCGGGACGAGCGTCGTCGGCGGCGTGGAGCCCCTGCGCGGCGGCTTGGACGCCGTGATCGCGCTCGACCTCGGGCGCCTGACGCGCCTGCTGGAGCTCGACGAGCGCTCGCGCCTTGCGACCTTCGAGCCGGGCCTGCGCGGCCCGGAGGTCGAGCACGTGCTCCGCGAGCGCGGCTACACGCTCGGCCACTTCCCGCAGAGCTTCGAGTACTCGACGGTGGGCGGCTGGGTCGCCACGCGCTCGGCCGGTCAGGCGTCGACGGGCTACGGGCGCATCGACGAGCTCGTCGCCGGCGCGACGCTGACCGCCCCGGCCGGCGAGATCGAGCTCGCGGCCCGCCCCGCCAGCGCCGCGGGGCCGGACCTGCGCGAGCTCGTCGTCGGCTCCGAGGGCGTCCTGGGCGTCCTCACCGACGTCACGCTGCAGGTCAGGCCGCGCCCGGCGAGCGGCATCTACGAGGGCTGGATGCTCCCCTCGTTCGCCGCGGGCGCCGCGGCGCTGCGCGAGATCGCCCAGTCCGGCGTCGCCCCGGACGTCACGCGGCTGTCCGACGAGCACGAGACCGAGATGTCGCTCGCGCTGGCCGGCCTGACGGGCGCCAGGGCGGCGATCAGCGGCCGCTACCTGCGCGCCCGCGGCGTGGCGGGCGGCTCGCTGGCGATCTTCGGCTGGGAGGGCGACCCCGGCACGCTCGCGCATCGGCGCCGCGCGACGACCGCCGTCCTCGTTCGTCACGGCGGCGCCACGCTCGGGAGATCACCGGGCCGCGCCTGGGCGCGCGGGCGCTTCCACGCCCCCTATCTGCGCGATGAGCTGCTGGGCCGCGGCGTGCTCGTCGAGACGCTCGAGACGGCGGGAACCTGGAGCCGGCTGGAGCGTCTGTACCACGGCGTCCAGGCGGCGCTCCAGGCCCACGCGCCGTTCGTCGCCTGCCACGTCTCGCACGTCTACGCGGACGGCGCCTCGCTCTACTTCACGTTCCTGGCCCCGATGGAGCGCGCGGACCCCATCGGGCAGTGGTCGGCCGTCAAGCACGCCGCCTGCGAGGCGATCGTCGCCTGCGGGGGCACGATCACCCACCACCACGCCATCGGGCGCGACCACGCGCGCTACCTGGCCGCCGAGGACGGCGCGCTCGGCGTCGCGGCGCTGCGCGCGGTGAAGGCGACGCTCGACCCTGCCGGGATCATGAACCCCGGCAAGCTCCTGCCTACTTCTTGAGCTTCACCGTCCCGCTGAGGTAGGTCGTGGCCGGCGTCGTCGGCGTCTTGCCGGTCTGGCGCGTCAGCAGCACCGTCGTGTACTTCGCCGGGTCGACCGTCAGGCGGCTCTGCGCGCCGACCTGGCCGGTCGAGGACACGGCCTGGAAGTAGCCCAGCCAGACCGGCTGCTGCCCGGTGCCCGTCAGCCAGATCCCGTAGCCGCTGCCCTTCGGCGCGGTCGGCAGCCCCTGTGCGATGACGTTGATCAGTCGCTGGCCGTCGCGCGTGACGAACTGTGCGATGCCCAGCGCCCTGGGCGCCGGCGCGCCGGACGGGGGCGTCAGGTTGGCCTGGCCCAGGACCGACGCTGCAGCGGCGGTGGAGGTCGTGTTGGAGGAGCTCTTGCTGTCGCTCTTCGTCGCGCGCCCGACGAAGAACCCGATCGCCAGCGCGGCGAGCAGGCCGACGGCGGTCAGGAGGATCGCGCCGCCGGCGCGCGAGCTGCGCCGGCCCTCGTGCGAGGCTGCGGCGGCGCGCCGCGGGGCGGGTTCGTCGCTTGTGAAGACGTCGTCGCGGCGGGCCGTCGGGCCGGGGGCGGCGGCCGCGGCGGCGCCATCGGGGATCCCGGGCAGCGGGCCGGAGGCCATGGGGGCGAGTTCGCCGCTGACCACCCGCGCCCAGGCCTTGGCGGCGGGGACGTCGGCGAGATACTCGCGCGTCACGTCGGCCTGCGTGCCGTCCTGCTGGCCCAGGAGATAGTCGCTGACCTCGGCGCGGCGGGTGGCGCTGAGGCTCGTGGCGGCGGGCCCGAGCGAGGACATCGCCTCGTGCGCGCGGTCGCGCACGGCCGCTGGGGCCATCCGCAGCGAGCGGGCGATCTCGTCGTACGAGCGATCCTGGGTGAGGAGCAGGCGCAGGACGGCCTGCTGGTCGGCAGGGAGGTCGTCGATCGGGGTCATGGGCCGCGGAAGACTAGTGCAAGCGGCCGAAACCGGCGGCGGTTTCGGCCACATGCACGGGCCTCGCGCCTCGCTATCGTGCCGCACCCATGAGCTTGTTCCCGCCGGAGTTCGCGCCCGTCGTCCCGCTGGACGCCACCTTTGACGCGCTCTACGGCCTCGAGGTGCTGGAGATGACCGAGGACCTCGTGCGCGCGCAGGTCGTCGTGTCCGACCGGGTCAAGCAGCCGATGGGCCTCGTGCACGGCGGCGTGTACGCCTCGATCGCGGAGTCGATCGCCTCGGGCGCCACGGCCCGGGCGGTCGTTCCCGACGGGAACATGGCACAGGGCCTGTCCAACCAGACGAGCTTCCTGCGGCCGATCCTCGAGGGCACGATCCACGCGACGGCGCGACCGCGCCACAAGGGCCGCACGACGTGGGTCTGGGAGGTCGAGATCACCGACGACCAGGACCGGCTGTGCGCGCTCGTGCGGATGACGATCGCCGTGCGCCCGCCGCCCGGGGCGCCCTCTCAGACGTCGCGATAGCGGTTCGTGATCGGCATGCGCCGGTCGCGCCCGAACGCCTTCGCGGTGATCTTGATGCCCGGCGGCTGCTGGCGGCGCTTGTACTCGGCGAGGTCGACGAGCCGGATCACGCGCTCGACCGTGGCGGGGTCGTGCCCGCGGGCGACGAGCTGGTCGCGACCCAGATCCTGCTCGACGTATCCCTCGATGATCGGGTCGAGCACCTCGTAGGGCGGAAGCGAGTCCTGGTCGCTCTGGTCGGGCCGCAACTCGGCCGAGGGGGGTCGCGTGATGATCGTCTCGGGCACGGGGGCGTCACCGCGGGCGTTGCGCAGCGCCGTCAGGCGGTAGACGAGCAGCTTGGGCACGTCCTTGATGACCGCGAAGCCGCCCGCGCTGTCGCCGTAGAGCGTCGAGTAGCCGACCGACATCTCGGACTTGTTCCCCGTCGTCAGGACGAGCCAGCCGAACTTGTTCGACAGCGCCATCAGGTAGTTGCCGCGGATCCGCGCCTGCAGGTTCTCCTCGGTCACGTCCGGCGGGCGGCCGTCGAAGGCGGGGCCGAGGACCGCGTCGTAGGCCTCCATGACGCCGGCGATCGGCAGTTCGCGCAGCTTGACGCCGAGGTTGGCGGCGATCCGCTGGGCGTCGGAGAACGTGCCCTCCGAGGTGAAGCGCGAGGGCATCGTCACGCAGCTCACCCGCTCGGCCCCGAGCGCGTCCACGGCGATGCAGGCCACGAGCGCCGAGTCGACGCCGCCCGAGAGGCCCAGGACGACGTGGCCGAAGCCGTTCTTCTCGACGTAGTCGCGCGTTCCCATGACGAGCGCCGCGTAGATCTCGGCGTCCTCGCCGAGCAGCGGCGCGAGCTCGCCGGCCGGCGCGTCGGCGAGCTGGGCGGGGTTGCCCGTGCCGAAGCTGCCGAGGTCCTCGAGCTGCGGGCGCGCCTCGTGCGCGGGCAGCCGGTGGCGCGTGTCGCGCAGCCGCGCGGCGCTGACGGCCTCGACGTCGACGTTGCAGAGCAGCAGCGCCTCCTCGAACTGCGGCGCGCGCGCGACGAGGCGTCCGGCATGGTCGACCACGAACGAGTGGCCGTCGAAGACGAGCTCGTCCTGGCCGCCGACCTGGGCGCAGAACGCGACGGCGACGAGGTTGTCCTTCGCGCGCTGGGCGATCATCCGCTCGCGCGCGACGCCCTTCCCCGCCTGGTAGGGCGAGGCCGAGATGTTCACGATCAGCTTGGCGCCGCCGAGCGCCTCGTCGCTCTCCGGCGGCCCGGGAACCCAGATGTCCTCGCAGATCGTCAGGCCGACCGCGACGCCGTCGACGTCGATCAGCGCACCGCCGCGCCCGCGCTGGAAGTAGCGGTGCTCGTCGAACACGCCGTAGTTCGGCAGCTGGTTCTTGCGGTAGATGCCGCGCACCTCGCCGTCGGCGAGCACCGCGGCGCTGTTGAAGACGTCCTCGCCGCGCTCGGGGAAGCCGACGATCGCGATGATGCCCTGGGCCTCCTCGGCGATCGCGTCGAGCGCCTCGCGCGCGTCGCGCAGGACGTGCTCACGGAGCAGCAGGTCCTCCGGCGGGTAGCCGATGACCGACAGCTCGGGGAACAGCGCCAGCTGGGCGCCGGCGGCGCGCGCCTCGGCGAGCCGCGCGGTGATCAGCCGCGCGTTGCCCGCGACGTCTCCGACGACGGGGTTGATCTGCGCGAGCGCGATGCGCACGTCAGCGGGACGCCGCGCCGGCGTCCGGCGTGTGCGCGGACGTCACGCCCTCGTGATCGCCCGGGTGCCATGGGTGGCGCTCGGTCTGCGCGGCGCGGGCGAGGTCGAACATCGCCCCCTCGAAGTCGGTGACGAGGTCGCCGAGGTCCGGGATCGCGTCGAAGTCGGCCAGCAGGCCGAAGCACAGCCGCCCGCAGTAGCTCATGACCGCCACGCACAGCGCCTGGTTCTGCGCCAGCGGGGCGACGGGGTGGATCGCCGTCATGCGGCGCCCGAGCAGGTAGAGCGGGTACTGGGGCCCGGGGACGTTCGTGACGACGAGGTTGAAGAACCGCTGGCGGGCCTGGACGCGGGCGGCCTGGCTGGCGATCGTGGGCGGCGCGAAGTCCGAGAGCCCGGCGAGCACGTCGGCGCCGACCGCCTGGCCGGAGGACTTCAGGTCGCCCATCGCGGCGTTCACGTAGGCGAAGGTCGCGTTCGGGTCCTCCTCGTAGACCGGCAGCGGCGCCATCATCGCGGCGACCCGGTTGCCGAGCGCCCCGCGCTGGTCGCTGGCGCGCACGGAGACCGGGACCATGACCTTGAGGACCATGCCGTCGGTGTCGACGCCGCGGCGGCGCAGCCAGCGGCCGAGGCCGAGCGACACGGTGGCGAGGACCGCGTCGTTGAGCGTGCCGCCGAGCCCGTTCTTCGTGTCCTTGAAGAGGTCGATCGAGACATTGACCCAGCCGTAGCGCCGGTGCGGGCCGATCGGGACGTTGAGCGGCGTCGACGGGGAGGGCGCCATGCCGGCCCAGGCCATCGCGCCGGCGGCCGTCAGCCGGCCGCCCACGTCGCTCAGCACCTGGCGCGGGGCGCGCAGCAGCGCGCGGACGCCGCGCACGGCCTCGCCGGGCGTGCTCGCGCGCTCGAACAGCGCCTCGGCGAGCAGCTGCGTCGATGAGGGCTCGGGCCGCGGGACCCACGGCGTGGGCTCCTCCAGCAGCGGCAGCGGATCCGGCGAGGTGGTGAACAGCACCGAGGTGATGTCGACCCCCGAGACGCCGTCGACGAGCGCGTGATGGGTCTTGCAGATCATCGCGAAGCGCGGGGTGCCGTCGGCGCCGGGGGCCAGGCCCTCGACGAGGTGGACCTCCCAGAGCGGCTTGTGCCGGTCGAGCGGGATCGCGAACAGGCGGCCGG
Source organism: Solirubrobacteraceae bacterium (assembly GCA_036510915.1). GTDB lineage: Bacteria > Actinomycetota > Thermoleophilia > Solirubrobacterales > Solirubrobacteraceae > F1-60-MAGs163. The sequence continues at coordinate 41,357 of DATCDC010000025.1, read as the reverse complement.
CCAGCGCGGCGAGCTGCTCGTCGGAGCCCGGGTGGGGCAGCGCGGAGTGCCGCACGTGGTAGCCGAGGTTGAAGTGCGGGTCGTCGACCCAGACCGGGCGGCCCTGGTCGAGCGGGACGAACGCGAGCTTCTGGCGGTAGCGCGGCACGAGGTGCATGCGCTGGTCGAACGCGGCCAGGACCTCGTTGTAGGCGGGCGGCTCGCCCTCGAACGTGATCACGGAGGCGACGTGCATGTGCGCGCCGTTCTTCTCCAGGTGGAGGAAGGCGGCGTCGAGGCCGGTGAGGCGGTTCGGGTTGGTCACGCGGCCCATTCTGCCGGTTCACCGGCGATTTCCAAACCTTTAACAGAAGTCGCTGGCAACCTTCTACAGAGTGTGTAATGATGCTGGGGCAACGTGGCATCCCGCCATGCGGCACGAGCACGGAGATGACGATGGACCTCAGCGACCCCACAACCTTCTCCCGCATCTACGACGCGAACGTCCGCGGCGTCCATGCGGCGGCATTCCGGATCCTCGGCAACACGACGCTCGCCCAGGACGTCGTGCAGGACGTCTTTCTCAAGGTCTGGCGGCGCCCCGCGGCGTTCGACGCGCGCCGCGGCGAGCTCGGCAGCTACCTGCGCCTGATGGCCCGCAGTCGCGCGCTCGACCTCTGGCGCGAGCAGCAGGCGGCCGGGCGGGCGAGCGACCGTCTGAAGGTCGTCGTCTCCGCCGACGAGGGCCGGCCCGACGATCGCCCGGCGCTGATGGCCGAGCGCGAGGACACGCACACGACGATGCTCGGCGCGCTGCGCACGCTGCCCGAAAACCAGCGCGAGGCCGTCGTGCTCGCCTACTGGGCCGGAATGACGGCGGACGAGATCGCGCGCCGCTCGGACGTCCCGCTCGGGACGGCCAAGAGCCGCATCCGGCTCGGGCTGACGAAGCTGCGCAGCGAGCTCGGCGAGGCGCTGCCCGCCGCCGAAGCCGCCTGAGCGCCGCGGGCGGCGGGTAGGCTCGCGCCATGCCCGTGAACGGCTCAGACGGCGACCCGCGGCTGGAACCGCTCTACGGCTCCGAGCGCGAGGCCAACCCCGGGATCGCCTGGTTCGACGCCCACACGCACATGGGCGAGAACGACCCCGACGGCCGCGCGGCGACGGCGCAGGAGATCGTCGAGGCGCTCGACCGCGCCGGGCAGCAGCGAGCCCTGATCTTCGCGATGCAGGAGCCCGACGGGTATCAGGCTCCCAACGACGCGGTGCTTGCGGCCTGCGCGGCCTCCGGCGGGCGCCTGCTGCCGCTCTCGCGGATCGATCCGAAGGCCGACCCCGTCGCCGAGGCCGAGCGCTGCCTGGCTGCCGGCACGCTCGGCTTCAAGCTCCACCCGCGCAGCGACGCGTTCCCGATGCCCCACCCGGGCGTCGAGCAGGTCGTGCAGATCGCGCACGAGCAGAGGATGCCGGTGCTCTTCCACGCCGGCCGCGGGATCCCGCACCTGGGCGACGCGGTCGTCGGGTATGCACGGCGCTACCCGGGGGCGCGGCTGATCCTCGCCCATGCCGGCATCAGCGACCTCGGCGGCCTCGACGCGGCCGCGGCCGAGCTGCCGAACCTGTACTTCGACACGGCGTGGTGGACCGTCGCCGACGAGCTGCAGCTCTACGCGACGATTCCCCCTGGGCAGATCCTCCATGCGAGCGACGCCCCGTACGGCTCACCGACCTACGCCGGCTGGGCGACGCTGCGGTTCGCGCGCGCCGTCGGGCTGCCACTCGAGATCCGGCGCGAGATCGCCGGCGGGCAGCTCGCGCGGCTCGTCGCGGGGGAGGAGCCCGCCGACCTGGGTCCGCCGCCCGGCGAGCTCGCGCTGGGGGCGCGCAGCATCCGGCTCGAGCGCGCGGCCGGGTACGCCACCGCGGCGATCATGGGCGCCTTCCGCGGCCTGATCCCGGTGGAGGCGCTGCAGCTCGGCGTCTACGCCTGCCTGACGACGCGCCGCGACGCCGAGGCCGACGTCCTGGGCCTCGTGCGGCGGCTGTTCGACCTCGGCCTGGAGGCCTGCGCGGCGTGCGAGGCGCAGGAGGCGACGTGGCCGGCCATCGTCGCTCCCACGCTTACCGCGATGGTGCTCGCCGGGACGCCTCACGCGGGCGCGCCGGACGTGGAGCTCTGACCGGCGCCGACGCGCCGGATCCAGGAGCTTTCCTGGAAAACGCGCCCTTCTGTGACGGACGTCACAGGGATCCCGGGATTCGCTGCTAGCGTCATAGGCCTGCCTAGCCGTGCCCGGTCAAACGCGGGCACGGACGGGGGACCCACCGCCGGATTGCGCAGCGACGCACTCCGGATGGGGCGAATCGGCGGCTGCTGCCGCCGTAGCGACGAGACCTGAAGCCGCGCGCGGATCGCGTGGCCGGGCCGCGCGAGCCCGACAGCTAACTCCGTAGGCAGCGGACACCAGGAGGACCTCCTCGTGAGGCGATTCGACACGCGCGCTCGCGCCATGACGGCGCTCGGCGTGCTGACCACCACCGCAGCGGTGGCGGCGACGCAGTCCGCGCCCGCCATGGCTGCCACCCCGACACCGAACACGACGTCCCCGATCAGCCTGAAGCTCGCCGACCGCACGCTCGACTACGGCGATGCCGTCGTCGCGCGCGGTCACGTCCCCGGAGCGGGCGCCGGCGTGGCCGTCGTCCTCGAGCATCGCCCGCGCGCCGGCGCGTGGACGCCCGTCGCCCACGGAACGACGACCACCGGCGGGGTCTTCCGCATGAGCGCGCACGTCCCGCGCTCGGGCCTGCTGCGCGTGGGCCTCGAGCAGGCCGCGGTCGCCGCCTCGGGCGGGACCTCGCGCACGGCGGCGAGCTCGCGTGAGCGCAGCGTCCGCGTCGCCGTCCACGTGACGGTCACCGGCACGCGCACGAACGTCAACCAGGGCGCCACGGCGCGCGTCGCCGGCCGCGTGCGACCGGCCGTGGCCGGGCGCCTCGTCGTCCTGCAGCGCCGCGCACGCGGCCGCTGGACCACGCTCGCTCGCTCGCACACCCACGCCGGCGGGCGCTACACGTTCGCCTACCGCGTCCGCTCGGCGTTCAGCGCGCCGCTGCGCGTCCGCGCCGCGGGCGCGCCGGCACTGGCGGGCGGCCACCACAGCGCAGGGCGCATGAACGCCTTCCGGCCCGCGCTGGCCTCGTGGTACGACGGGGGGCAGGCGCTCGCCTGCGGCGGCTCGCTGACGCCCGGCATGATGGGCGTCGCGAACAAGAGCCTGCCGTGCGGCACGATGGTCACGATCCGCTACCGCGGGCGCCAGGTGCGCGTCCCGGTCGTCGACCGCGGCCCGTACTCGGGCAACCGCGAGTTCGACCTCGGGCCCGGCGTCCGCAGCGCGCTGGGGTTCGACGGCATCGGCACGGTATGGGTGACGTCCCCCTGAACGGGCCACGCTGACGTTCCCCTGACAGGGGGGACGTCACCCCGGCCGCGTACCCTGGGATCGTGTGGCCGGCCTGATCGCGCATCTGGATCTCGACGCGTTCTACGCAAACGTCGAGCTGCGCCGCCGGCCCGAGCTCAAGGGCCTCCCGCTGATCGTCGCCGGCTCCGGCCCGCGGGCGGTCGTCACGACCGCGTCCTACGAGGCGCGGCGCTTCGGCGTGGGCTCGGCGATGCCCGCCGCACGCGCACGGCGCCTGTGCCCCGAGGCCGTCGTCATCCCGCCAGACTTCGGCGCCTACCGCGAGGTCTCGCAGGCCGTGATGGCGATCCTGCGCGCGCATGTCGAGCGCGTCGAGCAGCTGGGCCTCGACGAGGCCTATCTCGACCTTGGCGACCTGCACTCGCCCAAGGCCGCGATGCGCCGTCTGGTCGCCGACATCCGCGTGAACACGGGGATGTCGGCGTCGGTCGGGATCGGGCCCAATCGGCTGGTCGCCAAGGTCGCCTCCGACGCCGAGAAGCCCGCCGGGTTCGTCGTGCTCACCCGCGAGCAGGCGTGCGCGCGCTTCGCGCAGGCGGCGCCCGGCCTGCTGCCGGGAATCGGCCCGAAGATGACCGAGCGGCTGGCTGCGCTGGGGATCACGACGCTCGCGCAGCTCGGCGCTGCCGATGAGCGGGCGCTGACCGCGGCGTTCGGGCCCCGCCAGGGCCCGTGGCTGCGCGAGCGCGGGCGGTTCATCGGCTCCGACGACGTCGAGCCGGTGCGCGCGGCGGTCAGCGAGTCGCGCGAGACGACGTTCGACCACGACATCGCGGACGCTGCGCGGCTCGAGGAGATCCTCGCGCGGCTCGGCGCGGAGCTGTGCGACGGGCTGCGCCGCCACGGGCGCCGCGGCCGCACGATCGCGATCAAGGTGCGGCTCGACGATTGGACGACCGTGACACGGGCGCGCACGACCGCGCGGCCCACCGACGACACTGCGCAGATCGTCGCCGTCGCGCTCGAGCTGCTGCGCGAGTATGCCCCGGCGCGCCCAGTGCGCCTGCTCGGCGTGCGCGTCGCGGGGTTCGCCGGGGACGATGAGCCGGCGGCGGTCGTCGCCGGCCAGCTCGAGCTGCCGGTCTAGTGGACCCATCCGCAAGTCCGGCGGTTATCCGGCGGATGCATCGTCGTTCGTGGCAAGGACGCAGGGAGGGGGCAATGCCGGCGGCATTGCCCCGACCGAGGACTACGCCACGGGCGGCGGTGCGCCGCCGGGAACCCACGGGACTTCCGGACAGATCCACTAGCCGCACCGTGCTGCAACGCTGGGCGCCGGATGCACGCAGGGCGTGCATGTGTCGCCCGCGGCACTTCGCGATCCGACCAATCGGACGGAGCTGACGCTCGACCCCGTCGCTTCTCGGTGGGGTAGCCACTTCTCGCGCGCCCCTGGAGTGCATGGAGGCTTTGCGCAAGAGCCTCCAAGGGAAGCGGGAGCACATGTGCAGGTACGACCGCGGGCGCCGCGTCGTGCTTCGACGCCAAGCGCCTGACTGCGCTCCGCGCCGAGCAGGAGCGCGACCGTGTGCGCCGCGCCGCACGCACCCGCCCGGAGGTCCGGACCGCACCACGGCGCACACTCTGCCGCGACTCCTACGTCCAACGGAAGCCCGGCCACCTCGTCATCGGCAACGTCTCCGAGGGCGAGCCGGTCCGCGTTCTGTGCCGCAGCGCATCAGGACACTCGAGCGAGATCCTGGGCCTGCGCGCGTTCGGCGGCATCGGCTGGATCCGCACCCGGGTGCTCTGTCACTGAGATTGCGCGCGCGTCGCCCTTCACCCGTCGTCCGATCTCAGTAGAGCGCCGTCGCCAGTCGCCGGCGGCCGTCGCGGGCCACCGGGTGTTCCACGCCGAGGTCATCGAAGATCGCGACGACGAGCCGCCGCAGATCGTCGCGGTGCTCTCCCGCGCCTGCGATCTGCTCGAGCAGCAGGTCGACCGCCCGCTCGGGCTCGCCGCCGTCGAGCGCGCCGAGCGCGGCACTGACGTCGATGTCCGGGGCCCGCTCGAGGCGGATGCGCGCGGCGAGGCCATCGGCCTGGAACCCGCCCGCGCTGTTGTGCAGCGCGGCGAGCGCGCCCTCGTCGTCCCCCCGGTCGAGCAGCAGCTGCGCAAGCGCCGTGGCGGCGTCCTCGCGTCCGGGCTGCAGCTCGAGCGCGCGGCGCAGCGACGCCTCGTCGCCGGCCTCGACCAGCCTGTCCGCCTCGGAGGGGACCAGGCCGTCGAAGAAGCGCTCGACCGCCGCGGGCGGCTGGACGCCGACGAACTCGTCGACGACGGCGCCGTCCTTGAAGGCCTTGACGGCCGGGATTCCCTGGATCCCGAAGCTGCGCGCGAGTTCCGGGTTGGCGTCCGTGTCGAGCTTCGCCAGCACGACGTCGCCCTCGCGCGCGGCCGCGGCCTTCTCAAGGACCGGACCGAGCGCCCGGCAGGGGCCGCACCACTCCGCCCAGAAGTCCACGACGACCGGCGTCGCATGCGAGCGCTCGATGACCTGCTGCTGGAAGTCCCGCTCGGTGACGTCGATCACGGCCATGCGCAGAGCGTAGGTGATAGGACTGCGCGCTCGTGAGCCGGCCCGAGCTACATATCGTCAGCGCGGGGGAGGGCACGCCGGTGGTGCTCCTCCACGGGCTGACGGCGACGCAGCGCTACGTCGTGATGGGTTCGCGCGCGCTCGAGCGCTCCGGGCATCGCGTGCTGAGCTACGACGCCCGCGGCCATGGGCTGTCGGAGCCACCCACGGACCCGCAGGCCTACGCGTACGCGGACCTGGCCGCGGACCTGCTGCGCGTCATGGACGGCGCCGGCATCGAGCGCGCCGTGCTCGCCGGCGCCTCGATGGGCGCGCACACCGCGCTGCGCTTCACGCTCGACCAGCCGGCCCGCGTCGCGGGCCTCGTCCTGATCACCCCCGCCTACGACCCCGCCGTCGAGGAGGACGCGGCCGCGCTCGCGCACTGGGACGCGCTCGGCGACGGGCTGCGCAGCGGCGGGGTGGACGGCTTCATCGCCGCCTACGGCATGCCGGACGTCCCGGAGGCCTGGCGGGCGACGCTGCTGACGGTGCTGCGCCAGCGCCTCGAGGGCCACGCGCACCCCGACGCCGTCGCCGACGCGCTGCGCGTCGTCCCGCGCTCGCGCCCGTTCGCGCGCATCGACGAGCTCGAGCAGATCGCCGCCCCGACGGCCGTCGTCGCCGATCGCGACGAGCCCGACCCCGGGCATCCGCTCGCGGTCGGAGAGGCCTACGCCGCACGCATCCCCGGCGCCGAGCTCGTCGTGGAGGAGCCGGGAAGCTCACCGATCGCCTGGCAGGGCGGGCAGCTCTCCAAGGTCATCGCCCGCATCGCCGCCGGCGGTGCTGCGTGAGGGCCGCCGGCCGGGGCGCACGACGCACCGCAGCGTGGACCTCGTCGTCGTCAAGGTCCGCGCGATCGACGCGACGTGGTCGGGTCTGAAGCTCGTGATCCGCAGGGAGCTGGGATGAGCGACGCGATCTTCGAGCGCCGTGGTGGGGCCTTCGAGCCCACCGGGCACGCGCGCGGCCCCTGGGATCCGCACGCGCTCCACGGCGGCGCCCCCGCCGCGCTGCTCGCGCGCGAGATCGACGCGCTGGAGCCCGGCGCCGACATGCTCGTCACGCGCATCACCTACGAGTTCCTGGGGCCGGTCCCGCTGGCGCCGCTCGTGGCCGATGCCTGGCTCACCCGACCCGGCCGGCGCTTCCAGATCGTCGAGGCCGAACTGCGCAGCGACTCGCGCGCCGTGGTGCGCGCCCGCGCGGTGCGCCTGCGCCGCGGCGCGATCGAGGTGCCCGAGCGCGCCCGTGGCGTCGCTCCGCCGCCCTGCCCGGGCCCCGAGCAGGCGCAGCCCGCGCCGTTCCCGTTGACGGGGGAGGACGCCGGCTTCCACCGGACGGGAATGGAGATCCGGTTCGCCGCCGGCACCGGGTACGGCGAAGGCCCGTCGCTGGGATGGTTCCGGCTGGCGCGGCCGCTCGTCGACGGCGAGGAGGCCACGCCGCTGCAGCGCGTCGCCGCCGCTGCGGACTTCGGCAACGGCATCAGCAGCACGCTGAACTTCGACGAGCACCTGTTCATCAACACCGACCTCACGCTGCACCTCGTGCGCGAGCCGGTCGGCGACTGGGTCCTGCTCGACGCGCGCACCTCGATCGACCCGCTCGGGGTCGGCCTGGCGAGCTCGCGCCTGTACGACGGCGGAGGGGAGATCGGGCTGGCAGCGCAGACGCTGTACGTCGATCGCCGCTGAGCACGCAGGCCCCGCCGCCCGCCGCAGCGGGCCCGCGGAGCCCCACCTCGCGTCGCGACGGATGCCGAGCAGCAAGCCGTCGGCTAAAGCATCGGGCGAATTGATCCGATGCCGCGAGCGTGAGCCCGATCTGGGACAGGTTGTCGGTACCTGCGCGCTCGACGGTCATCGCCGTCGTGCTCACGTCCCTGCTCGCGCTGGCCGCGGTCCTCGCGGCGCCGGCCGGCTCGTACGTCACCTCCGGTCGCACCATCTGGACGATCGCCGGCAACGGGATCGTCTGCTTCCCCCCGACGTCCGGCTGCGGTGATGGCGCGTCGTCGGTCGACGCGACCCTGGACAACCCCGCCGGCATCGCCGTCGCCGCCGATGGGACCGTCTACATCGCCGACACGGCCGACTACAAGATCCGCAAGGTGACGAGCAGCGGCGCGATCTCGACGGTCGCAGGCAACGGCACGCAGTGCGCGCCGTCCACGGCGCCGTGCGGCGACGGCGGACCGGGCGTCGGCTCGCAGCTGTCGAACCCCCGCGGGCTGGCCCTCGGGGCCGACGGCAGTCTCTACATCGCCGACAGCGGCACCAACCGCATCCGGCGTCTGGCGCCCGACGGCACCATCTCGACGATCGCCGGCAACGGCGTCGCGTGCGGCGACCCGACCGGCGCCTGCGGTGACGGTGCCGCAGCGACCGGGGCGAACCTGAAGTCCCCCCGCGGCGTCGCGATCGACGTCCAGAACGGCGACCTCTACATCGCCGACAGCGGCACGAACCGCATCCGCAGGGTCAGCGGCGGCACGATCACGACGGTCGCCGGCACCGGGGCCATCTGCGCCGGCCCGACTCAGGCGTGCGGCGACGGGGCGCCCGCGCCGCTGGCGAACTTCAACAACCCCAGCGGCGTCGCCGTCGACGGGGCCCATAACGTCTACGTCGCCGACACGTACGACAACCGGGTCCGCCGCATCGCCGCCAACGGCTCGATCACGACGATCGTCGGCACGGGCGCCGGCTGCAGCGACACCACCACCGGGTGCGGCGACGGCCTCACGCCGACGTTCGCGAAGCTCACCAACCCCTTCGCCGTCGCCGTCGCCGGCGGCGTCGTGTACATCGCCGACTCCGGCGCGCACAAGATTCGCCGCGTGGCGGCGGGCTCGATCTCCACGATCGCCGGCACGGGCGCCGAGTGCCTCACCTCGCCGGCCTGCGGCGACGGCGGGGCGGCCACCGCGGCGCAGTTCAGCCTGCCGAGCGCGCTGACCGTCGACGCCAAGGGCGACATCTTCGTCGCCGACACCGACGACGCGCTGATCCGCTGGCTCACGGGCCCGGCATCGGCAGGCGGCGGCGGTGGCGGCACCGGCGCGGGTGGCGGGGGCGGGGGCGGCACCGGTGGCGGGAGCGGCGGCGGCGACACGGGCGGCGGGACCACGACCGACCCGCCCGCGGCCACACCGGCGCCCGAGCCGACCCCCAAGCCGACCCCCACGCCCACCCCGGCGCCCGCGCCATCCAAGGGCGACGCGATCGCGCTCGTGCGCTGCACCGGCTCGACCTGCACGGTCGTCCCGGACGCGGGCGACCCGAAGACGACCGCAAAGCTGCGCACCCGCGCCCGCACGGCGCAGAAGAGCTCGACCTGGGCGCGCGTCGAGTTGCGCCGCAGCGGCCGGACCTACGCCACCGGGATGGGCTCCAAGCTCTCCGAGGCGCTGACGCTGATCCCGTCGCAGGTGCTCAAGCCGGGCAAGTACCGCCTGCGCATCACGCTGAACAGCCCGAGGCGCCAGCGCCGCCTCAACCGGGTCGTGAAGGTCGTCGTCTAGCACGCCGTTGCCGCGGCCCGCGCCCGGTACTACGATGCCCATACGCGAGAAACCGGCCCGCAAGGGCTTCTGAAACCGGCACGACAGCGACCCCGAAACCGCCTGGCACACACGTCGATGTGCACCCTGGACACCTGCACCGGCCGCGAGGCCGGCACCACCACGACCTGCGAACCCTGCTGACACCCGGCTGAGCTGCGGCGCCGGCCGCGTCCCGCCGTTCCCCGAGCCGCCCGAGCGACCCGGTACCTCGCGCCCGACACAGCGAACGGATCGGGCCCGGCGCGCGCGCCGCCCGCAAGCAGAGAGGGGAGTCGCCATGCAGCTCGTCATCGCGGCCGCCGTCATGGCGATCGGATTCATCGCTGCCGCCGTCGTGCTGACCCGCGCGCGCGGAGGGCGCGAGGCGGCGGTTCCCGACGCCGTCGCGGCCGGGACCGCGCTGCGCGAGAGCGAGCTGGCCCGTCACGAGGAGCACTCGCGCAGCCTGGAGCGCTCGCTCGACCAGCGTGCGCTGGAGCTGGACCGGCGCGCCGGCGACCTGGAGCGCCGCGAGGCGACGCTCGAGGAGGACCGCCGCCGCATGAGCGAGCTCGCCGAGCAGCACCGGCGCGCGCTCGAGCGCGCCTCGGGCCTCAGCGCGGGCGAGGCCCGGCAGGTGCTGCTCAAGGAGGTCGAGGACGACGCGCGCCACGACCAGGCGCGCATCCTGCGCCTGGTCGACGAGGACACCAAACGCCAGGCGGAGCGGCGCGTGCGGTCGATCCTGTCGGTCGCGATGCAGCGGCTCGCCGGCAGCCACGCCGCGGAGACGACGGTCTCCGTCGTGCAGCTGCCCTCCGACGACATGAAGGGGCGGATCATCGGCCGTGAGGGGCGCAACATCCGCGCACTGGAGAACCTGACGGGTGTCGACTTCATCATCGACGACACGCCCAACGCGGTCGTGCTCTCGGCCTTCGACGGCGTGCGGCGCGAGATCGCGCGCATGACGCTCGACAAGCTGCTGCAGGACGGCCGGATCCACCCGGCGCGGATCGAGGAGACCTACTACCAGTCCAAGAGCGAGCTCGACGACCACATCACCGAGCTCGGCGAGGAGGCCGTCCTCGCCGCCGACGTCCAGGGCCTGGACCCGGGGCTCACGCGCCTGCTCGGGCGCCTGCGCTTTCGCACCTCCTACGGGCAGAACGTGCTCGCGCACTCGGTCGAGTGCGCGCAGCTGGCGGCGATCATGGCCCATGAGCTCGGCGCGAGCGCCAAGACGGCGCGCCGCGCCGCGCTGCTGCACGACATCGGCAAGGCGGTGACCCACGAGGTGGAGGGCCCCCACGCGCTCGTCGGCGGCGAGCTCGCCCGCCGCCACGGCGAGAGCGAGGCGGTGGCGCACGCGATGGAGGCCCACCACAACGAGGTCGAGCCGCAGACCGTCGAGGCGGTGATCGTGCAGGCGGCCGACGCGCTGTCCGGTGCGCGACCGGGGGCGCGCGGCGAGTCGCTGGAGCACTACGTCAAGCGCCTGCGCGAGCTCGAGGAGCTCGCCGCGCGCCACGAGGGCGTCGACACCGTCTACGCGATGCAGGCCGGTCGCGAGGTGCGCGTGATCGTGGCGCCCGGAGCGCTCGACGACGACGGCTCGACGATCCTCGCCAGGGACATCGCCCGCGAGATCGAACAGCGCCTGGAATACCCCGGCCAGATCAAGGTGACCGTCATCCGCGAGTCGCGTGCGGTGGAATACGCGAAGTGATGAAGCGCTACCACGTGACCACGTGGTAGGACAAATGCAGTAGGGGATGCCCGCCGGCGATCGCCGCGTTCCAGCACCCGAGACCGGCGCGACGCATACGACGAAAGCGACAAAAGCCCTCGGGCTGCTCGTGCGGCGCGGGTACGACCTGGACACCGCCTACGCGGCGGTCCGGGCCTTCTCGGCCTGATCGCCGGCCCTCTCGGGCCGGTGAGCACGGCCGCTACGCGCCGGGCCAGGCGGGCAGCGGCAGGCGCACCGTGAAGAGCCGCTCGCCACCGACGTCGGCGGCGTAGAGGAGCTCGCGCGGGGCGGTCCGCGCGGCCTGCACCGGCTGGCTCGGCGTCCGGTAGAACGCGAACGGGCGCTCCGGGCGCATGGTGTTCGTGAATGCCCAGCGCGGTGGCTCGCCGGCATAGCCGATCGTGGTGGTGACGGCGGTCTGGGCGGGCGTGGTTCCGCGCCAGTCGTAGCGGCGGCTGTTGAACAGCACGCTTTCGAGCACGACGCCCGCCGGGGAGGCCGAGGTCAGGCCCCACGGCGTGCCCTGCTTGAAGCGCCAAGTGCCCGCGTTGAGCAGGATCTCCGCAGTGCCGCCTCCGCCGCCGACGTTGTTCGGGAGGAAGGGAATGCGCGCACCGCCGGCGGTGAGCGTGACGCGCAGCGCATCGCGCTTGCGCGCCGGCCGCGCGACGAGGAACGAGCGCGTGGCGTCGGTCTCACGGGCTCCGAGCTGGAGCCGCGCCGTGGCCGTAGGGCGGCAGGAGGGGCTCGTCGACGTCCCTCCCGTACACGGGGCGACGGCGATCACCAGCGGCTGCCTGCCCTTGAGGCTGACCGCGCCCACGTGGACCTTGACGCGCACCCTGCTCCCGGCCGCGGCGTGTGTGGTCACCTCGAAGCTCGTGACGCGCACGCCCTGCACGGTGAGGGTGCGAGTGATCGTCCGCGGGAAGGTGGTCGGCAGTGGGAGGGCACCGGCGCCGGAGGGAAGCACGGCGCTGGTGGCCAGGGCGACGGCGACGACGGGGAGAACGGACATGGAGCGCATACCCCTTGAAACCCCCGGCGCCGGACGATGTTGCGCGTAGTGCACCGCAGACTCGGTCGTGGAATTCCCCCGTTACCCTGTCGCGCAGTCATGAAGCGCTACCACATCACCACCTTCGGGTGCCAGATGAACGAGCACGACTCCGAGCGCATGAAGGGCATGCTCGAGTCGCTGGGCTACGAGGAGTCGGCCACGCACGACGACGCCGACGTCATCCTCTTCAACACCTGCTCGATCCGCGAGAACGCCGACACCCGCTTCGCCGCCCATCTGGGCCATGCCAAGCGCGTCAAGCGCGAGCGCCCGGACGTCGTGATCGGCGTCGGCGGGTGCTGGGCGCAGTCCGTCAAGGACGACGTCTTCCGCCAGTTCCCGTTCGTGGACGTCGCGTTCGGCCCGGGGCAGGTCGGCCGTCTGGCCGAGTTCCTGACCTCCGACTCGCTGACCGCGCAGGGGTACTTCGAGTTCGAGGGGTTCACGGCCGACCTGCCGCCGCGCCGCGCCCGCGAGCACCAGGCCTGGGTGCAGATCAGCGTGGGCTGCAACTGTCGCTGCTCGTACTGCATCGTGCCGAGCACCCGCGGCCGCGAGGTGAGCCGCCCGTTCGAGCAGCTCGTCGCCGAGGTCGAGCGCCTGGCCTCCGAGGGCGTCCGCGAGGTGACCCTCCTGGGTCAGAACGTCAACTCCTACGGGCGCGATCTGCGCGGGGCCGGCGGGCGCCCGCGCTCGTTCTCGGAGCTGCTGCGCGCCGTCGACGCCGTGGAGGGCGTCGAGCGGATCCGCTACACCAGCCCGCACCCCAAGGACATGCGCGAGGACGTCGTGCTCGCGCACGCAGAGCTGCCCGCGCTCTGCGAGCACATCCACCTGCCGCTGCAGTCGGGGTCCTCTCAGCTCCTCAAGGCGATGCGCCGCACCTACGACCGCGCGCGCTACATGGACCGCGTCGCGCTGATCCGCGAGCACGTCCCGGACTGCGCGCTGACGACCGACATCATCGTCGGGTTCCCGGGGGAGACCGAGGAGCACTTCGCGCAGACGCTCGAGGTCGTCGACGAGGTCGGGTTCGACGCGGCGTTCACGTTCGTCTTCTCACCGCGACGGGGAACCGAGGCCGGCGCGCTGACCGAGCGCCTGGTCGCGCACGAGGTGAAGGTCGAGCGCATGGGCCGCCTGGTCGCGCTCGTCCAGCGGCGCGCGCACGAGCGCGCCCAGCGGTTCGTCGGGCGCGAGCTCGACGTGCTCGTCGAGGGCGCCTCGCGCACCGATCCGTCACGGCTGCGCGGGCGCTCGCGCCACAACAAGGTCGTGAACTTCGCCGGGCTCGCACAGGCGGGGGAGACGGTCCCGGTCGTGATCGAGCGGGCGACGAGCCAGACGCTGCTGGGCGAGCTGTCGCTCGTGGCGCGCGCGCTGGCCTGAACGGCGGCGCTTCGATCGACGGGCAGGCGTTCCGCCCGCCCCGCTGCGTGATCCTGCGCACACAACGGGCCGCGGTTTAGGAGCGCCTGCTGTCGTGCGATTGCAGATGCGCCAGATGTTCGAGACCCGCAGCCACTCCTGGAATCAGGTCGGCCTCGCCCGCCAGCTCACGGGCGGGGCGGTCAAGCGCGCCCGCGTCGAGGCGACGATCCTGCTCGTCCTGCTCGCCGGCGTGCTCGTCGTCTACGCCGAGCGGCGCACGCTGTTCGGGCCCGGCTTCGACACGCCGGTCTCGATCCTCGCGGCGGTCGCGCTGATCGCGCTCGCGTGGCAGTTCGCCCGCGACGTCGGACGCGCGCTGAGCCCGGTCTTCTATCGCCGGATGAGCCCTGCCACGGCGGGGACCGTCGGGTTCCTCGTGCGGCTGGTCTTCGTCATCGCCTCGACGATCGTGGCGCTGCGGATCGCCGGCCTGACGCCCAAGCAGCTCGCGCTCGGCGGCGCCTTCACCGCCGTCGTCCTCGGTCTGGCGGCCCAGCAGACGATCGGCAACCTCTTCGCCGGGACGGTGCTGCTGAGCGCGCGCCCGTTCCGCGTCGGCGACCGCGTGCGGATGCAGGGCGGTCCCCTCGCGGGCACCGTCGAGGGCGTCGTCAGCTCGCTCGGGCTGCTGTACACGACGCTCGCCAACGGCGCCGACCAGGTCATGGTCCCCAACAGCGTCGTCCTGAACTCCGCCGTCGTCCCGCTGCGCGAGCCGGCCGGCATCGACGTCCTGGTGCGCCTGCAGCCCGGATCGACGCCGTCGACGGTGCAGCGCGCGCTCGACGACCAGCTGACGGTGCCGCTGCGGCGGCCGGCCGGCGTCTCGCTCGAGGAGCTCGAGGGCCACGAGGTCACCGTGCGCGTCCAGGCCCTGCCGTTGCATCCGACCGACGGGCCCATGCTCGCCGACGAGGTGCTCGCCGCGGTCCGACCGCTCACGAGCCCCCAGCCCGCCGCCGCGTAGCGTCCCGGCTCAGCGCTTGGCCTGCTGGCCGCCCGAGAGCTCGTCTGCCAGGCGGGCGCCGCCGATCCGGTGCGCGAGCGCCGCGACGGTCGTCGGGGCCAGCTCGGCGACCTTCACGCCCGCGCGCATCGTCAGCGGCGCGACGTCGACCTCGGCCCGGTCGCGCACGATCGCGTCGGCGACGGCGGCGGCGACCTGCTCGGGCGTGCTCGTCCCGACGAAGCTGGGCAGCGTCGCGCCGGAGTCGTGGAACATACCGGCGTCACGCACGAAGCCGGGGAAGACGATGCTGACGCCGACGCCGGAGCCGCGCAGGTCTGTGCGCAGCGCCTGGCCGAATCCGCGCAGGCCGAACTTCGTCGCCGAGTAGAGCGATGCCCCGCCGCTCGTGGCCTTGCCGGCCAGCGAGGACATCAACACGATGTGGCCGCTCCTGCGCGCCACCATCTGCTCGCCGAGCAGTCGCGAGAGGACGACCGGCGCGCGCAGGTTCACGTCCAGCGCGCGGTCGATGTCGTCGACGTCGAAGCCGAACAGCGAGCCGGACGCGGGGAGGGCGGCGTTCGCGACGAGGACGTCCGTCTGCGCGCAGCGCTCCGCGAGATCGCTCACCGCGCCGCGATCGGCGAGATCGGCGGCGATCACGGCCGCGCCGAGCTCGGCGGCGAGCGGCTCGAGGACGTCGGTGCGCCGCCCTGTCAGCGTCAGGCGGGCGCCTGCGGCGTGCAGCCGGCGCGCGACGGCCTGCCCGATGCCGCCGGTCGCTCCGGTGAGGAGCACGCTGCGTCCGCCGAGGTCCATGTCCCGGAGTGTGTCATCACGCGAAGACCGCGACGGTGGCGGTGAACCCGTGGACGAAGTTCTCCCCGCCGACGGGCCCGATCTCGCCGGCGGCGAAGAAGCCCGCGACCGCGGCGCCGCCGAGCTCCTCCTCGACCGCGCGCACATCGTGGCCCTCCTCGCCGAACAGCGCCTCCCCGCGGCCGTTGCAGGTGAAGAGGAGCGCGCCCGCCGGGGAGCCCCCGAGCGCCGCGCGGCGCAGGGCCAGGCCCTGACGCAGATCGCGGTCGGCCGACTCGCGGTCGCGGGCGTGCAGGCGGACCACCTGCCCGGGCCGCACGGTCGCCCCGACGGCGATCGTCCCAGCGTCGGGATCGACGCCGACGATGCCGCGCACGAGGAAGTCGCCGTGCCCGTAGTCCGGGCCCGATCCGTCGATCACGGTCCCGAGCAGCAGACCGCCGCTGACGAGCGCGCGCTCGCGCGGATCGAGGCCCTCGATCGCCTCGCGCAGCACCTCGAGCGCGGGCCTGCCCGCGAGCTCGCGCACGACGTTGCGGTCGACCGACGTGACCGTCAGCTCGGGGCCGATCGGCGCGGCACCCTGTGAGACGCACGGGAGCACCTCGACGCTCTCCAACACGACGCCGACGGCGCCCTCCCCGATGTGGCGGCCGTCGAGCAGCAGCGCGGCCTCGCCGTCGGGCGTGCGCGCGCTCGCGATCCCGCCCAGGACCGGTGTGCGGGGCGCTGCGCTCCCCAGCGCCGCGAGCGCGCGATCGACGGGGAAGGTGTACGGGTCGGCGAGCAGGACGACCGCCGAGGCGCCGGCGATGTCCGGCAGCCCCGTGACCGTCGCGCCGTCGGCGGCGCTGATCGTGCCGGCGTGGAAGGCGCGCGCCGAGCCGCCGGGCAGCGACGCGGCCCAGACGGCGACGCCGGAGCCGTTCTCGCACTCCCGCCCGGCGCCGAGCACGCCGCCGGCGCCGCAACCCGCGAGGACACCGGGCGCGAGCGCCTCGTGGACGCCCTCCAGGACCGCGGCGAGGTCGCGGACGTGCTCCCCGGAGAAGAAGACGAACGCGAGGTCGGTCGCCGCCCCCCCGAGCGCGGCGCGTGCGTCGGTCCCGGCCTCGATCGCCGCGACGCGCGGATCCTCGACCGGGGAGAAGCCGGATCCGATGCGGACGCCCACGTGGCCCACGATACTCCCGGGGGATGACCGCGCCAGCCGCTTCGATCGCCGCCTCCGCGCTGGCGCCCGGCGGCGTGCTCGCGGTGTTCGGCCCGACCGCCGTGGGAAAGACCGACGTCGCGCTGGCGTTCGCCACGCGGCTGGCGGCCGCCGGCCGCCGGCCGGTCGCCGTCTCCGCGGACGCACTCCAGGTCTACCGCGGGCTGGAGGTGCTCACGGGCGTCCCGGGGCCGGCCGAGCGCGCGCGCCTCGAGCACCGGCTGGTCTCCTTCCTGCCGGTCGATGCGACCTTCAGCGTCGGCCAGTACGCGGAGCTCGCACATGCCGAGATCGACGCCCTGCTGGGAACGGGGGCGACGCCGATCGTCGTCGGCGGAACCGGCCTGTACCTGCGCGCCGCGCTCGCCGACCTGGATCTCAGGCCGGTACCGCCGCAGGAGGTCCGCGACCGCTGGGCGGTGGCGCTCGCCCAGGAGGGGCCCGAGAGGCTGCACGAGCAGCTCACGCGCCGCGCCCCGTGGGCAGCCGCCGGGATCGACCCGCGCGACCGCCACCGGATCGTCCGCGCCCACGCGCTGCTCGACATGGGCGAGCTCGAGCCCCCGGAAGGGCCCAACCGGCTCTGGACGAGCGAGACGCGCCATCCGACCCGGCTCGTCGGGCTGATCCGCGACCGCGAGGAGCTCTACCGGCGGATCGATGCACGCGTGGAGGCGATGGTCGCCGCCGGCGCGGTCGACGAGGTCCGGGCCGCGCACGCGGCGGGCGCGTCGGACACCGCGCGCAAGGCGCTGGGCTTCGACGAGCTGCTGGCCGGGGACGTCGCCTCCATGCAGCGGCGCACGCGCAACTTCGCTCGCCGCCAGCTGACCTGGATGCGCAAGCTTCCGGGGCTCGAGCTGATCGACGTGACCGGCCGCGCGCCGGACGACGTCGCCGCCCAGGTCCTCTCGACGCCCGCCCCCGCGCGGCCGTAGGGTCCGCGGGCATGCGGTTCGAGAAGTGGCAGGCGCTCGGCAACGACTACGTCATCCTCGAGCGCGAGCGGACGCCGTTCGCGCTGAGCGAGGAGGTCGTGCGGCGCATCTGCGACCCGCACCTGGGGATCGGCGCGGACGGCGTGCTCGAGCTCTCCCCGCCGGACGCGCCGGGCTTCGTCGCACGCCTGCGGATCTTCAACCCGGACGGCTCGGAGGCCGAGCTCTCGGGCAACGGGGCGCGTGAGGCGATCCTCTACCTGCGCCGCGCCGGCTGGACCGACCAGCTCCGGTTCTCGATCCAGACGGCCGCCGGGGAGATCCGCCCGACGATCACCTCCGAGACGACCTGCACGGTCGACATGGGCCGTGCGAGCACGGCCTCGGCCGGGTTCCCCTCCGGCGATCCCGACGGCTTGGGCCGCGTGGAGGCCGGCGGGCGCACGTGGACCTTCCAGCACGTCGCGATCGGCAACCCCCAGTGTGCGATCCGCGTCGCCGACACCGAGGAGCTCAACGCCCTCGACCTCGCCGTGCTCGGCCCGGTGATCGAGCACAGCGAGCTGTTCCCCAACCGCACGAACGTCAGCTGGTGGACCGAGCTCGAGCCCGGTGTGATCCGCGCGCGGATCTTCGAACGCGGCGTCGGGGAGACGCTCTCCTCCGGGACGGGCGCCTGCGGTGCGGCCGTCGCCGCGGTCCTGCTCGGCGGCGACTCGCCGGTGCGCGTCGCGCTCGACGGCGGCGAGCTGGAGGTCGACGTCGGCGAGGACCTCCACGTCGACCTGACCGGCTGGGCGCTGCCGATCTACGCCGCTGAGGCGAGCGCGGAGCTCGTCAGGACGCTGACGGGCCTGGCTCGCTGAGCGCCACCACCCGCGCCTGCGCGGCCTCGAACGTCGCGAGCACCTGCATCCCGGGATGCAGCCCGAGCCGGGCCACGGCGCCGCTGGGCACCTCTGCCACGAGCGCGCCGACCCGCACGTGGGCGCGCTCGCCGTCCGGCGTGATCATCGTGATGACCCCGGGCAGCGCGTTGCGCCCATCCGCCGCGCCGGGGAGCGCGAGCGCGAGCTCCCACGGGGAGACCGCGACCCCCACGCGCCCGCTCGCGCGGGCGGCCGAGCGGATGACGCCGCCGCCGTCGAGCAGGATCTCCGCGCCTCCTCCGGCGAGCGGCGTCGCGGTGCCCGTCAGCAGGTTCGCGCCGGTGAACCCGACGACGAAGGCGTCCGCCGGGCGCTCGACGAGATCCTCGACGGTCCCCAGCTGGCGCAGCGCCCCGTCGACGACCACGCCGACGCGGTCGGCGAGCGCGGCGGCGTCGCGGAAGTCGTGCGTGACGACGACGGTCGGGAGCGCGAGCTCCTGCAGGACGGCGCGCAGCTCGTCGCGCACATCGCGGCGCGTGTTGGCGTCGAGCGCCGAGAGCGGCTCGTCGAGCAGCAGCACCGCGGGGTCCCGGGCCAGGGCACGGGCGAGCGCGACCCGCTGACGCTCGCCGCCGGAGAGGTCACCCGGCCGGGCGTCGGCCAGGCGGGCGATGCCGAAGCGCTCGAGCAGCTCGGGCGCACGGGCGGCACCGCCGAAGGCGACGTTCGCGCGCACCGAGAGGTGGGGGAAGAGGGCGTACTCCTGGAAGACGAAGCCGGTCGAGCGCTCGTCGGGTGCACGGTCCACGCCGCCGCGCGCGTCGAACCAGACCGTCTCGTCCAGCGCGATCCGCCCGGCATCAGGACGATGCAGCCCCGCGATCGCGCGCAGCACGGTCGTCTTTCCGGCGCCGGAGGGGCCGACCAGCGCGACCGTCTCGGCCTCCGCACTCAGGCGGAGATCGAGGGCGAAATGCCGTAGCGCGCAGGTGATGTCGACGTCGAGGAGCGCCATGCGGAGAGCAGCTTGAAGGAGAGCAGGATCCCGGCGCTGAGGACGACGAGCAGGACGCCGATCGCCAGCGCCACGTCGAAGCTCGAGTCGAGGATCTCGTAGATCGCGAGCGTGAGCGTCTGCGTCTGGCCGCGCACGCTCCCCGCGAAGATGATCGTGGCGCCGAACTCGCCGATGCCGCGGGCGAAGGCGAGCACCCAGCCCGCACCGAGCCCGCCGGCGGCCAGCGGCAGCGCCACCCGCGCGAACGTGCGCGCCCTGGAGGCTCCGAGCGTGCGCGCGGCGTCCGTCAGCGCCGGGTCGACGGCCTCGAAGGCGGCGATGGCCGAGCGCACGTAGAAGGGCGACGCCACGAACAGGATCGCCAGCACGACCGCCCACTGCGTGAACGGCAGGACGACACCGGCATCCTGGAGGTCCGCGCCGAGCAGGCCGCCGGCGCCGAACGCCGCGAGCAGGCCGATGCCCGCGACCGCGGGCGGCAGCACGAGCGGCAGTTCGACGAGCGTGAGGACGAGCGCCCGGCCGCGGAAGCGGCGCGTGGCGACGAAGTACGCCGCGGGCGTGCCAAGGCCCAGGAAGATGAGGTTCGCGATCGCGTTCGTGCGCACCGTGACGGCGAGCGCCTGGCGGACCTGCTGCTCGCCGAGCAGTCGCGGGACGTCGCCGAGCGGTGCCTGCGTGATCAGCGCGACGATCGGCAGTGCCAGGAACATCAGCATCAGCCCCAGCGCGAGCGCCTGCAGCGCGGTGAAGCCGCGGCCCGCGGCGAACGTCCTGATGCTCCGATGGCTAGGCATTGCCTTGGCAGTCCTACCACGGGCTAGCATCGCGCGTCGTGCCGCGCCGCTCATCGCCTGTCGCGTTCCTCGTGCTCGCCGCGGTGCTCGGCGGCTGTGGATCCGGCGGGCCCGCGGGCAGCACGGGGACGCCGCGCACCCGGACCGTCCCCGCGCTCGCGGCCCGCACGCCGCGCGCCGGCGAGATCCTCGTGCGCGGCGACACCTCGCCGCTGACCCGCGGCCCGTTCGCGTTCGACGGCGCGTATGACGTGCGGTTCGCCCAGTACGAGCCGTCCGGCGACACCGTCGACTTCGCGCACCAGACGGCATTCGTGGCGGCGCTCGAGCGACCGAACGCGGCGCGGACGACGGCGGTGCGCCTGTTCCGCGCGGCGGCCGCCGGCGGGCGCACCCGGCTCACGCTGCACGGGCGCTACCTCGTCGACGTGAGCTTCGGCGACTTCCCGTTCGCCGTGCGGTTCACGCCGCGGCGGTGAGGCCGGGTCAGTCGTTCGCGTGCAGGGCGGTGTTGAGGCCGCCCCACGAGCCCGTGCGGGGCACCGCCTCGACCGCGCCGCTCTGGCTGTTGCGCCGGAACAGCAGACCGTCGCGGCCACTGAGCTCGCGCGCCTTGACGACCTCGCCGTCCGGGAGGGTGACGCGCGTCCCGGCGGTGACGTAGAGGCCCGCCTCGACGACGCAGTCGTCGCCGAGCGAGATCCCGATGCCGGCGTTCGCGCCGATCAGGCAGTGCTCGCCGACGCGGATCTGCTCGGTCCCGCCGCCCGACAGGGTGCCCATGATCGATGCGCCGCCGCCGATGTCCGAGCCGTCGCCGACGACGACGCCGGCGCTGATGCGCCCCTCCACCATCGAGGCGCCGAGCGTCCCGGCGTTGTAGTTCACGAACCCCTCGTGCATGACCGTCGTGCCCTCGGCGAGGTGGGCCCCGAGCCGGACGCGGTCGGCGTCCGCGATCCGCACCCCGGCCGGGACGACGTAGTCCGTCATCCGGGGGAACTTGTCGACCGAGGCGACCTCGAGCCAACGCCCGGCACTCGCGAGGTACCGCATGCGCGTGTCTTCGAAGCCCTCCGGATCACACGGGCCGGCGTCGGTCCAGACGACGTTGTTCAGGACGCCGAAGACGCCCTCGAAGCTGATCGTGCGCGGGGCGGCCAGGCGGCATGAGAGCAGGTGCAGGCGCAGGTAGGCGTCGAAGGCGTCGGCGGGCGGCGCCTGAAGGTCCGCAAGGACGGTGACGACCGTGATCAGCCGCACGCCGCGAAGCTCGTCGTGCCCGGCGGCCTCGGCCAGCGCCCGGCAGCCGAGCTCCGCTGCCTCGTGGGCGTGGATCTCGTGGGTCCCCGCCTGTCCGGGCGCGCCGTCGAGGCCCAGCACCGGGGCGGGGTAGCGGACGTCCAGGACGCGCGCCCCGCGGTCGGAGATCGTCGCCAGGCCGACGGCCCAGGCCCCCTGCGGCTGCTGCGTGCTCACAGCGCTCAACCTAGCGTTGCGAAGGCCTGCGCCGCGCGCTCGCACTCGGCGAGGGTGGGGACGAGCGCGATCCGCACGTGCCCTTCGCCGCCCGCGCCGAAGAACGTCCCCGGCGCGACGACGAGCCCGCGCGCCAGCAGGCGCTCGGCGCACGCCTCGGCGTCCTCGCCCCCCGGCGTCCGGCACCACAGGAAGAACGTCGCGTCGCCGCCCGCCGGCTCGAGCCCGGCTGCGCGCACCGCCGGCAGGAGGAGGTCGCGCTTGGCGCGGTAGCGCGCGCGGGTCTCGACGACGTGCCCCTCGTCGCCCCAGGCGGCGATCGACGCCCGCTGCACGAACGTCTGCGGCGCGACGCCGATCGACGGGCGCAGCTGCTTGAGCGCGGCGATCAGCAGCGGGTCCCCGGCGACGAAGCCGGAGCGGTAGCCCGGCATCGAGGAGCGCTTGGACAGCGAGTGGAAGGCCAGGACGTGCGTCGGGTCCTCGACCTGCAGCACGGAGGCGGGCGGGTCGCCGCCGAGCCAGATCTCGCTGTAGGCCTCGTCGGATGCGAGCACGACCCCGTGGGCGCGGCAGCGGGCGGCGAGGTCCTCGTAGAAGGCGAGCGGGGCGACGGCACCGGTCGGGTTGCCGGGGTGGTTGACCCAGATCAGCGCCAGGCGCCGCCAGGTCGCCTCGTCGATCCCCGAGAGGTCCGGGAGCCACCCGCTCGCCGGGTCGAGCGGGACCTCCAGCACGCGGGCGCCGGCGAACAGCGCGCCGCGCGCCGGGACGGGGTAGCCGGGCGTCGTGACGGCCACGAGGTCGCGC
Organism: Solirubrobacteraceae bacterium; assembly: GCA_036510915.1. Classification (GTDB taxonomy): domain Bacteria; phylum Actinomycetota; class Thermoleophilia; order Solirubrobacterales; family Solirubrobacteraceae; genus F1-60-MAGs163. The sequence goes on along the minus strand of DATCDC010000025.1, from coordinate 18,622 downwards.
TCGGACCCGGCGCCGACGAGCGCCTGCGCGAGGTGGAAGATCGCCTCCTTGCTGCCGAGCGTGGGGAGGACCTCGATGCCGGGATCGACGTGCACGGCGAAGCGCCGCTCGAGCCAGGCGGCGATCGCACGGCGCAGCTCGGGCAGGCCGGCCGCCAGGGGGTAGGGGGAGACGGTCTCCGCCTCGATCGCGGCGACCATCGCGGCGCGGATGAACGCCGGCGTCTCCTCGCGCGGCTCGCCGACGCCGAAGTCGATCAGCTCGGCGCCCTTGGCCTCGGCGCGCCGGCGAGCGCTCGCCAGCCGCGCGAAGGGGTACGTGCCGAGCTCCTCGATCAGGGGGTTGAGCTGCATGGGAGCTAGACCGCCCGTCCGGCCGCGAACGCCGCGAGGACCCGGTGGCTGCGCGTCAGCGCCGCGATGGCGACGTGTTCGCCGCGCGTGTGCGCCTGCGGCGGGTCGCCGGGGCCGAAGTTGACCGCGTCGACGCCTGCGGCGCCGAACTCGGCGACGGGGGTCCAGGCCTGCTTGGCCTCGAGCGGTACGCCCGCCGCGCGCTGGAGCGCCTCGACGAGCGGGTTGCCCTCGGAGACGGGCCCGGAAGGCGCATCGGCGTCGATGACGAGCTCGCCGTGGGGGTCGCAGATCGCGTGCAGGCGCGCCTCTGCCTGCGCGGGCGGCATCCCCGGTGGATAGCGGTAGTTGACGTGCGCGCGGGCGCTGTCGGGGATGATGTTGGCCGCGATCCCGCCCTCGATCGCCGTCACCGAGGCGACCTCGGTGAAGCGCAGCCCGCCGAAGTCGTGCTCCTGCGGCGGCACCGCCGCGAGCGCGGCGATCCCTGCGGCGGCGCGGTGGATCGCGTTGTCCGCCAGCCAGGGGCGCGCCGAGTGGCCGCTGCGCCCGTGGAACGTCCAGCTCGCGTTGATGTTCCCCAGGCAGCCGGCCTGCAGGGCGTTCGCGGTCGGCTCCATGACGACTGCCAGCGCCGCACCGCGCAGGCCCGCCTCGCGCGCCAGCAGCGGCTCCAGCGCGCTGTCACCGTGCGGCAGCTCCTCGCGGCCGAAGAACACGAAGCCCAGGTCGACCGCAGCGTCCGTGGCCGGGCCGTCGATCGCCAGCTCGATCATCACGGCGAGCGCCCCCTTCATGTCGGCCGCGCCCAGTCCGTGGACCGCGGCGCCGGCGATCCGCCCGGGCCGGTTGTCCTGCGCCGGGACGGTGTCGAAGTGCCCGGCCAGGAGGACGAGCGGCCGCTGGCCGGGCTCACCGACGCCCGCCACGACGCACGTGTCGCCCGCGTCGCGGACCGGCGCGCCGGCGGCGCCCAGGACGTGCAGGACGTGCCCTGCGAGCGCCTGCTCGGCGCGCGACTCGGACGCGATGTCGACGAGCTCGAGGGTGCGCGCGGCGAGGCGCTCGGAGAGCGGGTCGGTCACGGACGGGACCGTAGCGGCACGACGATCGCGCCGTAGCTCTCGGTCTCGCCCTGCGCGTGGCGCTGCGCGGTGACCGCGGCGGCGATCGCGTCGCGCAGGTCCTGGCCCGTGCGTGCCGGGACGCCCTCGAGACCCAGCCCGGCGAGCGCCAGCGCCGACCACGCCGCACGCGACGCGCCGCCCCGCGGCCCGCTCCAGCGCGTCCAGGCAGCCGTCGGGAAGACCTCGATCGCGGGGATCGCCGGCACGCTCGCCTCGAGTGCCGCGTAGAGCTCCAGGCCGTGACGGATCCACTCGTAGAAGCGTCCCCCGGCCTGCACCGTGGCGGCGTCGGGCGTGAACCGGATCGCGCAGACGGCGCGGCTCAGCGCGCGCTCGTCGGCGCGGCTCAGCGCGCCTGCGGGGGCACAGCCGCACGGCGCGTCCACGCCGATCGCCGCCGGCTCGTGCTCGCGCGCGAGGGCGACGACGTCCGCCACGGTGCAACGCCGCGCGTGGCGCACGAGCCGGCGCCCCTCGACGACCGCGACGTCGAAGCCCTTGCGCCGGCCGCCGACGTCCACTCCCAGGCCCCGCACCGGCGCCGTCAGCGCTCGACGACGACGGTCGTCGCCTTGACGACGGCCGTCGCGCTGACGCCGGGACGCAGGCCGAGCTCGTCGGCGGCCTCGCGGCTCATCAGCGAGACGATGCGAAACGGCCCGCAGGCCAGGTCGACCTTCGCCATCACGCCGTCGCGCTCGACGTCGACGACGATCCCGCTCATCCGGTTGCGCGCGCTGGAGGCCGCCTTCGGCGTGCGGGCGCGCAGGACGCGTGCGAGCTCCGCGACGGGCAGGACGCGCCGGCCGCCCTCGCGCTCGAAGCGGATCTTCCCGTCGCGCTCCCAGCGGCGCAGCGTGTCGACGCTGACCCCGAGCGCCTGCGCGGCGGCACCGATCCGGATTCCAGCGTCGTCGATCTCCGCCATCGCCGGAGCGTATCCGTCTAGACTCGATCGGCAGGTGCAGGAGCGAAGCCGCCAAGGACGAACGACCGAGTCCCGCTCCGGGTCCGCTGGCGAGGCGCCGTCGCCCGCAGCACGCGCCAAGCAGCGGGCCTTCTGCATCGCCGCGCTGGAGGAGGGCGACGACCTGGCCGAGCTGCGCGAGCTGCTGCGCACCGCCGGCGTCGCCGTCGTCGGCCAGGCGGTGCAGCACCGCGAGCAGCCGCATCCGAACACCTACCTGGGCCCCGGCAAGGTCATCGAGGTCAAGGAGCTCGCGCTGGCCGCGGACGCCAACGTCATCGCCTGCGACGACGAGCTCTCCCCGCGCCAGGAGCGCAACCTCGAGGCCGAGCTCGGCATGCCCGTCGTCGACCGCACGACGCTGATCCTCGACATCTTCGCGGGGCACGCGCACAGCGCCGACGGCAAGCTCCAGGTCGAGCTCGCGCAGCTCGAGTACAACATGGCGCGCATGCGCGGGCTGTGGACCCACCTCGACCGGCTCGGCGCCGGCGGCGTCGGCACGCGCGGCCCCGGTGAGACGCAGATCGAGACCGACCGGCGCCTGGCGCGCAACCGCATCTCGGCGCTCAAGCGCCGCCTGGACGACGTCAAGGGCTCGCGCGGGACGATGCGCGCCGAGCGCGAGCGCAGCGGCATGCCGGAGATCGCGATCGCCGGCTACACGAACGCCGGCAAGTCGACGCTGCTGAACCGCCTCACCGGCGCGGAGGTCGGCGTCCAGGACCGCCTCTTCCACACGCTGGACCCGACGACGCGCGTGATGCGCATCGACGGGCGCCCGTTCCTGCTGACCGACACCGTCGGCTTCATCCGCAAGCTGCCCCACCAGCTCGTCGACGCCTTCGGCGCGACGCTCGAGGAGACGCGCCTGGCCGACCTCGTCCTCCACGTCGTCGACTCCTCGGTCGACGAGGACGAGATGCTCGAGATGCTGAAGGCCGTGGAGGACGTGCTGGAGGAGATCGGTGCCGGCGAGCGCCCGCGCATGCTCGTGCTCAACAAGGCCGATGCGATCGACGCCGAGCGGCGCGCCGAGCTGCGCCGCCGCCACCCCGACGGCATTCTCGTCTCCGCCGCCACCGGCGCCGGCGTCGACCGCCTGCGCGAGCGCATCGAGGACGACTTCGTGCAGCGCATGCAGCCGATCGAGCTGCTGCTGCCCTACGCCGAGGGCGGCCGGCTCGCCGAGCTGCACGACATCGCCGGCGACCTCGAGCGCGAGGACACGCCCGACGGCGTGCGCGTCAGCGCCCGCGTGACGCCGACGGTCGCCGAGCGCTTCGCGCGCTTCGCCGTGGCCCCGGCGGGCCGCAACGGCGCCGGCCACGACGCCACATGAGGCTCCCGGTCCGGCGTCTGGACCCGCGCGCGGTCCTGCCGGCGCGCGTGCATCCCGGCGACGCCGGCCTGGACCTCTGCGCGCTGGCGCCGCTGACCATCGCGCCGGGCGAGCGCGCGAAGGTCCGCACCGGGCTGGCGATCGAGCTTCCGACCGGACATGCGGGCCTCGTGCTGCCGCGCTCGGGCCTGGCCGCACGCCACGGCATCGCGCTCGTCAATGCGCCCGGCCTGATCGACGAGGGCTACCGCGGCGAGCTGCAGGTGTTGCTGCTCAACACGGACCGCGAAGCGCCGTTCGCGCTCAGCGCTGGCGACCGGATCGCCCAGCTCGTCGTCGTGCCGGTCGTCGCGGCGGAGCCGATGGAGGTCGACGAGCTCGCCCCCGCCGCGCGCGGCGACGGGGGCTTCGGCTCGACGGGCGTCGGCGCTACCTGATGTAGCCCGACTCCTTGAGGTACTGGGCCGCGACGGCGGCGGGGCTCTGCTTGTCGAGGTCGACGCGCGCGTTGAGCTCCTGCATCACGGGGGTCGTCAGGCCCTTGTTGACGAGCGCGATCGTCTTCTGGAAGTCCGGTCCCGCCTTGCTGACGGCGGGGTTGCGGGCGATCAGCGTGACGTTGTAGGGCGGGAACAGCTTCTTGTCGTCGTTCAGCAGGACGAGGTTGTTCTTCTTGATCGCCCCGTCGGTCGTGAACACGAGCCCCACGTCGGACTGGCCCTTCGTGAGGACCTCCTCGCGCAGCGCGATGTCGATCGGCGTGAACTTCTTGAACTTCAGGCCGTAGACCTTCTCCAGGCCGAGCAGGCAGTCGTCGCGCTGGGCGCACTCCGGCGGGCCCGAGATCGTGAGGTTCTTCGTCTTGCCCGCGAGCTGGGAGAGGTTCGTGATGTTCCCGAGCTTGGCCGCCGTCGCCTTGGTGACGGCGAAGCCGTTGGAGTCCGTGAACGGCGTGGGCGGCAGCGCCGTGAGGTTGTTCGCGGCGAGCTTCTGCCTGGTCTCCTGGTAGGCCGCCTGGGCATCCTTGGGCACGTCCTTGGACTGGACCTTGAAGAATGAGGTCAGCGCGGTGCCGGTGTACTCCGGGTAGGCGTCGACCTGCCCGCCCTTGACGGCCTTGTAGGCGATCTGCTCGGAGCCCAGGTTGAGCTGCTTCTTGACGTTGTAGCCGGCCGCCTGGAGCGCCTGGGCGTAGATCTGGCCGAGGATGAACTCCTCGGTGAAGTTCTTCGAGCCGATCTTGATCGTCGGCTTGGACGCGTTGGCGGTGTTCTTCGCGATGACGCCGGCGGTCGCGGCCGTGGTGCTGGACGAGCTGGTCGAGCTGGAGCTGGAGCCGCACGCCGCGATGGCCAGTGCGGCGATCAGCGCCGCCAGCGCGGAGAGCGTGATGCGGTATCTCATTCGGTGCTTCCTCCTCGTTGGGCGATTGTCTGGGGAAGGGGGGCAGGGCGCGCCAGGCGACGGCGACGGCGGCCTGCTGCGCTGTCGTCGAGCTTCAGGCCCTTGGGGGTGACGGCACGCTGGAGCCCGGCGAACGCGAGCTCGACGCCGATCGCCAGCAGCGCGACGATCATCGCGGCGGCCAGCCGCCCGGACGAGCCGTAGACGTTGGCGTTGATGATCGGCTTGCCGAGGTCGTCGACGCCGGCGATCGGGCCGAGCGTCGCGGTGGCGACGACGTTGACCGCGGAGATGCGGATGCCGCCGAAGAGGATCGGCAGCGCCATCGGCAGCTCGATGCCGCGCACGATGCCCCAGCCGGTGAGGCCCATGCCGCGGCCGGCGTCGACGGTGTCGCGGTCCACCTGGCGCATCCCGACGTAGGCGTTGGTGAAGATCGGAGGGATCGCCAACAGCGTCAGCGCCAGCGCGACGTTGCGGAAGCCGATCCCGATGTAGGCGACGAAGAACGCGATCAGCGCATACGTCGGGACCGCGCGCCCGATGTTCGCGAACGAGCTCGCAAGGAACTCGCCGCGGCCGATGTGGCCGAGCCACAGGCCGAGCGGGATCGCGATCGCGCACGCGATCGCGAGCGCCACGGCGCTGATGCGCAGGTGCTCGCCGATCAACGTGAGCCACTCGCTGCCGCCGACCTGGATGCCGCCCGCGACCGACTCGCGCTTGTGCAGGATGATGTCGACGGCGTCGCCGAACTGCCCGAGGAAGGCCACCGGCGTCATGCGCGCGCCGCCCGCCGCCAGGGCATCGCCAGCCGCTGCAGGCCGACGAGCATGAGGTCCAGCACGGCCGCGAGCAGCACGCAGAGCAGGCCGGCGACCACGACGTTGGACTTGAAGGTGATGTCCGCGTTGATCTTCTCGCCCAGGCCCCCGGCGCCGGCGAAGAACGCGAGCGCGGCGAGGCCGACGGTCGTTGTCGTGGCGATCCGCAGGCCGGCGATGATCTCCGGCATCGCGAGCGGCAGTTCCACGCGCCAGAGCAGTTCGCGGCTCGTCAGGCCCATTCCGCGGGCGGCGTCGAGCACCTCGCCGGGGACGTTCTGCAGCCCCACGGTGATGTTGCGGAACAGGATCAGCAGCGTGTAGCTCACGAGCACGATCACCGCGGTCACCAGGCCGAAGCCGGTCAGCGGCAGCAGCAGGAAGAAGGCCGCCAGGCTGGGGATCGTGTAGAGCACGCCGCTGACCGCACTGATCGGCGCGCCGAGCCACTGCCAGCGCCGTGCGAGTAGCGCGAGGCCGAAGGCGAGGGCGAACCCGATCGCGACCGACAGCACGACGAGCTCCACGTGGCGCCAGAGCGGGCTCAGGTAGTCGCCGATGTGATCGGAGATCCACTTCGGGCAGAACCCGTTCTGGTTGACGCAGGTGTTCCTCGTGCGGTCGTGGAGCTGCACGACCGCGAGGACGAGCGGCCTCATGTGATCCGCTCCGGCGGCGGGTGCTCGGTCTCGGCGCCGTGCTCGACGAGGTAGTCGGAGATCACCTCGATCGACAGGGCGCCGCAGCTGGTGCCCCGCCGATCGACGACGGCGCCGTAGTAGACGCCGCGCGCGAGCAGGTCCGACAGCGCGTCGCGCAGGATGTCGTCGCGTTCGACGGTCACGAGCGAGTGGCGGCCGCTGACCTCCCCGACGACCGGTCCGCGCAGGTCGTGCTCCTCGAGCCAGGCCTGGGGGCGCCCGTCGGCGTCGACGAGCAGCGCGACGGGGACGTCGCTGCCGGCCAGGCGGGCGCGGACCTCCGCGGTGGCATCGCCGGAGCGCGCCAGCGCGGGGGTCCACAGGTCGACGTCGCGTACGTGTGTGAGCGCCAGGCGCTTGAGCGCGCGGTCGGCGCCGACGAAGTCCTCGACGAACTCGTCAGCGGGCGCCATCAGGAGCTCGGCGGGGGTCGCGTACTGCGCCAGCACGCCCCCCGGCCTGAGCACGGCGATCCGGTCGCCCATCTTGATGGCCTCGTCGATGTCATGGGTGACGAACACGATCGTCTTGCGCAACTCCGCCTGCAGGCGCAGGAACTCGTTCTGCAGGCGCTCGCGGTTGATCGGGTCGATCGCGCCGAACGGCTCGTCCATGAGCATCAGCAGCGGGTCGCCTGCGAGCGCCCGAGCCACGCCGATTCGCTGGCGCTGACCGCCCGAGAGCTGCCCCGGGAAGCGGTCGCGCGTCTGCGCCGGGTCGAGGCCGATCAGCTCGATCAGCTCGTCCACACGGGCGCTGATCCGGGCCTTCGGCCAGCCGAGCAGGCGCGGCACGGTCGCGATGTTCTGGGCGACCGTGCGGTGGGGGAAGAGGCCGATCTGCTGGATCGCGTAGCCGATCTCGCGGCGCAGCCCGGCCGGATCGTGGTCGCGGATGCTGGCGCCGTCGAGCAGGATGTCGCCGCCGCTCAGCTCGATCATGCGGTTGACGAGGCGCATCGCGGTCGTCTTGCCGCATCCGGACGGGCCGACGAGCACGCAGATCTGTCCAGCCCCGACCTCGAACGAGAGGTCCTCGATCGCACGCGTCGCAGCGCCCGGGTACTGCTTGGAGACGTGCTGGAACTCGAGCGTGGCCGCCTGGCCGGCGGGCGGCGACGTCGGAGCCGGGGTTGGGGGCGTCTGGTCGGTCATGCGCTGGTGGGCCGGGGGAGACCCAAAACCTACCAACTCAGTGGGAAACTGGGCCGGCGCGGACGAACGCGCCGCATTCCGGCGCTACATGCCCGCCGCGCGGCGCGCTGAAGCATGCGCGGCGCGCTCGAGCTCGTCGTCGAGCGGCGCGAGCGGCGTGTCGAGCGCCAGTGCGGCCTGCACGAGCCAGTCCGCGAACCAGGCGTTCTTGGGGAGCAGGGGCCCGTGCATGTACGTCCCGACGACGTGGCCGCGCTGGACGCCCTCCAGCCCCGAGTGGCCGTCGTTGCCGTGGCCGCGCAGCACCCGCCCGAGCGGGCGCTCGCCCGCGCCGAGCGTCGTGCGCCCGCCATGGTTCTCGAAGCCCGCGAGCACCCGCGGCCCGCCGAGGCCGGGCAGGTCGACCTCGATCGCGATGTTCCCGATCAGGCGCGGCCCCTCGGCACGCACGGTGCGCAGGTCGACCAGGCCGGCGCCCGGGATCGACCGGTCGCCGAGCTCGTAGGAGTGCCCCAGCAGCTGGTAGCCGCCGCAGACCGCCAGCACGGCGGCGCCGCGCTCGACGGCGGCATGCAGGGCCTCGCGCTTGACGTCGACGAGATCCTGGGCGCACAGCACCTGATCGCGGTCCTGGCCGCCGCCGAGGTAGTAGAGGTCGTGCGCGTCCGGGTCGATCCGCGCGCCCAGCCCCGCCGCCGTGACCCGGAAGCCGATGCCACGCCAGGCGCAGCGTCGCTCGAGCAGCAGCAGGTTGCCGCGGTCGGCGTAGATGTTCATGAGGTCGGGGTAGAGCGCGCAGACGCGCAGCGTCCGGTCAGCCACCGAGCATCACCACCGTGGAGCCGACGTACTCGGCGGTCTCGGGCACCAGGCGCAGCGGCAGCGCACGCAGCCCCGCGGCCTCGCCCTCCGCCATCAGGGTCACCGCATCCACGCGGTCGAGCCAGACGACGTCGTCGCTGGCCTCGCGCTGCCCGTCGGGGGAGACGACCTCGCGCAGGCGCTCGATCGCGATCCGCCCGCCATCGCCGTAGACGGCGACCGGCCGGCTCGAGTACACGACGCCGTCGATCTCGCGCAGGTCCGTGAGCGGCTCACCGCCGGGCTCGCCGCCGCCGGGCTCAAGGACGGGGGAGATCGCCAGCGCGAGCCGGCCGCCGGCCGCGAGGTGCTCGCGCGCACAGCGCAGGAACGCCGCGCGGCCCTCGGCGCCGCCGAAGAGCTGCACGCTCTGCATCGGGACGATGATCAGCGCGAAGCGCCGGCCCAGCGCGAAGTCGCGAGCATCGGCGCACACGGTGCTCAGCGACAGGGCACCCGCCCGGCCGGCGAGCGCGTCGAGCAGCGCGCCGTCGGCGTCGAGGGCGACGACCTCCGCGCCGCGGCGCGCCAGGTCGAGGCTGACGCGCCCGGTGCCGGCGCCGACGTCGAGCACCGGCCCGCCGGCGGCCGCGGCGAGCTCGCGCCAGAGCGGCAGGTCGGCGTCGTAGCCGCCGCACTCGAGGTCGTGCCAGAGGACGGCGGCGGCGATCATCCGAACGAGCTCTCGACGGCGCCGCGGGCGACGAGCTCCTCGCGCAGCGCCAGCATCGCGGTGTAGGTCGGCAGCGCGAACAGCCGGCCGCGCCCGTCGCCGACGGCCCCGTCGATCGCGGTCGCCAGGTCGTCCTCGACGTGGATGCGCTCCTGCGGGATGCCGGCGTACTTCAGGCGCAGCGCCATCTCGGCGGCGCGGGTGCCGGCGCACGTCACGCGGCGCAGGTGCCCGGCGAGCACCTCGAAGTCGGCGTCCCAGATCCAGCTCACGTCGCGCCCGTCGGCGATCGCGTCGTTGAGGATCGCGAGCAGGTCGTGCTCGCCGGGCTCGAGCGCGAGCGTGCGCAGGACCTCGTTCGCACCGGCGGGGTTCTTGACGAGCATGATCGAGACGTCGCGCCCGTCGACGCGCGCGCTCTCGGCACGGCCGAAGGCGGCGCGCACGCGCTCAAGCCCGGCGGCGATGTCGGCCAGGCCGACGCCCAGCGCGTGGGCCAGCGCGGCGGCCCCGAGCGCGTTGTAGACGTTGTAGAGGCCCGGCAGCGGCAGGCGCACGGGGGCGCGCTCGCGGCCGATCTCCAGGGTGAACGCCGCGGCCCTCACGCCGTGCAGCTGGATGTCGCGGGCGCGCACGAACGGGTCCGGGCGACGCGCGCCGCAGCTGTCGCAGTGGTAGCGGCCCAGGTGACCCATGTAGTGGGCGTCGTAGACGTACGGCGCCCCGCAGCGCCTGCAGTGCTTGGCGTCGGAGGCGTGCTGCATCGCGTCGAGCGCGACGCCGTCGTCCTCCACCCCGAAGAAGAGGGCGTCCGCATGGTCGCGGCCCAGGTCGGCGACGACGGGGTCGTCGGCGTTCAGCACGAGACGTCCCGCGGCCGGCGACTCGGCGACGTGGACCCAGCGCTCGGCGATCGTCTCGAGCTCGCCGTAGCGGTCGAGCTGGTCGCGGAAGAGGTTGGCCAGCAGCGTCGCGCGCGGGTGCAGCGCCTCCACGAGGCCGCCGAGCCAGAACTCGTCGACCTCGAAGAGCCCGCGATCGCCCTCCTCCTCGAGGAGCGTCGCGGCGATCCCGCCCGCCATGTTCGCCCCGGCACGGTTGTGCACGAGCCGCTCGCCCGTGCGCTCGAGGATCGCCGCGACCATCGCGGCGGTGGTCGTCTTCCCGTTCGTCGCCGAGAGCACGACGCTGCCGCGCGGAAGGCGCGCCGCCAGCCGCCCGATCGCCTGCGGATCGAGCTGGAGCAGGACCTTGCCCGGCAGGCTCGTCGCGCCGCGTCCGGAGAGGCGCGACAGGCCGCCGGCGGCACGCGCCGCGCCGGCGGCGACCGAGGCGCGCAGCGCGCTCACGCGCCGGCGGGGAGCAGGACCCGGACGGCGGCGGGCAGCGAGCGGATCGTGACCGGGACCTCGGCGATGGGGTCGCCGTCGGCGTAGACGTCGAACGGCCGGCTGGCGGCGACGGTGACCTCGCGGCCGCGCAGGACGGTGACGTTGTGCTCGCGCACGTGGGTGCCCTTGAAGACGCGCGGGAACGAGGCGAGGAACCGCAGGCGGCTCGTCTTGCGGATCAGGACCACGTCGAGCAGCCCGTCGTCCACGCGTGCATCCGGCGCGACGTACATTCCTCCACCGTAGACGCTCGTGTTGGCGACGATCACCGACCAGCCGTCGAAGTGCTCGCGCTTGCCGTCGACGCTGACGTCGAAGTGCGCGGGCGCCCAGCGCGCGACCGCGCCGAGCGCGCCGTAGACGTAGATCCCGCGGCCCAGGCGGCGCGGGGCGCGGTTGGCGAGCGCGTTGGCCTCCGAGTCGAAGCCGAGGCTCGCGATGCCCAGGAACGGCGCGCCGTTCGCCTCGCCGAGGTCGATCGGCATGGGCGTGCCGTGCGCGATGACCGCGCACGCCTCGAGCGCGTCCTGGGGGATCCCGACGTGGCGGCAGAAGTCGTTGCCGCTCCCGCCCGGCAGCACGCCGACGATGGCGCCCTCGGTCGCGGCCGCGGCGGCGGCGACCGCTCCGGCGACCCCGTCACCGGAGAAGGACACCGGAAGCTCGCCGGCCGCCAGCGCAGCGCGCGCGAGCTCGCCCGCATGCTCGAGGCTGCGCGTGAGCTCCAGGCGGGGTTCGACCCCGAGCGCGCGCAGGCGCTCCTGGACCGCGGGCAGCAGCTTGAGGACCTTCCCTCCGCCGGAGGTGGGGTTCGCGATCAGGAGCGCACGGGACATGGCTGGCGACATTCTGCCCTGCGGGGCGGCCGTGGGCGGGCGCGAGCGCTCAGAAGAGCGCGGGGCTCGCCGGCTCGTCCGGCTCGGGCTCGACGGGCGCGATGCAGTCGGGCTCGTCGTGGCCGGCGTCGTTGACGGCGCGCCCGACCGGGCGACGCGCGGTCTCGTTGCCGGGGAGCGCCACGAGCAACGCTGCGAGCGCGCCCGGCGCAGAGTCGGCGGCGAGCCACGCGTCCTCGGCACCGGGCTCCAGGATCACGGGCACGCGCGGGTGGATGTCGCGCAGCGCGTCGCCGGCCTGCGTGGTGATGATCGTGCAGGTGCGCAGCGGCTCGACATCGGGTCCCGGGCGCCAGCTCGCCCACAGTCCTGCGAAGGCGAACGGCTCGCCGTCGGCGCGGGTGATCCACCAGGGCTGCTTGGCGACATGATCGCGCGGCTGCCACTCGAAGAAGCCGTCGGCGACGATCAGGCAGCGGCGCCGCTCGAACGCGTCGCGGAACGCCGGGCGCCCGCGCACGGTCTCCGCGCGCGCGTTGATCATCCGGTAGCCGACCTTCGGCGACTCGGCCCAATGCGGCACCAGGCCCCAGCGCAGCACGTCGCCGCGTCGCGCGCCCTCGCGGTCGGTCGTGACGGCCACGACGTCCTGGCCCGGAGCGATGTTGAAGCGCTGCTCGAGCGGAATGCCCTCGCCGAGCGCGAAACGCTCACGGACCGACGCGAGGTTCGGCGTCGCAAGGGAGTAGCGGCCGCACATCTGCCGAGGCGAGGAGGGGTCCCGCCTAACCCGCGCGCGCCGCGGCGCGCGCCTTCCCCTGGCGCCTGCGCCCGACCAGCGCGAGGACGCCGAGGATCAGCAGGATCAGCAGGGCGCCGAGGATCAGCGCGATGCCCGTCGACGTCCCACCGAACGGGATCGCGATGAGCTCGACCAGGCCGAAGCCGATCGCGAGCAGCACGACCACGAGCAGGATGATCAGCGCGATGCCGCGCACGCGCACCCAGATGCTCGCGCCCGGGCTGGGAGCCAGCAGGCCGGCGATCCGCAGCAGCCAGAGCTGGCGGCTGGAGGGCGCCTCCTGGCCGAGCTTCTCGACCGCGGCCTTCAGGTCGTCGGGGCGGCGCTCGGCGAGCGCGATCGACGCGTCCGCCATGCGGCGGATCTGCATCCGCTCCTGCGGGCGCGCTGCGGCGATCGCGCGGCGGAAGTAGTCGCGCGAAGCGTCCGCGTCGTAGCGCTCGGCCGCGCGTGCGCCGAGGATCGACAGGGCGGCCGAGCGGTACTTCTGCTCGCGCTCGAGCTCCTCGTCGGAGCGCTGCTCGAGCGCCTGCATGTCGGCCATCGCGGTGCGCTGGTCCATCCGGATCTGTCGGGCCTTCGGCGGCATGACCCCACGATAGCCAGCGTCGCCGATCGCCGCCTCTCCGGATAGGGTGCGCGCCCGTGGACATTCGCCGCCTCATCGCCGCACTGACCGTCACCGCCCTGCTGGCGCTGCCGGTCGCGCCCGCCGTCGCCCAGCAGACACCGTTCGCCCCGCTGCCGTCGGAGCCGACCACGGCGACGACCCCCACGACGACGACGACGCAGACGACCACCTCGAGCAGCGGCGGCATCAAGACGTGGCAGGCGCTGCTGATCGTCGCCGGCGGCGTCGTGGTGATCGTCGGCATCGGCCTGTTCATCGCCCGTGACGCGCGCCGCCGCGCGCCGATCAGCGCGGGCGACAGCGAGGCGGCCCACCTCGATCCCTCGGCCCACAAGAGCGCGCAGCGCTCCAAGCAGAAGACCCGCGCCAAGCAGAAGGCAGCACGGGCGCAGCGCCGGCGCAACCGGTGAGGCAGGGCGCCCTTCCCGCGCTGCACGCCCTCGACGTCGGGGACCCGCCCGAGGTCTGGCGGCGCCTGGGGTTCACCGTCGCGCGCGACGGGACGTGCCGCATCGGCGGCGTGACGGTGCGGCTGCTCGGCCGCGAGGCGGGGGAGGGGATCCTCGCCTGGGAGCTGCGCGCCCAGCAGCCGCTGCCCGCGCAGGTCGACGGTGTCGCGACCCGCAGCGCGCCTGCGGGCGCAGGCCCGGACGGCCCCGGCCCCGAGCATCCCAACGGCGCCACAAGGCTGGACCACGTCGTGCTCACCACGCCGGACCTCGACCGCACGCTTTCCGCCCTGCGCGCGATCGGCCTCGAGGTGCGGCGCGAGCGCGACGCCGGCACGCCCGAGCGCCCGCTGCGCCAGGCGTTCCTGTGGGCCGGCGACGTCGTGCTCGAGGTCGTCGGCCCTCCCACGCCGCCGGCCGAGCACCGTGAGGGGCCGGCACGGCTGTGGGGCCTCGTGGCGGTCACGCCGGCACTGGACGAGCTTCCGGCTCGAACTGACCACGCGGTCGGTAGCATTCGCGACGCGGTGCAGGAGGGGAGGCGCATCACGTCGGTGCGCCGTGAGGCGGGATCGAGTGTCCCGCTCGCGTTCATGACGCCCCACGGCCGCTCCACACCTTCGAAGACAGGATCGGCATGAGGCAGCACAGGCAGTTGATGGTCGTCGTGATCGCAGCGCTCGCGGTGCTCGGCCTGAGCGCGCCTGCGGCGAATGCCGCGCACGGCCCCAGCGCCTTCGCCGCGACCACGCCGTCGATCCCCGTCTCCGATCCCGCGCCGCCTCCCGGCGCCCAGGTCCTGAAGTACAAGTTCGGCCCGCTGAAGATCCAGCCGGGCCAGAACACGATCAGCATCGACGTCCAGAAGCAGCGCCCGGACGTCAACGGCTGGATCGTCGGCTTCCGCCCGGGCCTGGTCAACGCCTCCGACGGCAAGTCGCCGCCCGTCACCGAGGTCCACCTGCACCACGCGGTCTGGCTCGTCGACCTCAAGCCGACGTTCGCCGCCGGCGAGGAGAAGACGTACTTCAACGCGCCGCCCGGGTTCGGCTGGCGCTACACCACGGGGCAGAGCTGGCTCATCAACCACATGATCCACGACCTCACGCCGACGCCCAAAGAGGTCTACATCACGTACACGCTGTACTTCATCCCGGACACCGCGCCGCAGGCCGCGAGCATCACGAAGGTCGACACGCAGTGGATGGACGTCGAGGGCGGCAAGGCCTACCCGGTGTTCGACGCGCTGCGCGGCAGTGGCAGGAAGGGCAGCTTCACGTTCCCGGACAACGCCAAGAACCCGTACCCGGCCGGACAGCACCTGAACGAGTGGGTCGCCACCCACGACGGGACGCTCGTGGGGACGGCGGGCCACCTGCATCCGGGCGGGCTCTACACCGACCTCGACGTGACGCGCGACGGCAGGACGGTTCGGGTGTTCCGCTCCAAGGCGAACTACTTCGAACCGGCCGGTGCCGTCTCCTGGGACGTCGCGATGGGAGCGACGACCTCCGCCTGGAAGGTGAACGTCAAGAAGGGCGACGTGCTGAGCGTGCACGCGACCTACGACACGAGCAAGGCCTCGTGGTACGAGGTCATGGGGATCATGGTCGCCCAGCTCACCGACGCACCGGTCCCGGGCGGCGTCGATCCGTTCACGGGCCAGATCGATCAGACGAACCGCCTCACCCACGGGCGCCTGAAGGAGAACATCGACATCGGCGTGCGCAAGCCGAACCCGGGGCTCGGCAACCCGGTCAAGCTGCGCAACGGCCCGCTGATGGACAAGGTCGTCATCAAGAACTTCACCTACGGCCAGGGCGACCTGTCGACGAGCGGCAGGAAGGGGCTGCCGCCCGTCATCACGCAGAAGCAGGCGCTGACGTTCGTCAACGAGGACTCCCCGCTGACGATCCGCTACCACTCGATCACCGCGTGCAAGACCCCGTGCAACCTGACGGGCGGCATCGGCTACCCGCTCGCGGCCGGACCGCGCACCTTCGACTCCGGTGAGCTCGGCTACGGCGCGACGATCAGCTCGGGCCTCTACGGCGCCGCCAACGTCGGGACGATTCCGATCACCGCAGCGGTCAACACGCCGACCGACAAGTCCAACTGCGACGGACCCGGCGTCGGCGGGCTCGTGAAGGTGATCTCCAACGGCTGCATCGGCACCGACACCTGGTCCACGCCGAAGAACCTCCCGGTCGGCACCTACACGTACTTCTGCCGCATCCATCCGTTCATGCGCGGGGCGTTCCGGGTGAAGAAGGCCTAGCGCCATGCCGGGCGCGCGGCGGACGGTCCTCGCAGAAGAGCTGACGCATGGCCCGCCTGATCCTGTGCGCCGCGCTGGCCGCCGGGCTGCTGGGCGCCGCTGAGCCGGCTGCGGCGCAGACCGCCGGCGCGGCGGGCCTCGCGATCACGACCGCGGGACCGCCGGAGGCCGTGGCGGGCGAGCTGCTCACGTACGAGCTGCAGGTCGGAATGTCGGGCCGGAAATGCCGCGGCGGCGGCGCCGTCAGACAAGGACGCAGGATCGGTGCAATGCCGGTGGCATTGGGCGGGCGGGCCGAGATCGGGACGCCGCATGACGGTGATCGCCGTCCGGCATTCCCGGTCAGACGTCTTGAGAAGGGCCACTAGGTCAGGCGTCCAGGCGCCATGGACGTGAAAACCGGCAAAACGTCCACGAACCCTGCACGGCGGTACATGAGATCCGCGTGAGGCCGATGGGTGGGCATGCGTCGCCGTGCCCTGCTGCTCGCCTCGATGTTCGCGCTCGCCGCCCTGGCAGCGCCGTCGGGCGCGCTGGCGGACGACTGCGCCGGCGCGGACCTGCAGCCGACCGACGCGAACCTCACGCAGGTCGCCCAAGCGACGCTCTGCCTCCTGAACGTCCAGCGCGGCGCCGCCGGCCTCGCGCCGCTCAGCGAGCAGGCTCAGCTCGACCAGGCGTCGATGGCCTACAGCCGGCTGATGGTCCAGGAGAGCTTCTTCGCCCACGTCGCCCCGGACGGCAGGCAGCTGACCGACCGGCTCACCGACGCGGGCTACCTGGGCCCGCCCGGATCGTGGGTGGTGGGGGAGAACATCGCCTGGGGCGAGTCCTACCTGGCGACGCCGCGGGAGATCATGAAGGCGTGGATGAACTCCGCCGGGCACAAGGCGAACATCCTCAGCCCCGACTACCGCGAGGTGGGCCTCGGGATCGCGACCGGCGTGCCGAGCTCGAGCAACGGCGGGGCGACGTACACGACCGACTTCGGCAGCCGCACGACCGGCGCGGGCGCGGACGCGGGCACGCCGACCAGTGACCTGACCGTCGGCCCGGCCGCCGCGACGCCGACCCGCACGAGCATCCGGACCGGCTCGAAGTCCACCGTGAGGCACACCGCGCAGCGCCGTCGCAGCTCGCGGCGCACGTGCCGCGGCGTCATGGCCGGCTGGGGAGCCCACGCGGTGAAGCGGCGCAGCAGCTGCTCGCCCGCCAAGCATCACGCGAAGCGTCACTAGGGGCGTGTCGGCGCCCGAGAAACCTGTCACACAATTCCGTCGGGGCCGGCGATGAGAGGCGGCCCGGGTGGAGAGGGGAGAGGCGATGTCCTCCACAGTCCGCGGGCAGCGCGCCCGCACAATCCGCCTGGCGTGGGCCGCCGCGCTGGCGCTGGTCGCAGTTCTGGTCATGGCGCCGAGCGCTCTGGCCTGGCACGGGACGCTCGTCGTCACGAACACGACCTCCGGCGGTGATCCGGCGGACACGTTCGCCTATACGGCGACGGGCTCCGGGCAGCCGCTTGCGGGCGGATCGTTCAGCCTCGCGGGCGGTCAGCAGAAGACCTTCAGCAACCAGGCATCCGGTGGGGAGACCGGCGCGGGCTCGTGGAAGCCGTTCGTCGTCACCCAGACGGACGACCCGCGCTACGACACCACCGTCTCCTGCACGATCTCGCCGGTCTGGGATGGCGTCGGCAAGGACGGCTCGATCTGGGCCCCGATCTACAACGCGGCCGGCGGCACGCACAGCGCGGCCGTGGAGCTGCGCTGGTGGAACAGCGTCGCCTACACGACGACCTGCGCCTTCACGAACACCCATCGCCAGCAGGCGACCCTGAAGGTCATCAAGCACGTCGTCGGCGGATCGGCGGCAGCGCGCTTCGACCTGACGGTCGACGGCGCCGTGGTGCTCGCGGGCGCCGGCAACGGCGACGGGACGAGTGCGGCGCAGGTCCAGCCGGGTGCCCACACCGTGGGCGAGCACGGCGGAGCGGTGCCCGAGTACGTGGGGACCGTGACCTGCACCGACGGCTCCGGCGCGACCGTGCCGACGACCGGCGTCCCCGACGCACACGAGTGGGGCCTGACGATCGCCGACGGTTCGGCGGTGACGTGCACGATCACGAACACCGCCAAGGCGCAGCTGACGATCGCCAAGGTCACCGACCCCGCGAGCGACGCGCTCGACCGGCCGGCGTTCTCGTTCACCGGCGATCTGGGGACGTTCGCGCTGTCCAGCGGCGGGTCGCAGACGGTGATGGTGCCGGCCGGCGGCTACAACGTCACCGAGGCCACGCACGACGGCTTCCAGCTGACCGGCATCAGCTGCACCGACAGCGCAGATGCGAGCGGCGCCTCGGCGACCGACCTCACGGCGCGCATGGCGCACATCAGCGCGCAGCCCGGTGAGCAGCTGACGTGCACGTTCACGAACACGCAGCTGGCGGTCGATCCGCCGCCGACCGCGACCTCGCGGCCGCGCGGCGTGGCCGCCACGGTGGCGCCGCGGGTCAGCGTGCGCGGTGCTGAGCTGCGCGGCACGACGGGCTGCACGGCCTCGACGGCGACGGCTGTCGTCGACGGCCGTCAGGTCAAGCGCGTGATGTTCTACGTCGACGGCAAGGCGGTGCGCTATCTGCACCGGCGTTCCGACGGGCGCTACACGCTGCGCCACCCGGTGGCGCAGCTGTCCGCCGGGACGCATCACCTGCGTGCACGGGTGCGCTTCACGCGCAGCAGCGGGCTGAAGCCCGTGAGCCTGCAGCTGACGTTCACGCGCTGCGGCTAGACAGGGGCGCAGCGGCGGGCCGCGGCAGCATGCCGCGGCCCG
>DATCDC010000024.1:0-30468 GCA_036510915.1 Solirubrobacteraceae bacterium | reverse complement strand
AGCGAGCGCATGGGATGCAGCCGTCCGTCCCAGCCGTTGAAGTCGCCCACGACGCTCGCCGAGCGCGCATTCGGCGCCCAGACCGCGAAGCCGACGCCCTCGACGCCGTCGAGGGCCAGCACGTGGGCGCCGAGGCGCTCGTGCAGCGTTTCGTGGCGGCCCTCGCCGACGAGGTGCAGGTCGAGCTCGCCGAGCGTGGGCGCGAAGCCGTACGGGTCGCGCGCCGTGACCACCGCACCGTCCGGATAGGTCGTGCGCAGCTCGTAGTGCAGCGGGAGCGTGGCGGCCGGGAGCTCCCCTTCGAACAGCCCGCCCGGGTGGCGGCGCGTGAGCTCCACCGGCTCGCCGCCCTCCGGCACGACGCACACCGCGCTGGCGTCGGGGCGCAGCGCGCGCACGACGACGCCCCCGCCGGACGGGTGCGCCCCCAGCAGGCGATGCGGGTCGCTGAGCTCGCAGGCGACGAGCGCCTCGACGTCGCGCTCGGCGATCACGCCGGCGCCGCCTCGAGCAGCCGCGCGATGCCCGCGACGGGGATCACGACCCAGTCGGGGCGGTTGTTCATCTCGTAGCGCAACTCGTAGACCGCCTTCTCGAGCTCGAAGAGCGAGAGCAGCGCGGCGACCGCGTCGTCCCCGGCCGGCAGCAGGACCCGGTCGACGTGCTCGAGGTAGGCGCCGAGGACCGCCGCGCGCGCCGCGCCCTCCCAGTCCGCCGGGACCGCCACGCCGCGCAGTCCCGCCGCCGCGGCGGCGTAGCTCACGGAGGAGAGCAGCGACGCGACATCGCGCAGCGGCGAGCGCTTGCGCCGGCGCTCGCGCAGCGAGCGCGCAGGCTCGCCTTCGAAGTCGAGCAGCCGCCAGCGGCCGTCGGCGCCCAGCAGACTCTGCCCGAGATGCATGTCGCCATGGACGCGGATCGCCGCGCCGCTGTTCCCCAGGCGATGCACCGTGCCCAGCAGCTCGCGCAGCTCGGCGCCCCGGCCCTCGATCGGCGCGAACCGCTCGTCGTCCTCGGGGAAGCTGTCGAAGACCTCGCGGATCTCCTCGTCGACCGTCGCGATGGCGAGGTCGACCATGTCGGCGCGCTTGTCCTCCGGCGCGAAGTCGGGATCCTCGTTGTCGGAGCCGAGCGTGGTGTGCAGCTCGCCGAGGATCCGGCCGAGGTCCGCGAGATCGCCGATCAGCGGACCCGGGGCGGCGGCGAGCCCCGCGAGCGCAAGCTCCCAGCCGTCGCGCCCTCCGCGCACGAAGCGCTGGGCGACGCCCAGGGTCGCGTCCATCACCTCGCCGCGGTACTCGTACCAGCCGACGAGCTCGGGGATGTGCTCGAACCCCTTGTCGGAGAGAAAGCGGAGCATCTCGAGCTCGGGGTTCTCACCGGGCTCGAGGCGCCGGTAGCACTTCAGGATCAGCGTCTCGTCGTAGACGATCGAGCTGTTCGACTGCTCGGCCCCCAGCGCCCGCACCTCGTCGACGGGCGGCAGCACGACGTCCGCATGGTGATGGAAGCTCACCTGGGCGATCCCGCCGTGCGCGTCGCCGGCACCCCCCTCGACGACGAGGTGCCCGAGCGCGGAGCCGGCGTACGGGTCGTTGACCGCATCGACGACGGCGAACCCGTCGACGACGGCGAGCACCTCGGCGGCGTCCACCTCGGCGACGGGGCGCAGCGCGAGCGGCAGCTGGTAGCGCTCATGGGTGCCCGCGTGAAAGACCGCCTCGGCCACGGCGATCACGAGCGCCTGCGCCTCCGCCGGCAGGGGCACGGCTTCGAGCACCTCGACGCGCATGAGGTCGCGTGCCTTGGAGCCGAACCAGCGCCGCGACGAGACCCACTCGTCGAGCGCGCCCGGCTCGATCCGCAGCACGAGCTCAGCGGGCTGCACGAGCCTCCTTCTCCGGCGCGCCCGAGGCCGAGGGCTCGGACTCGTCCTCGGCGTCGGCCGTGAGCAGGAACCAGTAGAAGCCGTGCGGCGCGAGCGTCAGCAGGTACGGCAGCTCGCCGATGCGGGGGAACGCGGTCGATCCGAGCATCTCCACCGGGATACGGCCCTCCCAGACCGAGAGGTCGAGCTCCACGGCCTGCGCCGAGCGGGCGAAGTTGTGCACGCAGAGGGCGACGTCGTCCTCGTACGTGCGAACGTGGGCGAAGATCTTCGGATTGCTGGTGAAGATCGGGTCGTAGGTGCCGAGGCCGAAGACGGGGTGGGCCTTGCGCAGCTCGATGAACCGCCGCAGCCAGCGCAGGAACGACGTCGAGCTGCGCAGCTGCGCCTCGACATTGACCGCCTGGTAGCCGTAGAGCGGATCCATCAGCGGCGGCGCGTAGAGCTGTGCGAAGTCCGCCCGCGAGAAGCCGCTGTTGCGGTCGCCGGTCCACTGCATCGGCGTGCGCACGCCGTCGCGGTCGCCGAGGTAGACGTTGTCGCCCATCCCGATCTCGTCGCCGTAGTAGAGGACCGGGCTGCCGGGCAGCGAGAAGAGCACCGCATGCATCAGCTCCATCTCGTCGCGGCCGTTGTCGAGCAGCGGCGCCAGCCGGCGGCGGATCCCGAGGTTGATCTTCATCCGCGGATCCTTCGCGTACTCCGCGTACATGTAGTCGCGCTCGTCGTCGGTGACCATCTCCAGCGTCAGCTCGTCGTGGTTGCGCAGGAACAGCCCCCACTGACAGGTGTCGGGGATGTCCGGCGTCCGGTCGAGGATCTCGTAGATCGGCGCCGCCTCCTCCCGGCGGGCCGCCATGAACATACGCGGCATCACCGGGAAGTGAAAGGCCATGTGGCACTCGTCGCCCGCGCCGAAGTACGCGACGACGTCCTCAGGCCACTGGTTGGCCTCGGCGAGGAGCACGCGGTCGCGGTACTCCGCGTCGACCGTCTCGCGCACCCGGCGCAGGAACGCGTGCGTCTCGGGCAGGTTCTCGCAGTTGGTGCCGTCGCGCTCGTAGAGGTAGGGCACCGCGTCGAGGCGGAACCCGTCGAGGCCGAGGTCGAGCCAGAAGCGCAGGACGTCCAGCATCGCCTCCTGCACCTGCGGATTGTCGTAGTTGAGGTCGGGCTGATGCGAGAAGAACCGGTGCCAGTAGTAGGCCCCCGCCTCCGCGTCCCAGGACCAGTTCGACGTCTCGGTGTCGATGAAGATGATCCGCGCTTCCTCGTACCGCTCGGGCGTGTCCGACCACACGTAGAAGTCGCGCTCCGGGCTGCCCGGAGGCGCCGAGCGCGCGCGCTGGAACCAGGGGTGCTCGGAGGACGTGTGGTTCATCACGAGATCGGCGATGACCCGGATCCCCCGTTCGTGTGCCGCGTCGAGGAAGGTCCGCACGTCATCGATCGACCCGTAGTCCGGGTGCAGCGCGTAGAAGTCGCCGATGTCGTACCCCCCGTCCCGCAGCGGGGAGACGTACATCGGCAGCAGCCAGATGCAGTCGATGCCGAGCCACTCGAGGTAGTCGAGCTTCTCCGTCAGCCCGGGCAGGTCGCCGGACCCGTCGGCGTTGCTGTCGAAGAAGCCGCGCAGGTGGATCTCGTAGAAGATCGCGCGCTTGAACCAGAGCGGATCGGCCTCGAACCAGCGACTCGAGGGTGGGCTCGGCGGCGTGCTCATGCCGCCTCGACCCGCAGTACGTGCGCCGGGCGCTCCGCCGGGTCCAGGCGCACGTAGTTGCCGCCGAGGCGCCAATGGTGGCGGGCGCCGTCGAGCAGATCGGTCGTCTCGAGCACCGGGGCGGTGCCAAGCTCGTACGGCACGCTGATCAGACCCTCCTGCGCGTTGCGGGGATCGAGGTTCACGACGACGATCACCAGCTCCTGGCCCGCGCCCTTGGCGTAGGCGAGCAGCATGTCGTTGTGCGTCGCGAGGAAGCGCACGTTCGCGAAGCGCTGGAGCGCGGGGTTCTCGCGGCGGATCGTGTTGAGATGCCCGATCAGCGGGAGCAGCGGACCGTCGAGGGCGCGCTCGCGCAGCTGGAACTTCTCGGAGTCGCGGTACTCCTCCGAGCCCTCGCGCGCGGGCTCGCGCTCGAAGTGCTCGAACCCCGAGTAGACGCCCCACGACGGCGACAGCGTCGCCGCCAGGACCGCGCGCAGCGCGAACGCGGGAGGGCCGCCGTGCTGGAGCTCGGCGCTGAGGATGTCGGGCGTGTTGACGAAGAAGTTCGGGCGGAAGTACTGCTCCTCGCCGGAGGTCGCGAGCTCGCTGACGTACTCCGTGAGCTCCCACGAGCTGCTCTTCCAGGTGAAGTACGTGTAGGACTGGTGGAAGCCGGCCTTCGCCAGCTCGCGCATCACGGCGCGGCGGGTGAACGCCTCGCTGAGGAAGACGACGTCGGGATCGCTCGCGCGCACCGACGCCAACAGCCACTCCCAGAAGCCGATCGGCTTGGTGTGCGGGTTGTCGACGCGGAAGACGCGGACGCCGCGCTCGATCCAGCAGCGCACGACGCTCAGGATCGCGCGCCACAGCCCACGCCAGTCGGGGCTGTCGAAGTTCAGGTTGTAGATGTCCTGGTAGCGCTTGGGAGGGTTCTCGGCGTACTTCAGGGTCCCGTCGGGCCGGCGGTGGAACCACTCCGGATGCTCGGTCAGCCATGGGTGGTCGGCCGAGCACTGCAGCGCGAGGTCGAGTGCGATCTGGATCCCGTGGTCGCCGGCCTCGGCGACGAGCGCTTCGAAGTCCGCAAGGCTGCCGAGCTCCGGGTGGACGGCGGTGTGCCCGCCCTCGGCGTCGCCGATCGCCCACGGGCTGCCCGGGTCGCCGGGCCCCGCGACGAGCGCATTGTTGGGGCCCTTGCGGTTCGTGCGGCCGATCGGATGGATCGGCGGCAGATACAGCACGTCGAAGCCGAGCTCAGCGAGGCGCGGGACCTGCGCCCGCACCCCGGTGAAGCCCCCCCAGGACCGTGGGAACAGCTCGTACCACGAGCCGAAGCGCGCGCGCCGCGGGTCGACCTGCACGGGCAGCGGGTCCGCCGCGACCTCCTCGGTGCGGGCACCGTGGCGGGCACAGCGCGCGAGCGCGTCGGGCCCCAGCAGGGCCAGCGGGTCGCCGCCGTCCTCGAGATCGTCGGCCAGCGCGGTCAGCGCGCGGGCGTCGGCGCCGCGGGCGCGGCCGGCGGCCGCTCGCAGCAGCGGCAGGCCTTCGGAGATCTCGCCGGCGAGGTCCTCCTGGCCGCCCTCGAGCTTGCGCCGCAGCTCGTCGAGCCACGAGGCGAGCGGGTCGACCCAGGCGACGACCCGGAAGCTCCAGCGGCCGAGCTCGCCGACCGGGAACTCCCCCTCCCAGCGCACGCCCGCAAGGTGGGCGTCGACCTCCGCCATCGGCGCCTCGTCCCAGCGGCGCCTGCCCGGCCCGCGGAACTGGACCGCCGCGCGCACCGCCTCGTGCCCGTCGCGGAACACGTCGGCGCCGATCCGCACCGTGTCGCCGGCGCAGCGCCTGACCGGCCAGCGGCCGCAATCGACCTGTGGCTGTACGGCTGCGATCCGGATCCGCGGCGGGGGGGCAGAGGGCAGGGCGGGCAGCTTCGGCATCCGTGGGCAAGCACAATACGACGATCGCGATGACGACTCACGACCGGTCCAGCGGCGTCCAGCTGCACGTCACCTCGCTTCCCGGCGGCCGTCTCGGCCCGCACGCGCGGGCATTCGTCGACTGGCTCGCGCGCGCCGGCCAGGCCTGGTGGCAGATGCTGCCGGTCGGCCCGCCGGGCCGCGGGCGCTCCCCGTACCGGTCGCCGTCGGCATTCGCCGCGTGGCCCGGGATGCTGGCCGAACCGGCGGCGCCCGTGACGGCGGCGGAGGTCGCGGCATACCGCGAGCGCCACGCGTACTGGATCGGAGACTGGGAGGCCGCCGCCGGGCGGCGCTCGGTGGCCGACCAGGTGCGCTTCGACCGCGAATGGGCCGCGCTGCGCGCGTACGCCGCCGAGCGCGGTGTGCGGATCATCGGCGACCTGCCGATCTACGTCTCGCGCGGCGGGGTCGATCACCGCGCCCACCCCGAGCTCTTCCTGTCGGGTCTGCAGGCCGGGGTGCCGCCGGACGCGTTCACCGACAGCGGCCAGCTGTGGGGCAACCCGCTGTACGACTGGTCCGCGCTGCAGCGCACCGGGTACCGCTGGTGGGTGGAGCGCCTGCGCCGGACCTTCGAGCTGTTCGACGTCGTGCGCGTGGACCACTTCCGGGCGTTCACGGCCGCCTGGGCCGTGGACGCCGAGGCCCGGGACGCTCGCCTCGGACGCTGGCGGCGCGGCCCCGGCCATGCGCTGTTCGACGCGATGCACCGGGCCCTCGGGGACCTGCCGCTGATCGCCGAGGACCTCGGCGTCATCACCCCCGCCGTCGTGCGCCTGCGCGAGCGGCTCGGGCTCCCCGGCATGGCGGTCCTGCAGTTCGCGTTCGATCCTGCGGAGCCCGGCACGCCGCACTGGCCGGCCAACCAGATCGCGTGCCAGGTCGTCTACACGGGCACGCACGACAACGACACCCTGCGCGGGTGGTGGGCGAGCCTCGCACCCGAGCGGCGCGCGCTCGCCACCGAGGCGGTCGCGGGTTTCGAGGACCCTGAGCTCGAGTGGCGCTTCATCCGCCTGGCGCAGCGCTCCCCGGCGCGCCTGTGCGTCATCCAGGCGCAGGACGTCCTCGGCCTGGGGTCCGAGGCCCGCATGAACCATCCGGGGCGCAGCACCGGTCAGTGGCGCTGGCGACTGCGCCCCGGGCAGCTCACCGGCGCGCACGCCGACCGGCTGCGCGCCGTGAGCGCGGAGAGCGGCCGGGTGCGCGGGTGAGCCGGCTCGTCGCACTCGGCGACTCGATCACGCGCGATGGCGGCGAGCCGATGCTCGGGCTGCCGGGCCGTCCGTGGGTGGACCTGCTGGCACAGGCGCTCGGGCTGGCGTGCGAGAACCTCGCGGTCGACGGCGCGACCGCCGGCGATGTGCTGCACGAGCAGCTGCCGCGGCTGAACGGCCCGCCGGCCCTGGCGTGCCTCTACGTCGGCGTCAACGATGCGCGCGATCCCGGCTGGGACGCGGACGCCTTCGCGCGGGACCTCGACGCGGTCCTCGGCAGCCTGACGCGGCTCGCGCCGCTCGTGCTCACCGCGACGATGCCGGAGGACCTCGGGCGTCCCACGGCGGCGCCCAAGCCGCAGGCGGCGAACGCGATCATCCGCGCGGCCGCCGGACGGCGCGGCGCGATCATCGTCGCGCTGGACGACCTCGGCGGCCACGAGCTCGTGCTCCCGGACGGCGTCCACCTGACCGCCCTCGGGGAGGTGGAGATCGCCTCGCGCGCCGCGCGGGCACTCGCCGGGTGCGGCGTCGACGTCCCCGGGGACCCCGCCGCGATCGCGCCGCCCGATCGCTCGGCGCCCGCGCTCGCCGCCTGGCGCGCGCGCCGGGCCGCCATGCTGGCGGACGACCTGCGCCGTCGACGGCGCGAGCGCGACGCACGCGCATGAGCGCCGGCTCTACGCTTCGCCGCGTGAGGATTCCCGCGCCGCCCGGCCGCCGGCGACTGCCCTCCGGCGTCGAGGCCGCGGCCGGAGTGCGGCTCGGGCGGGCGGTGCGCTTCGCGGTCGCACCCGGCGCGCGCGTCGTGCTCGGGCCGGGGTGCCGGATCGGCGACCGCTCGCGCTTCGAGGTCGCCTCGGGCGAGGTGCACGTCGGAGCGGGCGCCTCCCTCGGCGAGCGCTGTGTCGTCACGGCGCGCGAGCGGATCGACATCGGCGCCGACGTGCGGGCCGGGGACGATGTGCTGCTCACCGACACCACGCGATCGATCGACGACGTCGAGCTGCCGCTGCGGCTCCAGGACCTCGTGACCGCGCCGGTCGCGGTCGGCGAGGGCGCGACGCTCGGCGCGCGCTCCTGCGTGCTGCCCGGGGTCACGGTCGGCGCGCGCGCGGTACTCGAGGCGGGCTCGGTCGCCGAGCACGACGTGCCCGCGCAGGCGCAGGTCGTCGGCGTCCCGGCGCGCGCGCCGCGACCGGCCGCGGCTCAGCGGCGACGCAGGCCCCGCGGATCCGATCGCCGGGACTGAACGGCGACGCCCCCTATGCGCCGGACTTCCGGCGAGCCGGCTTCTTCGGGGCCGCCTTGGGCTTCGCGGGCCGGGCGGGGTCGTTCCTGGCGAGCCCGGCGGCCGGTGGCCTGATGATCAGGTCGGCCACGAGCGCGGTCCAGCCGGTCTGGTGCGACGCCCCGAGCCCGGCGCCGTCGTCCCCGTGGAAGTACTCGAAGAACAGCAGGTTGTCCTTCCAGGCCGGGTCGGTCTGGAAGCGCTCGGTCCCGCCGTACACCGGGCGGCGGCCGTCCGCGTCCGGCAGCCAGATCGACACGAGCCGGTCGGCCAGGTCGCCGGCGATCTCGGCGAGCGTGCGCTGCTGCCCCGAGCCGGTCGGGTACTCGAGCGTGAACGCGCTTCCCATGTAGCGGTCGTATGAGAGCAGGCTCATGATCACGAGGTAGTTCGCGGGGAACCAGACCGGTCCGCGCCAGTTCGAGTTCCCGCCGTACATGCCGTCGCGCGACTCGGCCGGCTGGTAGTCGATCCGCGCGCCGGGCACGCTCGGGACCTCGTACGGCCGGCCCTCGTAGCGCTTGGACACCGAGCGCAGGCCGTGCGGCGAGAGGAACGCCTGCGGGTCGAACAACGTGCCCAGCGCCGTGCGCAGCGCGTCGGGCGCGACGAGGCTGACAAGCAGCCGATTGGTGTCAGGGAGCCGGCGCACCTGGCCGGGGAGGGCGGACTCGTCCTCGCCCTGGGCCTCCTCCATGCGCCGGAAGCGCCGGCCCAGCCGGCGCGTGCGCTCGTCGTGCTTGGCATCGATACGGGTGCCGGCCAGCAGCGGGATGGCGCCGGCGATCGTCTGCACGCGGATGCTGACGGCCTCGCCGTCGGGCAGCAGCAGCCGATCGAAGAAGTACGCCTCGTCGGGATCCCACATGCCGCTGCGGTTCAGCGCGCGCGAGATCGACGCGAAGTGCTCGAGGAACTTCACGACCATGTCGTCGTAGACCTCGTCGTGCTCGGCCAGTTCCGCGGCCATCAGCAGCATCGCCAGCGCGTACAGCGCTGTCCAGGCGGTCCCGTCGGCCTGCTCCATGCGCGTGCCGGCCGGGAGGTGGGACCGGTCGATCGGGCTGATGTTGTCGAAGCCCAGGAAGCCGCCGCCGAACAGGTCGTCGTCGTCCGGGTCGAGCCGGTTGAGCCACCACGTGAAGTTCACGAGGAGCTTCTGGAACACGCGCTCCAGGAACGCCACGTCCCGTCCGCCGTCGACGTTGAAGACGCGCAGGGCCGCCAGCGCGTGCACCGGCGGGTTCAGGTCGTCGAAGCTCCACTCGTAGGCCGGCACCGCCCCGTTGGGATGCTGGAACCACTCGCGCAGCAGGACGGTCACCTGGTACTTGGCGAAGGCCGGATCCAGATGGGCCCAGACCATCGCGTGGAACGCCAGGTCCCACGCCGCGAACCACGGGTACTCCCAGGGGTCCGGCATGGCGAGCACGTCGAAGGCGTCGAGATGCCGCCAGCGTCCGTTGCGGATGCGGTCGCGGCCCGCGGGCGGCGGCGGCTCCCCGGGGTCGCCGGCCAGCCAGCGCTCGACCCCGTAGCAGTACATCTGCTTGCTCCAGACCAGCCCGGCGCATGCCTGGCGCAGGATCAGGGCGCGCTCGGGCGTGATGTCCGGCGGGGCGAGCGCGGCGTAGAACTCCTCGGCCTCGGCCTCGCGCTCGCGCAGCACGAGGTCGAAGGCGTCCGTCCAGCGGGTCGGGTCGGCCTTCGCGGCGCGCTTGGGGCGCTTGGCGGCCCCGGCGGCCGGTGCGGAGCGCAGGCGCAGGCGCAGCTCCGCGGTCCCGCCCGCCGGAACCGTGACCTGGTACCACCACGCGGCCTTCGTGCCCTGCTCGTCCGGGTTGACGGTGGCGGCCCCCGCCACGACGTGGTCGTTGATCCCGTCCTTCGGGTAGGGCGTGAGCGGGGCGGCGCCGAACAACCGTGCGGTGTTGGTGACGTTTTCGCAGAAGAGGGCCTTGGGCGGCGTCCCGTCGGGGCCGGCCATGGCCTCGAGCCGGTAGGAGCCCAGCCGCTCGTGTCGCGCCTCCAGGCCGTCACCGGCGAGCGTGATCGACGGCCGTTCGGCGTGCTCGGGATCCCACGACCAGGTGTTGCGGAACCAGAGCGTCGGCAGGACGTGCAGCGTCTCGGGGTCCGGGCCCTTGTTCTCGATCGTGATGCGGGCGAGCACGTCGGTCGGGTCGGCCTTCGCGTAGGTCACGTCGACCACCCAGTAGCGGTCCTCGTCGAAGGCACCGGTGTCGAGCAGCTCGTACTCGGGGTCGCCGAAGCCGCGGCGACCGTTCTCGGCGACGAGGTCCTCGTAGGGGAACGCGCCCTGCGGGTAGTGGTAGCGCCAGCGCAGCCATGCATGGCTGGGCAGGGCGTCCAGGTACCACCAGTAGTCCTTGACGTCCTCGCCGTGGTTGCCCTGCGGCCCGGTCAGGCCGAACATCCGCTCCTTGAGGATCGGATCGCGGCCGTTCCACAGCGCGAGCGCGAGGCAGAGGTCGTGCCCGATGTCGGACAGCCCGGCCATCCCGTCCTCGTTCCAGCGGTAGGCCCTGGAGCGGGCGTCGTCGTGCGAGAAGGCGTTCCAGGCGTCGCCGTCGGCGCTGTAGTCCTCGCGGACGGTGCCCCACGCGCGCTCGCTGAGATACGGGCCCCACTCGTACCAGAGGCTGGCGTTCAGCAGGTCGTCGCCCGGGTCCGCGGCGTCGGCGAGGCGGCGGTGCTCGCTGGTGCTCATGTGTCCTCCAGGTGTCCTGACCCCGTCGGGGTCACGCGGAGCAGATGCCAGCTCCAGGGCTCGAGCTCCACGTACAGCTCCGTGGCGAGAACATCGCCGGCGCGCATGAAGGACACGCCGGTGGTCGGGTCGTCGAGCTGCCAATCGTGCCCGACCACGTCCGCCCACGGCACTGCCAGGTGCCCGCGCGCAGTGCCGGCGCCGAGGTTCACGACCACCAGCCAGCGGGGGTCCCCGTCCCAGCACCACGAGACCAGATCCGCACAGCTCGCATCGCCCGGCCAGCCGTGGACCGGCGTCGCCTGCCACGCCCCGCCGCGCAGCGTCGGGTCGCGCAGCGCGTCCAGCAGGCGCAGGTAGAACGCCTGCAGCTCGGTGTCGACCGGCTCGTCGGGCCGGCGGGCCAGGAACACCGGCAGCTGCACCCGGCGGCCCTCGAGCTGGCCCTCGTGGAAGAGCCGCACGCCGGGCAGGGTGAACGTCGCCACCGCGGCCGCGCGATGACGCTCCGCAGGGAGCGTGGCGGCCGCGCGCGGCTCGTCGTGGTTCTCCAGGAACCGGACGAGCCGCTGCTGATAGGCGATGCCGGCGCCGAGATGCTCGCGCACCGACGTGGCCGAACCGTGCACGAGCCGATCGTAGAGCCGCTTGTCGTAGCAGGCGTCGAAGCCCAGCTGCTGCAGGTCCCACTCGCGGTCCCAGTAGGCCTCGGCGAGGAACCGGAACGCCGGGTGGCGAGCTCGCGCAGTGGGGATCACGTCGGCCCAGTACTCGGTGGCGGGGGGCGGGCCGGCGCGATCGCCCCAGGTGCGGGCGAAGACGTCGTTCAGCATCAGCATCGCCATGTCGCAGCGCACCCCGTCGCACTGCTCGGCGATCGTCGTGAGCGTTGCGGCCGCGGCCTCGCGCAGGCCCGGAGCGAAGGCGTTGAGCTGGACCACGTCGGGCCACGCCGGGAAGAACGGGTCGCGGCCCAGCGCCGCGACCGTCCCGCCCACGCGGGTGAACGACGCCGCGTCGGCCTCCAGGTCGGCCTCCGTCCCGAGCACGAGATATTCGGGATGCTCAGTGACCCACGGGTGGTCCGGGGCCACGTGGTTGGGCACGAAGTCCAGCAGCAGCGCGAGGCCACGCCGGGCCAGCTGCGCGCGTGCCTCGGCCAGGCCCTGCGGCCCGCCGAGCCGCTCGTCGGCCACGTAGCCGCGCACGCAGTACGGCGAACCGGCGACATCGCCCGGGCCGACCTGGCCGAGCACCGACTCCCACGACGCCACCAGCTCCTGGTTCTCGCGGGCCACGGCCAGGCCGGCCGGGCTGCGCTGCCACACCCCCATCAGCCAGACCGCGTCGAAGCCGAGCGCGGCGATCGCGTCCCACGCGGCGGCCGGGACGGATCCCAGGTCAACCGGGTCGCCGGCCTCGCGCGAGAGCTCGCCGAGCCAGACCCACGTGTTGATCTCGTACACCAGGGCGTGCGCGGGAAGGGCGGGTGCGGTCGTTGCCGGGGCCATCGGGAGGGCGTGCGAGTCGCGGCGGACTCCAAGCCTAGGGCCGCGCGCCCGCGATGCCGTGAAGAATCTGGTTCCGCCGTGACGATCGCGTCCGGGGAACCCCCACCACGCGCCGCCGTCAGCCGACGAGCAGCCGCCGCGGGTTGTCGGGGTCGCGGCGGATCTCCCCCCGTGCGAGCCGCAGGACGACCTCCGGCAGCAGCTCGTGCTCGATCCGCTGGAGGTGCTGGTGGACCTCCGCCGGGTCGCTCATCGTCCCAAGTCCGACCGCCCGCTGGGCGAGGATCGCGCCGGTGTCGACGCCCTCGTCGACGAGGTGCACCGTGACGCCGAAGACCTTGACGCCGTAGGCGACGGCCTGCTCGATCGCGCGCACGCCCGGGAAGGCCGGCAGCAGCGAGGGATGCACGTTGACGATCCGGTCCGGGAAGCGGCCGATGAAGACCGGGTCCAGCAGGGCCATGTAGCCGGCGAGCACGATGACCTCCGCGCCCTTGGACTGCAGCCACTCGGCCATCGCGAGATCGTGCGAGGCGCGGTCGGCGTAGTCGGCCTGCTCGAAGACCCGGACCGGCACATCGGCCTCGCGGGCGCGGCGCAGCGCCGGCGCCTCGGCCTTGTTCGAGCCGACGGCGACGACCTCGCAGTCGCCGCCCTGCAGGTGGTCGAGCAGCGCCTGCAGGTTCGAGCCGCGGCCGGAGACGAGGACGCCGACGTTCATCCCGTCGGCAGCCGCTCGGCCTGGGCCACGACGAGCTTTGGGAAGCGGCCGCCGGTCGAGGCCAGCCGCCCCTCCGCGATCAGTTCGTCGACACGGCCGAGCACCTCGTCGGCCCGCAGCGCGCCGAAGGCGCCGTAGCCGGGGAGGGCGTCGTAGCCGTGCTGCTCGATGACCTTCGAGCGCCCGCCGCGCAGGATCTCGACCGTGCGCGTGCGGCCGACCTGCGGCAGGGCCTCGCCGACGACGGCGAGGATCGCGGCGTCCAGGTCGGCATCCGGCGCCAGCGCCGCCGACGGGCGGCGCTGGCCGCGCGACCCGGAGCCCGACCCGCCCGACCGGCCCGTGCGCCGCGCCGTGATCTCCACGGCCGTGACGTCTGCGACCGACTCCGGCGCGCAGACGTCGCAGCAGGGAACGGTCGGCGCCGGGCGCTCGGCGTCGCCGAAATGGCGCAGGACGGCAACGCGACGGCACACCGGGTCCTCGACGAACGACCAGACCGAGCGGTACTGCTTCCAGCGCGCACGTGTGGCGTCGGCCGCCGAGGTGCGGCAGGTCGCGCGAGCGCGGCCGTCGAACGGGCCCTCGATGCGGCCGCGGACGCGGTCGATCGGCGCGGGCGCCGGACGCAGGACGCCGGCGCGCACGAGGTGCCCGACGATCGCGCGCACGCGCTCGGGCTCGTCGTCGAGCGCGCCCGCCGCGACGTCCACGCGCCCGTCGACCGCCGAGGCCAGCAGGCGCGTGGCGATGCGCTCGACGTCGTCGTCCTTGACCTCGGAGCGCTCGATGAAGAAGACGTGCAGGCCCTTGTCCTTCGCCTGGGCCAGCAGCAGCGCGCGCGCCGGGCGCCCGTCGCGGCCGGCGCGGCCCGCCTCCTGGTACCAGGCCTCGATCGAGGGCGGGACGCTGACGTGGGCGACCGTGCGCACGTCCGCCTTGTCGACGCCCATGCCGAACGCGTTCGTCGCGACGACGACGTCGACCTCGCCGGTCATGAAGCGCCGCTGGATCGCCGCGCGCGTCTCGCGCGCCAGGCCCGCGTGGTAGGCGACGACCTCGACGCCGAGGTCGCGCGCCAGGTCGGCGGCGACCTGCTCGGTCTGCGCACGCGTCCCCGCGTAGACGATCGCCGGGCGGGCGCCCGGATCCCCCAGGGCGGCGGCGAGCTTCGCGCGCGAGTCCGCCGCCGAGCGCGCGCGCACGACGCCGAAGGTGAGGTTCGGGCGGTCGAAACCGGTCGCCACGCGCACTGGCTGCTCGAGCGCGAGGCGCCGCTCGATGTCCGCCGCGACCTGCGGCGTCGCGGTCGCCGTCGAGGCCACGAGGGACGTGGCGCCCAGCCAGCGCGCGGCATCGCCCAGGCGGAAGTAGTCCGGGCGGAAGTCGTGCCCCCACTGCGAGACGCAATGGGCCTCGTCGACGACGAACAGCCCGATCGGCACCTCGCGCAGCGCCTCCAGGAAGCCCGGTGAGGAGAAGCGCTCCGGCGCGACGTAGAGCATTCGCAGCGAGCCGGCGCGGGCGCGCTCCAGGACCGCACGGTTGTCGGCGGCGTCCTGCTGGGCGTTGATCAGCGCGACGGAGTCCGGCGCGCGCGCCTCGAGCGCCTCGACCTGGTCCTGCATCAGCGAGACGAGCGGGGAGACGACGATCGACAGATCGCTGCGCAGCAGCGCGGGCAGCTGATAGCAGAGCGACTTCCCGGCGCCCGTCGGCATGACGACCAGGACGTCGCGGCCGGCCATGGCGCCCTCGACCGCCTCCGCCTGACCGGGGCGGAAGTCGTCGAAGCCGAAGACGTCGCGGAGCGCCGCGCGGTGGTCGAGCATGAGGGAGTGCAACGGTAGCGGCGCGCCCGGCGCACACAGCCGCGCTGCGCGGGCCCGGCGCTGTTCCGTCGCGATCCGGGTGCGAGCGGCCGGCGTCAGGCGCCGGCGCGCACGAGCGGCAGGCTCTGCTCGAGCGAGAACTTGCCCTGGGCCTCTTCGGTCCCCGCGAGCGGGTACTCCCCCGAGAAGCAGGCGTCGCAGTGCTCGCCGCGCTCGCCGCGGACGGCCTCGTAGACGCCGGCGAGGGAGAGGTAGGCCAGCGAGTCGGCGCCGAGGTGCTCGGCGATCTCCTCGACGGTGCGCCCGTGGGCGACCATCTCCTCGCGCGTGTGCATGTCGACCCCGTAGTGGCACGGGTTGCGGATCGGCGGCGCGGAGATGCGCAGGTGGACCTCGCGGGCGCCCGCGTCGCGCAGCATCTGGATGATCTGGCGGGTCGTGTTGCCGCGCACGATCGAGTCGTCGACGACGACGAGGCTGCGGCCGCCGACGATCTCCGGGAGCGGGTTGAACTTCAGCCGCAGGCCGTGCTTGCGCAGTTCCTGCCCGGGCTGGATGAACGTGCGCGCGACGTAGCGGTTCTTCACGAAGCCGTCGTCCTGCGGCAGTCCGCTCGCACGGGCGTAGCCGCGCGCCGCGGCGTTGCCGGAGTCCGGGACGGCGATCACGAGGTCGGCGTCCGGCGCCGGCGCCTCGCGTGCGAGCACCTCGCCCATCCGCCCGCGCGCGGCCTGCAGCACCGTGCCGTGCATCTTGGAGTCCGGGCGCGCGAAGTAGATGTACTCGAAGACGCAGAAGGCCTGGCGCGCGCCCTCGACGATCTGGCGCGTGCGGATGCCGTCCTCGCCCAGCGAGACGAGCTCCCCCGGCTGGACGTCGCGCAGGTACTCCGCGCCGATGATGTCCAGCGCGCACGACTCGCTCGCCACGCAGTAGCGGTCGCCGAGCCGGCCCAGCACCAGCGGGCGCACGCCGGCGGGGTCGCGGAAGGCGAGCACGCGGTCCTTCGTCATCACCACGGTCGAGAAGGCGCCGTGCAGGCGCGGGACGACATCGGCGATGGCGTCCTCGATCGTCGCCGCGGGATGGCTGGCGAGCAGCGCGGCGATGATCTCGGAGTCGGATGTCGAGGAGAACGAGATCCCGCGCTCGCGCATCTCGGCGTGCAGTTCCACCGCGTTGATGAGATTGCCGTTGTGGGCCAGCGCGAGCTCACGCTGGTTGCCGCCGGAGCCCGCGGAGCGGTGCACCGGCTGGGAGTTCTCCCACTCGTTGGAGCCCGTCGTCGAGTAGCGGACGTGGCCGATCGCAAGCTCGCCCCCGAGGGCGCGCAGGTCGTGCTCCTTGAAGACCTGGCTGACGAGGCCGAGCGCACGCTGCGTGATGACGTAGCCGCCGCGGTCGGCGGCGGCGATGCCGGCGGACTCCTGCCCGCGGTGCTGCAGGGCGTACAGCGCGAAGTACGCCAGTCGCGAGACGTCGTGGCCGGGCGCGTAGATCCCGAAGACTCCGCACTCGTCGCGCGGGCCGTCGCGGTGATCGGACAGTGGAGATCCCGTCATAGAGGCCCTGGAGCCGGACCCGCTGAGCGTAGCAGCGGGGGCGGTCCCGGCCGGGCGCCGAGCGCCGCCGTCTAGGGGAAGAACCGGGCCAGCGCACGATGCGCGCCACGCACCTCGGCCAATGCGACGTCATGCCGCTCGCCGGCGAGCGCGATGCTCAGGACGTCCCCGCCGACGACGCCGACGACGTCGACCCGGACGCGCTCGGCGAGATGGGCGATCGCGTCGGGCACGCCGGAGACGACGAAGCCGCCCGGGCCTTCGCCGAAGAGGTGGGTCCAGACGTCGTCGCTGTCGCCCAGGTCGACCGTCGCACCGATCCCCCCCGCCAGGCAGCACTCGGCGAGCGTCACGGCGAAGCCGCCCTCGGCGATGTCGTGGGCGGAGGCGACGAGCCCCTCGCGGACGGCGTCGCGGATCGCGCCCTGCGCCGCGCGCACGGCGTCCAGGTCGACGGGCGACAGGCCGTCCGGCAGCGGCTCGCCGCGCAGCTTGTGCAGTTCGCTCGCCGCCAGGGCCGGGTGGAAGTGGCCCGCGATCGCGATCGCGTCGCCCTCGCGGGCGAAGCCCAGGCGCCCGGCGGAGGTCGCGTCGGGCAGCCGCCCGACCATGCCGATCACGGGCGTCGGGTAGATCGGGCCGGCCGTCGCGCCCTCGTTGTAGAGCGAGACGTTGCCACCGACGATCGGCGCCTCGAGCGCCGTGCAGGCGTCCGCGATGCCGCGCACGGCCTCGGTCAGCTGCCAGGCGATGTGCGGCTTCTCGGGGTTGCCGAAGTTCAGGTTGTTCGTGGTGCCCAGCGGCTCGGCGCCGACGCACGCGAGGTTCGACGCGCACTCCAGCACGACGCCGACCGTGCCCCAGTAGGGGTCGGCGGCGACGCGCCTGCCGTTGCCGTCGATGCTGACGCCGAGCGCGCCGCCGTCCGGGAGCGCGAGCACCGCGGCGTCGGCCTCCTCCGGGCGGCGCACGGTGCGCGACTGGACGATCGCGTCGTACTGCTCGAACAGCGGGCGACGCGAGGCGATGTTCGGCGAGCCGACCAGTGCGAGGAGCGCGGCGCGCGGGTCCGCTCCGGCGGCGAGCGTCGCGGGCGGCGCGGCGTAGATCGGGGCGTCCGGCCTGGCCGGCGCGAGGTCGTAGAGCGGGCAGTCGTCGACGAGCGCCTGCACGGGCATGTCGCCGACGAGCTCTGGGCCGTCGAAGATCCGCATGCGGCGGGTGTCCGTGACCTCGCCGATCGCCGTCCCGCCGACCTCCCACTTCGCGCACAGCTCGAGCACCTCGGGGACGCGCGCCGGCTCGACGACGCAGAGCATCCGCTCCTGGGACTCGGAGACCATCACCTCGAACGGCGCCATGTTCTGTTCGCGCAGCGGGACCTTCGCCACGTCGAGGTCGATGCCGACCTCGCCCTTGGAGGCCATCTCCGAGGCCGACGAGGTCAGCCCCGCGGCGCCGAGGTCCTGCAGCGCGACGATCAGCCCGCGCTCGAGCAGCTCCAGCGAGCACTCGAGCAGCTTCTTCTCCTCGAACGGGTCGCCGACCTGCACGGTCGGGCGCTTGTCCTCGTCCGCGTCACCGAGCTCGGCGGACGCCAGCACCGACGCCCCGCCGATGCCGTCGCGGCCGGTCGAGGCGCCGTAGAGGACGAGCACGTTGCCGACGCCCGCAGCCGCGCTGCGCATGAGCCTGCCGTGCTCGCCGAGGCCGAGCGCCATCGCGTTGACGAGGCAGTTCTGCTCGTAGGGGCCCTCGAAGTAGACCTCGCCGCCGACCGTCGGGACGCCGATCGAGTTGCCGTAGTGGCCGATCCCCCCGACCGCGTGGTCGAGCAGATAGCGCGAGCGCTCGCTCGTCTCGATCTCGCCGAAGCGCAACGAGTCGAGCACCGCGATCGGGCGCGCGCCGATCGCGAAGATGTCGCGCAGGATGCCCCCGACCCCCGTCGCCGCGCCCTGGAAGGGCTCGACCGCGCTGGGGTGGTTGTGCGACTCGACCTTGAACGCGCACGCCAGGCCGCCGCCGACGTCGACCGCGCCGGCGTTCTCGCCGGGGCCCATCAGGACGAAGGGGCCCTCGGTCGGCAGCGTCACGAGCAGCTTCTTGGAGTGCTTGTAGGCGCAGTGCTCGCTCCACAGCAGCGAGTACATCGCCAGCTCGACCTGGTTGGGCGGACGCCCCTGCTTCTCGCAGACGAGCGCGTACTCCTCGCGCGTGAGCCCGAGCGCGACCGCGTCCTCGACGGTCGGCGGTGCGGCGGCCTCAGGCACGCGCGCCCTCGACGGCGAGGCGCATCGACTCGAAGATGCGCAGCCCGTCGGTCGAGCCGGTGCGCGCGTCGACGGCGTGCTCGGGGTGGGGCATCAGGCCGAAGACGTTGCCGGCGGCGTTGCGCACGCCCGCGATGTCGCGCAGCGAGCCGTTGAAGTTCTGCGCCGGCGCGTAGCGCAGCACGACCTGCCCGGCGGCTTCCAGCTCGTCGAGCGTCGGCTCGTCGGCGTAGTACCGCCCCCACGAGTGCTTGGCCGGGATGCTGAGCGTCTCGCCCTCCTGGCAGGCGCCGGTGAACGCCGTCTGCGTGCTGACGACCTCGAGGTCGAGCTGGCGGAAGGTGAAGCGCCGGTTGGCGTTCGGCAGCAGGGCCCCCGGCAGCAGGTGCGCCTCGCAGAGCACCTGGAAGCCGTTGCAGATGCCGAGCACGAGCCCGCCGTGGTTCGCGAAGGCGATCACGGACTCCATCACCGGGGAGAAGCGCGCGATCGCTCCGGCGCGCAGGTAGTCGCCGTAGGAGAAGCCACCCGGGACGACGATCGCGTCGACTCCCTGCAGGTCGCGGTCGCCGTGCCACAGCAGCACGGCGTCGCCGACGCGCGCCGCGGCGAGCTGTGCGTCGACCTCGTCGCAGGAGCCGGGGAAGCGCAGGACGCCGAACCGCACGGCGCTACGCGCCGCCCTCGAGCAGCTCGATCTCGAAGTCCTCGATCAGCGGGTTGGCCAGCAGGCGGCGGGACATCTCCTCCAGCTGCGAGGGGTCCTCGACGTCGAGCTCGATCAGCCGGCCGATGTGGACGTTGGCGACGCCCTCGAAGCCGAGCGCCGGCAGCGCCCGCTCGACGGCGACCCCCTGCGGGTCGAGGATGCCCGCCTTCGGGCGCACGAGCACCCGCGCGCGCACTAGCCCGCCGTCCTGTCGAGCCACGCCTGGAACGGCTCGCCGGTGATGCGCTCGTAGGCCTCGACGTAGCGCTCGCGGGTGCCGGCGACGACCTCGTCGGGTATCGCGGGCGCGGGCGGCGTCTTGTCCCAGCCGCTCCGGGAGGCCCAGTCACGGACGTACTGCTTGTCGAAGCTCGGCTGCCCCTGCCCGATCGTGTAGCCGTCGACAGGCCAGTAGCGCGAGGAGTCGGGCGTCAGCACCTCGTCGCCGACGACGAGCTCGCCGCCCTCGCCGAGCCCGAACTCGAACTTCGTGTCCGCCAGGATCACCCCGCACTCGCGCGCGTGCGCGGCGGCGTACGCATAGAGGTCGAGCGAGGCCTCCCGCACCCGCTCCATCAGCACACGGTCTCCGACGAGCTCGGCCGCGCGGTCGAAGTCGATCGCCTCGTCGTGGCCGACGTCGGCCTTCGTGCTGGGCGTGAAGATCGGCTCGGGCAGCTGCTCGGACTCGCGCAGGCCCGCGGGCAGCGCGATCCCGGAGACGGCCCCGGTCGACTGGTAGTCCTTCCAGCCCGACCCCGTGATGTAGCCGCGCACGACGCACTCGACCGGCAGCATCTGCAGGCGGCGCACGGCGAGCGCGCGGCCGCGCACCTCGTCCGGCACCCCCTCGGTCGCCGAGATCAGGTGGTTCGGGACGATGTGCCCCGTCCTGGCGAACCAGAACGCCGACAGGCCCGTCAGCACCTTGCCCTTGTCGGGGATCGGCGTCGGATGGACGGCGTCGTAGGTCGAGATGCGGTCGGAGGCGACCATGAGCAGCGGGCCGCCGAGGTCGTACATCTCACGGACCTTCCCGCTGGCGAGGAGAGGAAGATCGGCGAGGCCCGTCACTGCGTTGATGCTAGAGGATGGGGTGGCGGGACCGGCGCGCGAGCGGGTATGCGGCGGGCATACTTGGCCCGTGTTCCGCGTGCTGCTGCTCATCGCCGTGGTTGCGGCGGTCTGGTGCGCCGCGGCCGAGGCCTCGGCCACCGCTCCCGCCCGCAGCCCGGCTTCGGCGACCGACGGTGCGTGTCCGGTGCTGAAGCTCAACGCCAAGGGTCGGCTCGCCCCGCGCCGGGTGCACACGTACGTCTACCGCTACACCAGGGCCGTCCAGGGCGGCCGCACCGTGTTCCTGCGGCGGGTGGTGCCGATCATGCGGACCGTGATGACCTCGTGCGCGCAGCAGTGCGTGCGCACCGTCCGCCGCGGCGGCCGCATCCACTCGGTCTACCGGCACGGCTGGGTGCGGGTGAAGGTTCGGCGCGGCGACAGCATCATGATCGTGCGCCGCTGGCGAGCGATCTTCTCCTTCGGGTCGTGCGCGACCATCCCTCACGCCGAGTCCACCGGCGTACCCGTGAGCATGGCGATGCTTCCCGGAAGCGCCATCGTGGTGGACACCGGCGTGGCGCGTCAGCCGATCTCCGTCAGCGGGACGCTGGGCGGCTTCGTTCCCGGACCTGTGCCCGCGACGGGAGACGTCCAGATCCTCCTCACGCACGGCACGCTGCAACTGGCGCAGACGCCCCTGATCCTCGACAGCGCCTGCAACGGACGTCAGAGCCCCTCGATCCGAACGGGAACACCGGCGAATGCGACGCTCGACCCGACGAGCGCGAGCACGAGCACCCTGCTTGCGCGCGGCTCCCTCACGGCGGACGTGCACCTGCGGGTCGATCTCCCGCTCGAGCTGCGCAACGGCGACACCGGGTGCGACGCCCCGTACATCACGACGGGGTACTCGGAGTTGAGCCAGGCCTTCTCGGTCACCGGCGCGGTGGGGCCGGCCGGCCTCGCCGCCGTGACGCTCACCTCACAGCCGGAGCAGACGAGCATTGCGGGCTGCCTGTCGCCGGGGATCTCCACGCAGCCGTGCAACGGCTTCCAGTTCCCGCTGTCGTTCCTGATCAGCGCGCAGCTGCAGGTCGCCATCACGCTGCCCGGGCGCTGACGCGGGCGTCCTCGCGGTCAGCGGCCGGGGCGCAGCAGCGCGTACGGCCGTGACCCGTTCACCTTGATCGCCGCCGGCGGGTCGCTCACGTAGAGCCGGCGGATTCCGTCGATCAGCAGCCTCTTGTCGGCGGACGACAAGCGGGCGTTCGCGTGGTTGGGCATGATCGTGTACTTCAGCGGCGGCATCTCGCCGCTCTGGATCTGGCGGATGACGGCGTCGGCGGAGGGCTGCGCCGTGTTCCACTCCGAGAAGTTCCAGTGCTCGCGGCCGCCGTCCACGTCGGACTGCACGAGCCACGAGGCCGGCGCGACGTTCGTGTACCACGGCCACTTCGTGAGGTTCGAGTGGCAGTCGCCGCACGAGTCGGCGGCGATCTTCGCCACGGCGGCGCTCGGGAACCTCGCGGCCTGCGTCACCGGCGGGTTCTTGTGCGAGCGGCCGTAGGGCACCAGCTGGGCGAGGGCCAGCAGGACGACGACGCCGAGCGCGCCCCACTTCAGCACGGTCCTGGGCGGCGGGCGCCGGCGCGGAGCGGAGGTCATGGCGGGGACGCTAGGCGACCATCGGGAAAGGAACCAGAAATTGGGCGCCCAGGCCT
Source organism: Solirubrobacteraceae bacterium (assembly GCA_036510915.1). GTDB lineage: Bacteria > Actinomycetota > Thermoleophilia > Solirubrobacterales > Solirubrobacteraceae > F1-60-MAGs163. The sequence continues at coordinate 8,263 of DATCDC010000024.1, read as the reverse complement.
ACGCGATCGCGTCCAGGCGCCCGACGATCTCCGCGGCGTGGCCGGTGTACGCGTCCAGGTCGAAGACCGTGTCGAGGTCGAGCCCGAGGTCGCGCGCGGCGAGCAGCTCGCGCAGCGGGGTGCCCGTGTCCCAGGCTCGCTGGGCGTCCTCCTGGACGATCCGGTACGCGTCGTCGCGGGTCATGCCCTGGGCCACGAGGGCCAGCAGCGCGCGCTGGGAGAAGAGCGCGCCGTGCGTCAGCTCGAGGTTCGCGCGCATGCGGTCCTCGTGCACGACGAGGCCCGACACGACCCGGACGGCGAGGTGCTGCATGTAGTCCAGCAGAATCGTCGAGTCGGGCACGATCACGCGCTCGGCGCCCGAGTGGCTGATGTCGCGCTCGTGCCACAGCGCCACGTTCTCGACCGCCGCCTGCGCGTTGCCGCGCAGCACGCGCGCCAGCCCCGTGATGCGCTCGGTCGTGATCGGGTTGCGCTTGTGGGGCATCGCGCTCGAGCCCTTCTGCGCGCCGCTGCGGAACGGCTCCTCGGCCTCGCGCACCTCGGTGCGCTGCAGGTGGCGGATCTCCGTCGCCAGGCGCTCGAGGCCGGCGCCGGCCAGCGAGATCGCCTGCATGAGGTCGGCGAGGCGGTCGCGCGGCACGACCTGCGTGGAGACGTCCTCGGCCGGCAGCCCGAGCCGCGCGAGCACCCGGCGCTCGAACTCCGGCGAGGTCGCCGAGTACGTGCCGACGGCACCGCTCAGCGCGCCGACGCTCGCCCCCGCGAACGCGCGGCGCAGGCGCTCGAGGTTGCGCTGCGCCTCGAAGGCGAAGCCCGCGAGCTTGATCCCGAACGTCGTCGGCTCCGCGTGGACGCCGTGCGTGCGCCCGACGCAGACGGTGTCCACGTGCGCACGAGCCTGCGCGGCGAGCGCGGCGACGAGCTCCTGCGCACCCGTGAGGACGATCGCGCCGGCGTCGCGGATCTGCAGCGCGAGCGCGGTGTCGAGCACGTCCGAGGACGTCAGGCCGAAGTGGATCCAGCGGCCGGCCTGCGCCCCGGCACTGGCGCTGAGCACGTCGACGAACGCCGCCACGTCGTGGTCCAGGACGCGCTCGCGCTCCTTGACCGCCTCGACCGTGAACGTCGCCGCGCGGATCGCCTCGAGGTCCGCCGGCGTCGGGCCCTGCATCTCCTCGCATGCGGCGACCTCGACGCGGCGCCAGGCCTCCATGCGCGCCTCATCGGTCCAGACCGCGCCGATCTCCGGGCGGGTGTAGCGGCTGATCATCAGGCGCTCAGGATGCGCAGCGCGAGGTGCCCGGCGTTCTTGGCGTTGTCGAGGCCGACGGCGGCGACCGGGACGCCCGGCGGCATCTGGACGACGGAGAGGATCGCGTCGAGCCCCCCGGCGGCGCTGAGGCGGCTGGAGAGCGGGACCCCGATCACCGGCAGGTCCGAATGGGCGGCGGCGACGCCGGGCAGCGCGGCGGACAGGCCGGCGCCGGCGATGATCACGCGCAGGCCGCGCATGCGCGCGTTGCGGCAGTAGTCGGCGACGGTGTCCGGGTCACGGTGGGCGGACATGACGCGGATCTCGAACGACACGCCCGCCTCGGTCAGGACTGCGCCGGCCTTCTCCATCTCGGGCATGTCGCTCTTGGAGCCCATGATGATGCCCACGCGCGGGGCGTCGACCGCCAGGTCGGCGAAGGCCGCCTCGGGCTCCACCTGCGTCAGGTCTCTCGGCTGGTCGGTCATGCGGTCCGCTCCACGGCGCGCAGCGCGATGTCGCGTCGCAGCTGCCTGCCCTCGAATTCGATCTGGTCGGCCGCAGCATAGGCGGCGTCGCGGGCATGCGCCGGCGTGTCGCCGAGCGCGGTCACGTTGAGGACGCGCCCACCGGCGGTGACGAGCGCGCCGGCGTCGCGGGCGGTGCCGGCGTGCGTCACCTCGGCGTCGGCGCCGACCCGGTCCAGGCCGGTGATCACGTCGCCGGTGCGCGGCGCGTCCGGGTAGCCGGCGCAGGCGAGCACGAGCGTGACGGCCCAGCGCGGGTCCCACTCCAGCCGCGCGTCGCGCAGGCCGCCGGGCCGCACCGCCGCCTCGACGAGGTCCAGCAGGTCGCTGCGCAGCCGCGGGAGCACCGCCTGCGTCTCGGGGTCGCCGAAGCGCGCGTTGAACTCGATCACGCGCACGCCCTCCGCGGTCAGCATCAGCCCGGCGTAGAGGACGCCGTGGAACGGCGTGCCGCGGCGCGCGAGCTCGTCGACGACCGGCTGGTGGACGCGCGCGGCGATCTGCGCGGCACGCTTCGCGTCGACGCCGGCGACCGGCGAGTAGGAGCCCATCCCGCCGGTGTTCGGGCCCTCGTCGCCGTCGAAGATCCGCTTGTAGTCCCGGGCCGGCGTCATCGCGACGGCGCGCTCGCCGTCGCAGAGCGCGAACAGCGAGACCTCCTCGCCGACGAGGAACTCCTCGACGACGACGACGCCCGCGCCGTAGCGGCGCTCGACCAGGAAGGCCTCGAGCGCCGCCCGCGCCTGCGCCTCGTCCGAGGCGATCACCACCCCCTTGCCGGCGGCGAGGCCGTCGAACTTGATCGCGACCGGGTACGAGGACACGGCCGCCAGCCCGGACGCGACGTCCGCGACGGTCGTCCAGGCCGCCGTCGGGACGCCCGCCGCGGCCATGACCTCCTTCGCGAACGCCTTCGAGCCCTCGAGCCGGGCGGCCTCGCGCACCGGGCCGAACGCCGGGATGCCCACCGCGTCGAGCGCGTCGACGAGCCCGGCGATCAGCGCGACCTCCGGGCCTACGACGACGAGGTCCACCGCCTCGGCGCGGGCCAGCTCGACGAGCCCGCAGACGTCGTGCGCGGGGACGGCGAACGTGCGGGCGTCCGCCGCGATCCCGGGGTTGCCCGGCGCGCAGAGCACCTCCGGCGCACGCGGCGAGCGACCCAGCGCACGCACGATCGCGTGCTCGCGGCCGCCGCCGCCGACGACGAGAACCTTCACCGGGCGCGGCGCCGCGCCGTCAGAGCGCGGCGATGAAGTCGTCGACCGGGATCGCGATCAGCGTCTCGTAGGTCGCCGTGCCGCGCGACCCGAGCTCCAGCGACACGCGCGCCATCGTCGTGTCGTCCGGCGCCTCGACGACGTTGATGAAGTCGAACCGGCCGAGCGTCGACCACTGCGCCTTGACTGTGGCGCCGAGCTGCTCGACCTCCTTGTTCACCTCGCGGATGCGCTGCGGGTTGTTCTTCACCGTCGCCACACCTTCGGGCGTCAGTGTCGAGAGCATGATGTACGTCGGCATCTCGCCTCCATGATCGTTGGCGCGGGTTCTACCCGATTCGCGCACGTCGCGCCTGGCGCGTGCCGGATCATGATCCGTCATCCTGCCCTGCGATGCGGAGCGCACCGGCACGGACAGCCATCGCTGCGGCGACCGTCGCGCTGTGCGCCTGCGCGCCCGCGGCGGCGAGCGCGGCGACGGTCACGCTCGACCGCGCGTGCTATGAGGCCTCGCCGGCCGGAATCGTGACGATCACGGGCGCCGGCTTCACCCCCGGCGAGCAGTACACGGTGCTCGTGCAGGGCGGAGTCGTCGACGTCGGCAACGCCGCCGACGACGGGACGCTCGTCAAGCGCATCCCGGTGCCGGTTCCACCCGACTCGGGACCGGGAGCCCACACGGGCACCTACAGCGTCGAGGTGCGCCAGGCCGACGTCGCCGCGACCGGCAGCTTCCAGGCCGCGACCGTCTTCGGCGACTTCACGCCCGGTTCGGGCGACCCGCGCACGCTCAAGGTCCATTTCATCGCCTACGGGTTCGGGACGGCGACCGCGGCCGGGCAGCCGATGCCGACCGTGTACGTGCACTACATCGATCCGAAGGGCCGGCTGAAGCGGACCGTCGCGATCGGCGCGGGCAGCACGCCGTGCGGCACCATCAAGCGCTCGGCGCTGCGCAAGCTGTTCCCGTTCTTCCCGCGCTCGGGCACCTGGACCCTCCAGTACGACGCGCAGAAGCGCTACGTCAAGGCGACGCAGAACACCCACTTCCCGTACGACCGCTTCACGCTGACGATCAGCGCGAAGCACTGATCAGTCGCCCGGCGGTGGCGACGGGCCAGGCGGCCCCGAGCCCGGGGGGAGCGGCGGGGGCGGCGGGGGCGCCATCCGCCGGCGACGGTCGCGCCCGCGGCGGCGGTCGTGCTCGTCGACGCCGAGGATCCCGGCGAGCGCCGCGATGCCGCACCCGAGGAAGACCCAGATCGGCCAGAAGGAGCCGTCCGCGCCGGCCGCGAGCCAGATCAGCGTGCAGACCAGCGGGGGGAAGAGCAGGCCGCCGTAGCGCGCGCGCAGCTGCCGGGTCGCCTCGCGGCGCGGGACCGGCACCGCCGGCGGCGCGGGCAGGTCGGCCGTGAGCGCCGCCAGCTCGCCCAGGGTGCGCGCGGCGTAGACGCGCGTCAGGCGCTCGTCGAGCTCATCGGTCTCCAGCCGCCCGTCGCCCGCGCTGCGGCGCAGCGTGTCGGCCGTCCGCTCGCGGTCGGCGTCCGAGGCGCGCAGATCAGGGCTCTCGGCCATCGGCGGCGAGCGTAGCGCGCGCTCAGCCGGCGGTGATCGTGGCCTCCGGCGAGCGGCCGCTGTGGACGCTGAGGTCGGACCACGCGACGAAGGCGCCGCAGGAGGCGACGTTCGCCACGCCGGACGCGGCGCGAAGGTTGCACCGCGGCGCGCTCAGGCCACCGCGCTGCCGGCCGGCTCGCGATCGGCGCCGGCCGCACCGGTCACGGCGCTCAGCGTGAGCTCGCCGTCGGCCGCGTCGACCCGGATGAGGTCACCCTCGCCGAAGCGGCCCTCGAGGATCCCGATCGCGAGCGGGTCGACGAGCCGCTTCTGGATGACGCGCTTGAGCGGGCGGGCGCCGTACGTCGGGTCGTAGCCGAGGTCGCCGATCAGCGTGCGTGCCTCGTCGGTCAGCTCGACCGCGATGCCGCGCAGCCGCACGCGCTCGATCAGCCGTGCGACCTGAAGGTCGACGATCGCGGCGATCTGCTCGCGGGTGAGTGACCGGAACTCGACGATGTCGTCCAGCCGGTTGATGAACTCCGGCTTGAAGTGCGCCTGCACGGCGGCCATGTGGTCGCCCGTCCCCGAGCCGACGTTCGAGGTCATGATCAGGACGGTGTTCTTGAAGTCCACGGTGCGACCCTGACCGTCGGTCAGCCGGCCGTCGTCGAGCACCTGGAGCAGCGTGTTGAAGACGTCGCTGTGGGCCTTCTCGAGCTCGTCGAGCAGGACGACGGAGTAGGGGCGCCGGCGGACGGCCTCGGTCAGCTGGCCGCCCTCCTCGTAGCCGACGTAGCCGGGGGGCGCGCCGACGAGCCGGGACACGGAGTGCTTCTCCATGTACTCCGACATGTCGATGCGGATCATCGCGTCCTGGCTGTCGAACATGAACTCGGCGAGCGCGCGGGCGAGCTCGGTCTTGCCGACGCCGGTCGGGCCGAGGAAGAGGAACGAGCCGATCGGGCGGTCGGGATCCTGGAGCCCGGCGCGCGAGCGGCGCAGGGCGCCGGCGACGGCCTCGACGGCCTCGTCCTGGCCGATGACGCGCTGGTGCAGGCGCTCCTCCATGTGGACGAGCTTGGCCGTCTCGGACTCCTCGATGCGGCTGACGGGGATGCCGGTCCAGCGGGCGACGACCTCGGCGATGTCCTCCGCGTCGACATGCTCCTTGAAGAAGCCCGCGTCCGCGCCGGCCTCCTCGTCGGCGGCGGCCTGGGCCTCCTGCAGGCGGCGCTCGAGGTCGGGGATCTCGCCGTGGCGCAGCTGCGCGGCGCGCTCGAGGTCGCCCTCGCGGGTCGCGCGCTCGAGCTCGCGGTGGGCCTCGCCGAGGCGCTGGCGCACCTCGTCGGCCCCGGCGATCCGGTCCTTCTCCGCCTGCCACTCGGCCTTCATGCCCGCCGCGCGCTCCTGCAGCTCGGCGAGCTCGCGATCGAGCGCGTCGAGGCGGTCCTTGGAGGCCCTGTCCTCCTCCTTGGCGAGCGAGGTCTTCTCGATCTCGAGCTGGAGGATGCGCCGCTCGACCTCGTCGATCTCCTCGGGCACCGAGTCGATCTCGATGCGCACGCGCGCAGCGGCCTCGTCGATGAGGTCGATCGCCTTGTCGGGCAGGAAGCGGTCGGCGATGTAGCGATCCGACAGGGTCGCGGCGGCGATCAGCGCGGAGTCCTGGATGCGGACGTTGTGGTGCTCCTCGTAGCGCTCGCGCAGGCCGCGCAGGATCGCGATCGTGTCCTCGACGGAGGGCTCGCCGACCATCACGGGCTGGAAGCGGCGCTCGAGCGCGGCATCCTTCTCGATGTGCTTGCGGTACTCGTCGAGCGTCGTGGCGCCGACCGCGCGCAGCTCGCCGCGCGCGAGCATCGGCTTGAGCAGGTTGGCGGCGTCGACGGCGCCCTCCGCGGCGCCCGCGCCGACGATCGTGTGCAGCTCGTCGATGAAGAGGATGATCTCGCCGCCCGCGTCCTGGATCTCCTTGAGGACGGCCTTCAGCCGGTCCTCGAACTCGCCGCGGTACTTGGCGCCGGCGATCATCGCGCCGATGTCGAGCGACATGACGCGCCGGCCCTTGAGCGACTCGGGGACGTCGCCGGAGACGATCCGCTGGGCGAGCCCCTCGACGATCGCCGTCTTGCCGACGCCCGGCTCGCCGATCAGCACCGGGTTGTTCTTCGTGCGGCGGCTGAGGACCTGGATGACGCGGCGGATCTCGTCGTCACGCCCGATCACCGGGTCGAGCTTGCCGTCCGCGGCGCGTTCGGTGAGGTCGATGCCGTAGCGCTGGAGGGCCTCGAAGCGCTCCTCCGCGTTCGGGTCGCTGACGCCGTGCGGGCCGACGGCCTCGAGGATCGCCGCGCGCAGCGCGTCGGGGGTGGCGCCGGCGGCGCGAAGCGCGGTCGCGGCCTGCGTGCCCTCCTGCTCGGCGAGGGCGAGCAGCACGTGGTGGACCGAGACGAACTGGTGGCCCATGTCGCGCATCACGGCCTCGGCGCGCTGGAGCGCCTGGACGAGCTCGCTGGAGACCTGCGAGGCCTCGCCGCCGGAGCCCATCGTGGGCAGCCCGGCGAGCGTCGCCTCGACGCGCGTGCGCAATGCGTCCGGGTCGGCGCCGGCGCGGCGCAGCACGGCCGGAACGGCGCCCTGCTCCTGATCGAGGAGCGCGAGCAGGAGATGCTCGGGCATGGCCTGCGGGTTGCGGTGCCGGGCGGCCAGCGACACGGCCGCCTGCACGGCCTCCTGGGTCTTGACGGTGAAGCGTTCGGGATTCACAGATCTGAGTGTAGCTGACTTAGATCTATTCGCAAGGCGCCGCCGGCCGGCGGGCCGTATGCGGCGCTCGGACCGGCGAGGCGGTGGTAGCGTGCCGGCGATGCTCCGTCGCCTCCTCGCACGCGCCGGGTTGCTCGGCTGCAGCCTTGCGATCGCCGCCACCACGGCCTCGCTCGCCGCGAACCCCGGCGGCATTCCGACCTACAGGCAGTGTTCGAAGTCGGCGTGCTCGGCGACCGCCCGCTCCGCCGTGACAGGGCGCAACCTCGTGCTGCAGGTCCTGCGCGCGAGGTGCTCGGCGATCCAGCGCGGGCTGCGCGCGGCGACGCTCGGACCGGCCCAGCCCGACCGCAGGACCGGGCGATTCAGCACCCACAACGACATCCAGACGCAGAGTTCGCGCGACCACCACTACTACGTCGTGCACGTCGCCGTCACGGGCACGGTCCGCTTCAAGAAGTCGATCACGGCCACGGTGACGGCCACGAGCAAGGCCCCCGAATGCTCGGCCGCATCCCAGCGGCCGGCGACCTTCAAGCTGAAGTACACCGGCCTGACACACGGCGGGTAGAGACCAGCCGAGCGGCGACGTCAGACCACGCGAACGTCAGGCGAAACCGAACGACCCAACGAGGCGTGCACCACTCCGCCGAGCGAGGGATCGCGGATGCTTGAGGGCGCACGCGTGAGGGGTCCTGTACGGATGTCCTGCGGGCGGGCGGGCCAGTTCGGATGGCCTCAGGCGCCGCGAGACCCGCGAGCAACCCGAACGACTGCCGTCGAACCGCGCGGCACGTGCACAAGCTCCCCGCGCAGAGTCCGCCGAGCAGCCTCGAGCTCGACCTCCATCTCTTCCCGCATGAGCCGCGACCGCTCCTCCAGCGCCGCCAGCCGAGCCCGAGTCCGCTCCAGCTGCTCCTCGAGCGCGAGAACGC
>DATCDC010000023.1:0-26702 GCA_036510915.1 Solirubrobacteraceae bacterium | reverse complement strand
ACTACTACGTCGTGCACGTCGCCGTCACGGGCACGGTCCGCTTCAAGAAGTCGATCACGGCCACGGTGACGGCCACGAGCAAGGCCCCCGAATGCTCAGCCGCATCCCAGCGGCCGGCGACCTTCAAGCTGAAGTACACCGGCCTGACACACGGCGGGTAGACACCAGCCCAACGGCGACGTCAGGCAACGGCAGCGTCGGGCCGAGAGCGCGATCACAGCCATCGTCCACCGCCAACCCGAGCGAGGGATCGTGGATGCCTGAGGCCGCACGGCGGAGCGGGTGCTGTGCGACTGCGCTGCGGGCGGGCGGGCCGATTCGGGTGGCCTCAGGCGCCGCGAGACCCGCGAGCAGCCGAAACCCGGACCACGGCGGTCGAACCCCGCGGAACGTGCACAAGCTCGCCGCGCAGAGTCCGCCGAGCAGCCTCGAGCTCGACCTCCATCTCTTCCCGCATGAGCCGCGACCGCTCCTCCAGCGCCGCCAGCCGAGCCCGAGTCCGCTCCAGCTGCTCCTCGAGCGCGAGAACGCGTTCGACGCCGGCGAGATTCAAGCCGAGCTCGGTCGTCATCGCCTGGATGCGGCGCAGGCGCTCGACGTCGGCCTGCGAGTACAGGCGCGTGCCCTTCGGCGAGCGCTGCGGCTGGATCAGCCCGCGCTGCTCGTACATGCGCAGCGTCTGCGGGTGCATCTCGGCGAGTTCGGCCGCGACGGAGATCATGAAGACACCGCGCTGCGCGTCGACGGTGATCCGCGTGGTGGTCCGCCGCTGCATGGTCATGCCGCTGCCTCACGGCCCGCCTGCGCGAAGAGCTTCGCGCGAGGGTCGGAGCCGTTCATGGTCTCGGAGAGCTTGTCGATGAGGTCGGACTGCTCGGCGTCGAGCGTCGAGGGGACGTCGATCAGGAAGCGGTAGTGGATGTCGCCGTTGCTCTTGCCGCCGAGCTTCGGCGGGCCCTCGCCGCGCAGGCGCTGGACGGTGCCGTGCCTGGTCCCGGGCGGGACGCGCAGCTTCTTGCTGCCGCGCAGCGTCGGCACCTCCACCTCGGCGCCGCGCACGGCCTCCGGGATCGTCAGCGGCACCTCGATCTCGACGTTGTCGCCCTTGCGCTTGAACACGGGCGAGGCCGCGACGCGCGTGAGCACGTAGAGGTCGCCGTTGGGCCCGCCGTTGCGCCCGGGCTCGCCCTTGCCCGCGATGCGCACGCGCGAGCCGTCCTTGACGCCGGCGGGCACGTTGACGCGCAGCTTCTTGGCCTTCTGGACCTGGCCGGCGCCGCGGCAGGTCGGGCACGGGTCCTCGATGACGGTGCCGGTCCCATGGCAGCGCGAGCAGGGCTGGGAGATCGAGAAGAGGCCCTGACCCTCGGATTCGATGCCGCGGCCCTGGCAGCGGGGGCAGACCTTCGGCGTCGTGCCGGGCTTGGCGCCCGTGCCGTGGCAGGTGTCGCAGGGCGCGGCCATCGTCAGGGTCAGCGGGACCTGGATGCCGGCCAGCGACTGGTCGAAGCTCAGGCTGACCTCGGCCTCGAGGTCGGCGCCGCGCTCGGGGCGCGGGCGCCCGCGGCCGCCGCCGCGCTGGCCCTCGCCGCCGAAGAGGTTGCTGAAGATGTCGCCGAAGGTCGTCGTGTCGAACCCGGCCCCGGCCGGACCGGGCTGCCCGGCGCCGCCCTGGCCGAACCCGCCGAACAGCCCGCCGCGGTCGTACTGCTTGCGCTTGTCGGGGTCGGAGAGGACGTCGTAGGCCGCGGAGATCTCCTTGAAGCGCTCCTCCGCCTTCGCGTCGCCGGCGTTCGTGTCCGGGTGGTACTGGCGCGCGAGCTTGCGGTAGGCCTTCTTGATCTCCTCGGGTGTCGCCTTCTTGTCGACGCCGAGCGTCTTGTAGAGGTCGCCCTGGGCCATGGCCGTCCTCGTGCCGCTAGGCGGCCACGACCACCTTGGCGGCGCGCAGGACGTCGTCGCCCAGGTGGTAGCCGGGGGAGTAGACCTCGACGATCGTGCCGGTCTGCGCGCCGTCGACCGGCGCCTGCGCGACGGCCTCGTGGACGTGGGGGTCGAAGGGCTCGCCGAGCGGCGAGTCCTGCACGATCCCCGCCCGGCCGAGCGCGGCCAGCAGATCCTGCTGGACGAGGCGGATGCCGTCCGTCAGGTGGTGGTCGGCGTTCTCGGGCTGGGCCTCGGCGGCCGCCAGTGCGCGCTCGAGGTTGTCGAGCGCGGGCAGCAGCTCGCGCGCCAGGCGCGAGGCGCCGCGCGTCTCGGCCAGGCCGGCGTCGCGGCGCGCGCGCTTGCGCACGTTGTCGAGCTCGGCGACGGCGCGCAGCCACTGGTCCTTGTAGTCGGGCTCGGCGGGCGCGACGGCCTCGTGCTCCGGCTCGCCGGAGGGCTCGTCGCCCTCCGTGGCCTCGTCCTGCGCCGGCGGGTCGCTGCCGACCTCGCGCACGCGCTCGTCCTCGGCCTCGTCGCCGGGCCGGGTGGTCTCGGGCGTGTCGCTCATCGTCACTTGCCCTCGTCCACGACCTCGGCGTCGACGACCTCCTCCTCGGCCTCGGCCGAGCCCTCGGCGGACGCCCCGTTGCCCGACGCGGCCTGCTCCTGCTGGGCGCGCTCGTACATGGCCTCGGAGACCTTGTGGAAGGCCACCTGCAGCGCCTCGGCCTTGGCGTTGATCGCGTTCGCGTCGTCGCCGTCGAGCGCCTCGCGGACGTCCTTGATGGCCGCCTCGATCTCGGTCTTCGAGCTCTCGTCGACCTGCTCACCGAGCTCCTTGAGCTGGCGCTCGGCCTGGTAGGCCGCGTTCTCGGCGTTGTTGCGCGCCTCGGCGAGCTCGCGGGCCTTGCGGTCGTCCTCGGCGTGCGCCTCGGCGTCCTGCACCATCCGCTTGATCTCGTCGTCGGCCAGGCCGGAGCCCGCCTTGATCTCGATCTTCTGCTCCTTGCCGGTGCCCAGGTCCTTCGCCGAGACGGCGAGGATGCCGTTGGCGTCGATGTCGAAGGTGACCTCGATCTGCGGCACGCCGCGCGGCGCCGGCGGGATGCCGGTGAGCTGGAACTTGCCCAGCGACTTGTTGTTCTGGGCCATGTCGCGCTCGCCCTGCAGGACGTGGATCTCGACCGACGGCTGGTTGTCCTCGGCCGTCGAGAAGACCTCCGACTTGCGGGTCGGGATCGTCGTGTTGCGCTCGATGAGCCGCGTCATGACGCCGCCCTTGGTCTCGATGCCGAGCGTCAGCGGGGTGACGTCGAGCAGCAGGACGTCCTTGACGTCGCCCGCCAGGACGCCCGCCTGGATGGCCGCTCCGACGGCGACGACCTCGTCCGGGTTGACGCCGCGGTGCGGCTCCTTGCCGGTGAGCTCCTTGACCTTCTCCTGCACGGCCGGCATGCGGGTCATGCCGCCGACGAGGACGACGTGGTCGATCGCGGCGGCGCCCTTCTCCTTGGAGTCGTCGAGCGCCTGGCGGACCGGGGCGACCACGCGGTCGATCAGGTCGGCCGTCAGCTCGCTGAGCTTCGAGCGGGTCAGGCGCGTGTCGAGGTGCTTGGGACCGGCGGCGTCGGCGGTGATGAACGGCAGGTTGATCTGCGTCTCCTGCGCCGTCGACAGCTCGATCTTGGCCTTCTCGGCGGCCTCGTAGAGGCGCTGCAGGGCCATCGGGTCGGCGGTCAGGTCGATCGCCTGGTCCTTGCGGAACTCGCCCGCCAGCCAGTCGACGATCGCCTTGTCGAAGTTGTCGCCGCCGAGATGGTTGTCGCCGGCGGTCGCCTTGACCTCGAAGACGCCGTCGCCGATCTCCAGGACGGACACGTCGAACGTGCCGCCGCCGAGGTCGAAGACGAGGATCGTCTGGTCGGTGTCCTTGTCCAGGCCGTAGGCGAGCGAGGCCGCGGTCGGCTCGTTGATGATGCGCTTGACGTCCAGGCCGGCGACCTTGCCGGCGTCGGTGGTCGCCTGGCGCTGGTCGTCGTTGAAGTACGCGGGGACGGTGATGACGGCGCCGTCGACGGACTCGCCGAGGTAGGCCTCGGCGTCGGCCTTGAGCTTGGCGAGGATCATCGCGCTGATCTCCGGCGGGCTGTACTCCTTGCCGCCGGCCTCGACCCGCGCGTCGCCGTTGGAGCCCGAGACGACCTTGTACGGGACGATCGACTCCTCCTCGCGCACCTCGGCCTCCTTGCGGCCCATGAAGCGCTTGATTGAGAAGACGGTGTTCGTCGGGTTGGTCACGGCCTGGCGCTTGGCGACGGTGCCGACCAGGCGCTCGCCGGAGGCGGTGAAGGCGACGACGGAGGGGGTCGTGCGGCCGCCCTCGGAGTTCTCGATGACCGTCGGCTCGCCGCCCTCCAGCACCGCCATGCAGGAGTTCGTCGTTCCGAGGTCGATGCCGATGATCTTGCCCATGATTCGGTGGTGCTCCTTCGCGGGTGCGCTGGTGTCCAGGGGGAGGCGCGTCACCGGCCGTTGAGCTGGCCGTCGCGCAAAATCTGAGTCAGAGTGTAGTAGATCTTCGCAGCGGCCGCCACGCGGTCGCTGCGCGCCGCTCAGCCCAGGGCCGCCGCGAGCACGGCAGCCAGGCGCTCCGGCGCGCCCGGCGCCGTCCCGAGGAACAGGGACGGCTCGACGAGCTCGACCTCCAGGACGACGGGCTCCTCGTCAGCGGCGGGCGGGCCGGGGATCACGTCGATCCGCGCGTACGGCAGCGGGCCGAAGCGCTCCGTCACCCAGGCGAGGACGCGCTCGCCGACCGCGCGCTCGGCCGCCGTGGGCTCGCGCGGGGCGACGCGCTCGAGCAGGTAGAGCCCGTCCGCGAACGTCTCCGCGGGCTCGCCCCCGAGCAGCGGGCCCTTGTGGATCGCGTGCGAGAGCTCGCCGCCGAGGACGATCAGCGCGGTCTCGCCGCGTCCGTCCTCGACCCCGCGCAGATAGGGCTGGACCATCGCGACGCGGCCGTCGGCCTCGAGCGCACGCGCGTGCGCCGCCGCCGCCTCGTGCTCCGCCTCCCGGAAGCGGCGCGCGCCGATCGACCCGACGCCGACGGACGGCTTGACCACGAGCTCGCCGACGGCGGGAAGCACCTCGCCGGCGGCCAGGAACCACGTCGGCACGACCGGCAGGCCGGCGTCGTGCAGCTCGGCGAGGTAGCGCTTGTCGGTCGACCAGGCGAGGACCGCGGCCGGGTTGATCAGGCGCGGCAGCGACCGCGCCCACGCCAGGAACGCGGGCAGCCGCGCGACGTAGTCCCACGTGTTGCGCACGACGACGAGGTCGAACGCCGCCCAGTCCACCGCCGGGTCGTCCCAGATCGCCGGCGTCGCCGTGATGCCGAGCGCCGCGAGCGCCGGGGCGATCAGCTGGTCGTCGTCGTCGAGGTCGGGCAGCTCGCGGCACGTGGCGAGCGCGACGCGGCTCATGCCAGGCGCCCCGGGCACATCCGGCGCAGCGCGCACGCGCGGCAGGCGGGGCGCTGGGCGTGGCACGTGCGCCGTCCGTGGCGGAGCATGTTCACGTGGAGCTCGAGCTCGGCACCCGGCGGGGTCAGCCGCAGGAGCTCGTCGTGCAGCTCCTCGAACGGCGCGCCCGGGCGGAAGAGCCCGAGCCGCGTGCCGACCCGCGAGACGTGCGTGTCCACGGGGATGTCGCGCAGCCCGTAGGCGAAGAGCAGCACGCAGGCCGCCGTCTTGCGCCCGACACCCGGAAGGGCGCAGAGATACGCGCGGGACTCCTCGACCGGCGCGTCGCGCATCCAGGCCAGGTCGAGATCCTCGCCGACCGCCTCGAGGATCGCCTTGATCCGCGCCGACTTCACCTTCGAGATCCCGCCCGGGCGGATCGCCTCCTCGATCTCCGCGACGGGCGCGTCGCGCACCGCCTCCCAGGAGTCCAGGCGCTCGCGCAGGCGCAGGAAGGCGACGTCGCGGTTACGGTCGTTCGTCGACTGGGAGAGGACCGTCAGGACGAGCTCGGCGAGCGGATCCTCGTGCGGGGCCATCACCGGCGTGCCGTAGAGCTCGCGCAGCCGCGAGCGGATCGCCCGCACGCGACGCGCCGGCGGGCGCTTCCACGCCGCGCGGGGGACGGTTGCCTGGCGGGCGCTCACGCGGCGGGACGGTATCGTGCCGCGCCCCGATGCCCGCGATCACCGAGCACACGGGCGGGATCGACGGACAGCCGGTGTTCTGGCGCTCGGCGCCCGCCCCCGACGCCGACGGAGCCCCCGTCCTGTACCTGCACGGCGTCCCGACGAGCAGCGACGACTGGCCGGCGTTCCTGGAACGCACCGGAGGCCTGGCGCCCGATCTGCTCGGCTTCGGGCGCAGCGGCAAGCGCGGCGATCTGGACTTCACGATGGAGGGCTGCGAGCGCTTCATCGAGCGCTACCTCGAGCTCGTCGGCGTCGAGCGCGTGCGCCTGGTCGTGCACGACTGGGGCGCCGTGGGGCTGTTGTGGGCGATGCGCTTCCCCGAGCGGGTCGAGCGACTCGTCGTGATCAACGCGGTCCCCTTCCTGCCCGGCTACCGCTGGCACCGGATCGCGCGCCTGTGGCGCCGGCGGGTCGTCGGCGAGACGGTCATCGGCGCGACGACGCGGATCGGCCTCAAGCAGCTCTCGCGCGAGGCGAACGCCACCCCGGGACCGCTGCCGGACGCGTTCCTCGACGCCACCATGGCCCACTTCGACCAGGGCACGCAGCGGGCGATCCTGCAGCTGTACCGCACGAGCCCGGAGGACAAGCTCGCCGGCGCGGGCACCCGCCTCGGGGCGATCACCTGCCCGGCGCTCGTCGTGTGGGGCGACGCCGACCCGTACATCCCCGCCCGCTTCGCCGACGCCTACGCCGACGCGCTGGGCGGCCCGGCGCGGACGATCCACCTTCCCGACGCCGGGCACTGGCCGTGGCTGGATCGCCCCGACGTGATCGACACCGTGGCCGACTTCCTCACCGGGCCCGCGGCCGGCCCCGCCTGAGGCCCCCGTGGAGCGGCTCACGCGCCTGCCGACCTGGCCCCTGACGGCGCTGCTGTCGCTGCTCTGGGTGCTCGGCGACCCGCCGACGCCGGACCTCGCCGCCCACGAGTACCGCGCCGCCCTCGCCGCGCACGCGCCGTTCGCGATCTGGGAGCAGGGCTGGTACGCGGGGCATGCGCTGCCCGGCTACAGCGTGCTGATGCCGCCGCTGGCGGCCCTGCTCTCGCCGCAGATCGTCGCCGCGGCGGGCGTCGTGCTCGCGGCGTGGTGCTTCGAGCGGCTCGCGCGCGCCCACTGGGACGAGCCGCAGGCGAGCCTCGCCGCGCTGTGGTTCGCCATCGGCGTGACCTCGACGCTGCTCGGCGGCCAGCTCGCCTTCGCCGCCGGCCTGGGCCCCGGGCTCGCCGCGCTCGTCGTCGCACGCCGCCGCCGCCCCGCGGCAGCGGGCCTCGCCGTCGTCACGACGCTCACGAGCCCTGTCGCCGCGGCGTTCCTCGTGCTCGCCGCCGCCGCCTGGTGGCTGCCCGCCCGGGCGCGCGGCGCCGTCTGGGTCGCCGCCGGGGCGATCGCGCCGGGGCTGCTGATCGTGCTCGCCTTCCCGCAGTCCGGGGTCCAGCCGTTCGCCGTGTCGTCGTTCGCCTGGTGCTTCGCGATCGCGGTGATCCTGGTCGTGATCCTGCCCCGCGCCGAGCGCGAGCTGCGCACGGGAGCGGCGCTCTACGCGGCGGCGCTGGTCGCGGGCCTCGTGCTCGACACGGCGCTGGGCGGCAACCTCGTGCGCCTGGCCGCCGTCTTCGCCGGCCCGGTCGCCGTGGGGGCGCTGTGGAACCGCCGGATGACCGCGCTCGCGCTGATCGCGCTGCCGCTCCTGTACTGGCAGTGGCTCGCCCCCGTGCGCTCGGTGATCCGCGGCGCGGGCGACGACTCGAGCGAGCTCGAGTACTACCGGCCGCTGATCGGCGAGCTCGACCGGCTCGCCGCGGGCGAGGGCCCGTCGCGGATCGAGGTGCCGTTCACCGGCAACCACTGGGAGACCCGCTTCCTGCCGCCGGCACACCCGCTGGCGCGCGGCTGGGAGCGCCAGCTCGACACGACGCTCAACCCGATCTTCTACGACGGCACGGCGTTCAGCGGCGCGCGCTACCGGCGCTGGCTCGACAGCCTCTCGGTGCGCTACATCGCCCTGCCGGACATCAAGCTCGACCCGGCCGGCGCACACGAGGCGCAGCTGGTGCGCAGGGGGCGCGTTCCGGGGCTGCGCGAGATCTGGCGCGGGGGACACTGGCGGCTGTTCCGGCTCGCCGGCGCGCGCCCCCTCGCGACGCCGCCGGTCCGCGTCACCGCACTCGGCCCCGACACCGTCACGCTGACGACGCCGCGCGCCGCCACGTCGATCGTGCGCGTGCGCTTCACGCCCTACTGGGCGCTGACCTCGGGGGCCGGCTGCGTCGGGCGGGCGCCGGGCGGGTGGACGCGGGTGCGGCTCGCGCAGCCCGGTCAGGCGGTGCTCGGCATCCGGTTCGCGCTCGGCCGGATTCGCGCAACGAGCGACCGTTGCACCTGACCGCGGAGGGGCTTCGCGGGTTTCCCGCGGTTTACCGCCGCTGGCGACCCGGGTAGGATTACGGGCGATGGCCTCGGTGGTGCGTTCGCTCTACGCCCGCGTCGACCGCCGTCTGCCGCATGGCGTCCCCGACGTCGTTCTGCAGATCGTGCTCTTCGAAGTGGGCTACATGCTGTACCGCGTCGTGCGCGGTTGGGTCGACCAACCGGACGGCGCGGCCGTCGCGTTCCAGAACGGCCGCAACATCATCGACCTCGAGCGCTCGCTGCACTTCTTCATCGAGCCGAAGGTCCAGTCCTTCTTCGGCGCCACGAGCTTCATCGGCGACGCGGCCTCGTGGGTCTACCTCAACGCGCAGGTGACGATCACGCTCGGCGCGCTGGCGTACATCTACCTGCGCCACAACCGCAGCTTCTACTTCGTGCGCAACATGTTCATGGTGTCGTGGACGATCGCGCTCGTCGGCTACATCGTCTACCCGTCCGCGCCGCCGCGCTTCTTCCCCGAGTGGGGCTTCGTCGACAGTGTCGCCAACTTCACCGGCGTGCAGCCGACGAGCGCGGGCGTCAACTCGCTGTTCAACCCGTACGCGGCGGTGCCCTCGATGCACGTCGCGTTCGCGCTGATGATCGGCGTGCCGCTGGCGCTGCTCGTCAAGCACCCTGTCACGCGCTGGTTCTGGACGCTGTACCCCGCCTTCGTGACGTTCGTCATCGTCATCACCGGCAACCACTTCCTCACCGACGCGGTGCTCGGCGCGATCACCGCCGGCGCGGCCTGGGCGGCCGCGACGCAGATGGCGCGGGCGCGTGAGCAGTGGGCGTTCGAGGGCGCGCAGCCGGCCCCGCGCGCGCTCGATGCAGAGCCCGTCCGAGTCACCGCCTGATGGCCGTCCGACAGGCTCCCGGAGGCGGGCCCGGCGCGCGGCAGCCGGGCGAGCGCCGCGAGGCCGTCCGCAACGCGCTGATCGAGTCGCGCCTGACGCCGAACGCGATCTCGATGACCGGCTTCGTGCTGTGCATCGTGTCCGCCGTGCTCGTGTGGAACGAGCTCTGGATCCTCGGCGGCGTCGCGTACATCGTCGGGTCGGTCTGCGACACGCTCGATGGGCGCTACTCGCGGATGTCGGGCAAGGGCTCGCCGTTCGGCGCGTTCCTGGACTCCACGCTCGACCGCATGGAGGAGGGCATCGTCCTGACCGCGGTCGCCTACACCTTCGCCAAGGACGGCAAGGACGTCGAGGCCGCGGTCACCGCGATCGCGATCCTCGCGTCCGTGATGGTCAGCTACACCCGCGCCCGCGCCGAAGCCCTCGGCGTGGAGTGCAAGGTCGGCATCGGCAGCCGCGCGACGCGTGTCGTCGTGCTCTCGATCGGCCTGCTGTTCGCGCGCGGCCTCGGGCTCGGCGACTTCTCGCTGCTGGCGCCCGCCGTCTACGTGCTGGCGGCGATGGGGATCATCACCACGATCCAGCGCATCCTGCACGTGCGCAGGCAGCTGATCGCCACCGCGGCCCTGCCGGAACGGCTGTAACCCCGCCCCAGTCCCGGGGTCTGTCCCGGTGAACTCCTGAGAAGGGAACCCCTGTGAGCACCACCAACGGCAAGGCTGCGACGCCCAACGGCGCAGCGCAGAACGGCAAGGCCCGCTACCAGAAGGACAAGGTCCGGGTCGCGATCATCGGCGTCGGCAACTGCGCGAGCGCATTCGTGCAGGGCGTCGAGTACTACAAGGACGCCGATCCCAAGCAGCCCGTCCCGGGCCTGATGCACGTCGACCTCGGCGGCTACCACGTGAGCGACATCGAGTTCACCTGCGCCTTCGACGTCAACCGCACGAAGGTCGGCAAGGATCTCGGCAAGGCCATCTGGGCCGACCCGAACAACACGATGAAGTTCGCGAAGGTCCCCGGCACGCTGGGCGCGCCCGTCTACCGCGGCATGACGCTCGACGGCATCGGCAAGTACGCCAAGGAGAAGATCACCAAGGCTCCCGGCGAGACCGCCGACATCGTCACGATCCTGCGCGAGACGAACACCGACGTCGTCGTCTCCTACCTGCCGGTCGGCTCCGAGGACGCGACCCGCTGGTACGTCGAGCAGGTCATCGAGGCCGGCTGCGGCTTCGTCAACTGCATCCCGGTGTTCATCGCCTCGAGCGACTACTGGGACAAGAAGTTCAAGAAGGCCGGGCTGCCGATCGTCGGCGACGACATCAAGTCGCAGGTCGGCGCGACGATCGTGCACCGCACGCTCGCCCGCCTGTTCCATGATCGCGGCGTGAAGATGCTGCGCACCTCGCAGCTGAACGTCGGCGGCAACATGGACTTCTACAACATGCTCGAGCGCGAGCGCCTGGAGTCCAAGAAGATCTCCAAGACGCAGGCCGTGACCTCGATCATGGGCCACACGCTGCCCAAGGACGACGTCTACATCGGCCCCTCGGACTACGTGCCGTGGCTCACCGACCGCAAGTGGGCGCACATCCGGCTCGAGGGCCAGGCCTTCGGCGACGTGCCGCTGAACGTCGAGATGAAGCTCGAGGTCTGGGACTCCCCGAACTCGGCCGGCATCGTCATCGACGCGGTGCGCCTGTGCAAGCTCGCGCTGAACCACGGCATCGGCGGCCAGCTCGACGGCCCCAGCTCGTACCTCATGAAGTCGCCGCACAACCAGCGGCCCGACGACGAGGCGCGCGAGTGGACCGACCGGTTCATCGCCAAGTACGCCGGCAAGGGCGGGGTGGGTGGGCTCCATCGGCCGGCCGGCCGCAAGGCCCCGGCAAAGGCCGCGGCCAAGCCCGCCGCGCGCAAGGCGCCGGCCCGCAAGGCCGTCGCGAAGGCGTAGCCCCCGGCGCCCCAGGGCGCCGATCCGGAACCGTGCGACGGCCCGCCCCCGGCGGGCCGTCGTCGTTCCCGGCTCTATCCTCAGCCTCCGTGTCCGAGCGCTTCTCCATCGCCCAGGTCACGCCGTACGCGTGGGAGCAGCCGCACGAGGTCAACGAGATCGTCCGGCGCCTGAGCGACGAGCTGACGGATCGCGGGCACCGCGTCCTGATCGTCGCGCCCTCGGGGTCCTCGGCGCGCGTGCGCGAGGGGCGCCGCCTCGTGCGCGCCGGCGCGCACGAGCTGCCCGGTCGCGCCGGCGGTGAGCCGCTGCTGCTGAGCGTCGGCGAGGCGCTCGCGCCACTGCCCGGTCGCCGGCGCGTCGCGCTGCCGCTGGACGTCACGCGCACGCTGACCGACCTCTTCGACCGCGCGCCGCTGGACCTCTGCCACGTGCACGAGCCGTTCGGGCCGAGCATCGCCAGCGCCTCGCTGCGCGCCTCGCGCGCACTCAACGTCGGCTCCTTCCACGCGCCCACCGAGCGCCTCGTGGCAACGCAGGTCACACGCAAGGTCGTCGAGCTCGTCTTCGGACGCCTCGACGCGCGGACCGCGAGCTATGCGGCGACCGCGGCCGTCATGGAGCGCCACTTCCCCGCGCGCTACCGACTCCTGCGCGCGGCGGCTCCCGCGCTCCCGCGCACGCCGCGGCAGGAGGGCGACCCGCTGCGCGTCGCCTTCGTGGAGGAGGAGGAGCGGCCCGCGCTGCGGCTGCTGCTGCGCGCCCTGCGCCACGTCACCTGCGAGGAGCCGTGGGAGCTCGTCGTCGTCAGCGCGACCGGCCCCTCGTCCACGCCGCTGCGTGCGGACCTGCGCGAGCGCGTGCACTACGTCGCCCCGGACCACACCGACGTCGACGCGCTGCTCGCGCGCTCGGACGTGCTCGTCGCCGCCTCGTCCGGCACCGCCCCGCAACCGGGGCTGCTGGCCCGCGCCAGCGCCGCCGGCGCCGTCCCGCTCGCCTCGCGCCTGGCCGTCTACGAGGAGGTCGTCGACGAGGGCGCTCGCGGGCTGCTCTTCGACCAGCGCGACCCCGAGGCGCTCGGCGCGCAGCTCAGCCGGCTGCTCGGCGATGCGGACCTGCGGGCGCGCCTGCGGGCGGCCGCCGTCCCGCGGTCTTGGACCGACGTCGCCGACGAGGTCGAGGCGCTCTACGGCGAGCTCGCCGCGCGGCGCAAGAGCACGCAGCGCGACGCGACGATCCGCCGGCGGCTGGCCCGGCGGCCGATCATCGACGTCGACCTGCACATGCACACCGACCACAGCCACGACTGCGCCACGCCGGTCGAGGTCCTGATGGCGACCGCGCGCGAGCGCGGGCTCGGGGCGATCGCCGTGACCGAGCACAACGAGATCTCCGGCGCGAGGGCCGCCGCCGCGCTGTCGGAGGAGTACGGGGTCAAGGTCATCCTCGCCGAGGAGGTCAAGACGGCCAGCCAGGGCGAGGTGATCGGCCTCTTCCTCGAGCGCAAGATCCCGCGCGGCCTGACGCTCGAGGAGACGGTCGCCGAGATCAAGCGCCAGGGTGGGCTCGTCTACGTGCCGCATCCGTTCGACCGGATGCACGCCGTCCCGGACTACGAGCACCTGCTCACGATCATCGAGGACATCGACCTGATCGAGATCTTCAACCCGCGCGTGGCGATCGGCTCGTTCAACGAGGAGGCCGAGCGCTTCGCCCAGAAGTACCGCATCCCGGCGGGTGCGGGGTCGGACGCGCACGTGGCCCAGGGCCTCGGGACGGCGCGCGTGCGCATGCGCGACTTCGAGGGGCCCGCGGAGTTCCTCGAGTCGATCCGCGACGCGCAGATCATCACCACGCCGACGAACTACGTCTACGTCCAGGCGCTGAAGTTCCTGCAGACCAGGGCAACCCCGCAGGGGGCTCGCGCCGGGGTCCGCCAGCGCCGTGTCCGGCGCGCCGCGCGCAAGCCCTGATGCACGGCGAGGGAGACGCGCCCACGCCGTCGAATCCCGGTGGACCCGTGCCGGCCACTGACGACGAGATCCGCGAGAAGTACCTCGAGCGCGCCATTCGCGAGATGAACGCGCTGACGCACGACGTGCAGGGATGCCGGCACTGTCCGCGCGGCAACCTCATGCCGGTGCTCGGCTCCGGGCATCCGCAGGCGGACATCCTCCTGCTCAAGTTCGCGCCCGTCGTGTCGGAGATCGAGGAGGGCGTCGCGTTCTACGGGCGCGCCGGCGCGGCGCTGCGCAAGTCGCTGCGCCGGCTCGACATCGACCCGCTCGCCGTCTACGGCACGCTGTGCGTGAAGTGCCCGGTCGGGGACGCGTCGCTCGCCGACCCGGCCTGCATCGCGCGCGTCGCCGAGGAGCTGGCGATCGTGCAGCCGCGGATCGTCGTCGTGATGGGCGAGGACGCGCTCGCCGTGCTGAACGAGCTCGAGCTGCCGCTCGCCCGCCCCGTGGAGTGGCGCCCCGGCGAGATCCAGGAACTGACGCCGACCATGGACGTCCTCATCACCCCGGACATCGACGAGTCGCTCGACGAGGACGCCGCCAAGCGCGCGTTCTGGGCCGCGTTCCGCACGCTCGGGACGTGGTGGGCGGAGCTGCCGCCGTACTAGCGCCCTGCCGGGACATGATCGGGTTTTCGCGCAACTCGACCCGGCGAAGCCGGGATCGAGTTGTCGACGTCACCTAGACGAAGTCCATCATCGACGCCCCGCCCCGCGGCAGCCACATCTCGCGGACGACCTCGATGCGGCCCTCGCGCAGGTCGTAGAAGCCGGCGCACTCGAACGTCGTCTTCGGGCGGGCGATCGTGGCGAGCACGGCGATCTGGTGGCCGCGGCCGGCGATGCAGCGGTACACCGTCGTCGTCGCGTCGTGGTGCATGACGCGCAGGAAGGTCGCGAACTCAGCGCGGCTGAGCTCGGTGTTCTCGTGCAGCATCGTGATGCTGACTCCGCGCTGGAGCTGTGCGACGAGCGAGTCCCACGCGCCGCGGCGCCGCGCGTCCCAGAACCGATCCACGGCGTTGCCGGCCATCGGCGCTAGAGCTCCAGGATGACCTTGCCGAGCTTGGCCCCGGCGGCGAACCGCTCGTAGGCCCGCGCGACGTCGTCCAGCGGATAGGTCGCCGCGACCGGGACCCGGAGCCGTCCGCGCTCGAACAGCGGGAGGACGTGGCGCTCCATCGCACGCGCGGTCGCCGCCTTCTCCTCCAGCGGCCGGGCGCGCAGCGTCGACGCGGCGATCCGCGCGCGCCTGCCCATCAGCGCGAGCAGGTTCAGCTCGCTCTTGAACCCGCCGCCGCCGACGCCGATCACGACGACCCGCCCGCCGGTCGCCAGGGCGCCGAAGTTCGCGTCCAGGTTCGAGGCGCCGACGAGCTCGAGCAGGACGTCGTACGGGCCGGCGCCGGACGTCGCCTCCGGGTCCAGCGCGGCATCCGCGCCGAGCGCGAGCACCTGCTCGCGCAGATCCGCGTTGCGCACCGACGCGGTGACGCGCGCACCGGTCGCCGCCGCGAGCTGGACCGCGGCGGTGCCCACGCCGCCGGCCGCGCCGCTGATGAGGACGTGCTCGCCCATCGCCAGGCCCGCCTGCGTGAAGAGCGCGTCGTGCGCGGTCGTGAAGACCTCGGGGATGCCGCCGGCGTGCTTCCAGTCGACCCCCTCGGGGACGGGCATCAGCTGGCGCTCGTGCACGGTGCACAGCTCGCCCTGGCCGCCGCCGCCGACGATCGCCATCACGCGGTCGCCCACGGCGAAGCGCGCCACGCCCGGGCCGCAGGCGACGACCTCGCCGGCGAGCTCGAGGCCCGGGATGTCGGCGGGGGCCCCGGGCGGCGCCGGATAGGCGCCGCGCCTCTGGAGCTGGTCGGCGCCGTTGAGGCCCGCGGCGCGGACGCGCACCAGGACCTCGCCCGCGCCGGGCTCGGGATCCGGATGGTCGGCGACGAGGACCTCGCCGTCGCGGATGGTCGCGGCACGCATGGCGCAGGAACATAGCGACGCGGCGGCGCGCGTCAGCGGACGTCGTCCGGCGCGGGGCGCGCGGCGTCGATCTCGGCGCCGGCGCTCTGGCGCTCGACGGCCGCCGCGCCGGCGGCCGCGCGCGCCTCGGTCTCGACGTCGGCGGCCTCGCGGATCTCCCCGCGCGCCTCGTCCAGGGTCATGCCCGTGGCCCGCAGCAGATCGTGCGCCGTCATCCGCGCCTGGCCCACCACGATGCTCACGGAGAGGTTGCGCGTCCGGTCCAGCCCCGCCGTCGCGGCGACCGCGCCCTGGAGGGCGGCCTCGCGCACCTCGTCGCGCTCGTCCGGGTCGGCGAAGGCGCCGGCGAGATGACGCGCCGCCGTCGCCAGGTCGCGCAGGCCGGCGATCACGGGTGCCGGCATGGCGTCGCCCACCCGCAGCGCCCGGTCGGCGCCGCGTGCGAGCCCGGCGACGTCGCGCTGGGCCCTGGCGATCTGGTCGAGCGCCCGCGTATAGCGCTCGACGGCGTCGCGCTGCCCGCGGCGCAGCAGCGCCAGGCGGGCCGTCTCGCCGCTCGTCGCGATGGCGGCCCGCATGTCCTCGAGGTGGTCCTCGAGCTCGCGCGCGCGGCGCAGCGCCGTCGACGCTGCGGCGTCGTCCTGGGCCTCGAGCGCGTCGGCGACGGCGTCGAGCACGTCGGCGAGCCGCGCGACCGCCGGGTCCAGCGCGCTGGAGGCGAGCTTCAGCGGATTCACGGGGAACAGGACGAGGTTGAACAGCAGGGCGACCGCCGCGCCGGTCATCGAGTCCAGGAACCGCGCGAGCCCCGCCGGATCGTGCGGGTTGGCGATCAGCACGATCAGGACGCCGGCGTTCGCGGCCTGGATCGTCGCCAGCTGGTCGCCGCCCAGGAAGACGACGATGCACATGCCCGCGAAGACGATCACGGCGATCTGCCACGCCCCCGTGCCGATGAACTTCACCGCGAGGTCCGCGACGAGCACGCCGAGCGCCACGCCGAACGCGAGCTGCAGGGCGCGCTGCGTGCGCTGACCGAGCGTGATGCCGAGCACGACGATGGTGGCGATCGGCGCGAAGAACGGGCGCGGATGCCCCCAGGCGTACCGCGCCACGAGGTAGGACACGCTCGCCGCGGCGGCCACGATCGCCACACGCGGCGCGACGGCGCGCACGCGCAGCAGGCGCTCACGGATCGAGATCCGCTCGACCGCCGTGTCGAGCAGGTCGCCGCCCAGGCGGGCGACGGGGCCGCGGTCGTCGTCGTCGGGCTGGGACATCCTGTCAGCAGAGCTTAGGCTGCCGTCCGTGGACCTCACCACCCAGGAGCAGCGGGTGCTCGGCTGCCTGCTCGAGAAGCAGCGCACGACGCCCGACGCCTACCCCCTGACGCTCAACGCCCTGCGCCTGGCCTGCAACCAGGCGACGAACCGCGACCCGGTCGTCGACTACGACGAGCACACGATCCGCGAGGCGCTCGAGCGCCTCGGCCGGATCCGCTGGACGCGCTACGCCAGCGGCCAGGGAAGCCGCGCCCCGAAGTACCGCCACATGCTCGACGAGACGCTCGGCATCGCGCCCGACGAGCAGGCGGTCCTCACGGTCCTGCTGCTGCGCGGCCCGCAGACGCCGGGCGAGCTCAAGACGCGCACCGACCGCCTGCACCACTTCGCCGACCTCGCAGCGCTGCAGGGCACGCTCGAGCGGCTGCAGGCGCGCGACCTCGTGCGCTCGGCCGCGCGGCGCCCCGGGCAGAAGGAGGAGCGCTGGGAGCACCTGCTCGGGGAGGACGATGAGCGCGCGCCGGGCCCGTCGAGCGCCGAGTCCGCGTGGTCGGCACCGGCGCCGACCCTCGGGCGCGACCGGCTCACCGCGCTCGAGGCCGAGGTCCGGGATCTGCGCGAGGAGCTCGCGGCACTGCGCCGCGTCGTCGATGGCATGACCGGCGACCCCTGCTGACACGCGATGGCCGAGTCCTTCGACTTCCTGACGGCGCTGCACGACGACGAGCGCGCGGCCCTGGAGGAGGCGGGCGCGCCGCGGAGCTACCCGGCCGGCTCGACGCTCTTCCATCAGGGCGACGACGCGGGCGCGGTCTACGTGATCCTGGGCGGCCGCGCGAAGACGACCATCATCAACGCCGACGGCAAGGAGGCCGTGCTGAGCTTCCCCGGGCCCGGCGAGCTCGTCGGCGAGCTCTCGGCGATCGACGGGACACCGCGCGGCGCGACGGTCAGCGCGCTCGAGCCCCTCGACACGATGGCGCTCGCAGGCTCGGCGTTCCGCGCGCTGCTCGAGGCGCACCCGCGCCTGGCCATCGTGCTGTGGCAGGTCGCGGCGACGCGGCTGCGTGAGGCCGATCACCAGCGCCTGGACTTCGCGGCCTACGACGTGACCGGACGGGTCGCCCGCCGGCTCGTCGAGCTTGCCGATGAGCAGGGCTCTCCGGGCTCGCCCGTCGAGCTCGGCCTGGCGCTCTCCCACGACGAGCTCGCGGCGTGGACCGCCGCCTCGCGCGAGGCCGTCTCGCGGGCGCTCATGACGCTGCGCGAGCTGGGCTGGATCGAGACGCGCCGGCGGCGCATCACCGTGCTCGATCTCGCGGCGCTGCGCCGCTACGCCGCCTGAGCTCGAACGTGACGGATGTCACGCCCGCGTCGGGCGGATGCCGTCGCGGCGCCTGCGGCCCGGTGGGACGGTGACCCAATCGCATCACCACCCCGATCCGGAGGCATCATGTCCACCCACCGCACCACCTTCCGCCACATCGTCCTCGCCGTCGTCGCCGCCGCGCTCAGCGCCGCGCTGCTCGCCGGCCCCGCCGCCGCGCGGCCGGTCCACGGTCCGCTGCTGCACGGTGACCGCCTGGTTCCCGTCGCGCAGTCCGCGGCGGTCGTCGTCAAGTCCGCACCGCCGACGAGTGCGGCGTCCTCCTACCGCAACGGGTTCGCGGCGAACGTCAAGGGGTTCTCGGCGACGCACGCCGGGCAGACCGGCTCCGGTGGCTCGGCCACGCCGTGGATCGCCATCGGCATCGCGCTGCTCGGCGCTGCGCTGGTCGGCGGCGTCGCCATGCGGCGCCAGCACCGTCACGGGCCGCAGCGCACACCGAGCTTCGGCGCCTGAACGGGCGCGGGACGCCTGCACGGGCGTGGGGGGGCAGAAAGGCGGCGGCGCGGGGGCGCCGCCTTTCCTGCGTCCTGGTGGCGCGCGACGAGCCGGAAGCGCTCGCAGACGACGAGGGTGTCGTCTGCGACGTCGGCGTGCGGGACATGGCGGCGCCGCGGACCCCGGTCGTCTCGACGACCCCGCGCTCACCGCGGCGCAGAGGGCCGGCCGTCTACGCGCTGCGCGCAGCCCGCCGCGAGCGTCCGCCGGCGAACGACCCGAGGTCGACGACGAACGCCAGACCGACGAGGAACCACTCGAGGCCGTACACCCCGTGGTGGCCCGAGTCCCACATCCACGCGTAGGCCAGCGTCGTCCACGGCAGCAGGAAGAACCCCAGGAACGGCACGACCCAGCTGTCGTAGGCCAGGCTCAGCACGTTGCTGAAGATCCACGTGAAGACCAGCGCGACGCGCGGTCCGATCAGGGCGAAGAGGATCACGAAGCAGCCCATGGCCGCTCATCATCCCACAGTGCAGCGGTGTAGCCTCGGCGAGCCTATGGGGGAACAGCCCAGCGTGTCGCGGGGTGCGGGGAGCGGTGTGCTGCTCGTCCACGGCGCACACCGGCGCGATGTGCCCGTGCTGCCCGCGGTCGTGGCCGCCGTGGCGCTCGGCGTCGGGTCGCTGCTGATCGCTCGCCCGCTGGGCTACGACGCGTGGGCGTGGATGGTCTGGGCGCGGGAGTTGCTGCATGGCGAGCTGCAGACCGCGGGCGGGCCGGCGTTCAAGGCGCTCCCGGTCATCGTGGCCGCACCGCTGACCCCGTTCGGCGACGTCGCGCCGATGGTGTGGCTCGCGTGCATGCGGGTGTGCGCGCTGCTCTCGATCCTGGTCGCCTACCGCGCGGGTTCACGGCTCGGCGGGACGCTCGCAGGCGCAGCAGCGGCCGGCCTGATCGTCGTCGGCCCGGACGTCTTCCGCACTGCGGTCTTCGGGTCATCCGAGCCGCTGCTCGTGCTGCTCGTCCTGCTCGCAGCGGATCGATACCTCGCCGCCGCGCCGCGCACCGCCATCGTGCTGCTCGGCGTCGGCGGCCTGGTCCGTCCTGAGCTGTGGGCGATCGTCGCGGTGCTCGCCGTCGCCATGCAGGTCCGTGAGCGCCGCCTCGACTGGATCGTGGTCGCGGCGGCCGTCCTCCCGCCCGCCGTCTGGCTCGGCCTCGCGCGCGCCGGCTCGGGCACCGCGTTCAACTCGATCCACGCCGCGCGGGCGCCTGCCGTCTGCGCAGGCTGCGCCCTCATCGTGCGCGCCGTCGTCACGGTGAACGAGCACACGGACGCCCTCGGCGTCCTGCACCGGCTCACCGACGCGATCGTGCTCCCCGCGCTCGCGCTGTCGGTCGTCGGCATCGTCGCGGCGTGGCGCGCGCGGATCATCAGGCCGCTCGTCGTCGCGGCGGTCGCGATCGCCTGGCTCGGCATCGTCGCCGTCATGGCTCAGCGCGGGTACCCCGGGTCCCGGCGGTACCTCGCCGGTCCGGCGGCGCTGCTGGCGGTCCTGGCGGGCGCCGGGCTCGCAGTGACGGTTGCGGCCGTCCACGACCGGCGCGGCCGGCTCGCGCTGGCCGGCGCGATCGCGATCCTCGTCCTCGTGGCGGCGTTCCCGACGGTGCGCAGCAACGCGCGGCTCATCAGCACGGCGCGCGGCGAGCAGCGCACGAAGGCCGACCTGCGCAAGGCGGTCACGCTGGCCGGTGGCGCGCGCGCCGTGCGCGCCGCGGGGCGCCCGGCCGTCAACCCGTACATGCAGACCGCGCTCGCGTGGGACCTCGACACGCCGCTCGCCGACATCCAGGCGACCTGGCACTCCACCCGGCGTGCTCCCGGATGGTCGCCGCCGGCGATCGTCTTCCGCGGGCCGCCGCACGACGCTGGCCCGCGTCCAGCACTGCCGCCGAGCCGTCCCGTCCACCGGATCGGGAGGGCGGGGGTCTGGACGATCTTCCGGAGCTGAGTCAGCGCCGCGCGAACGACGAGGCCCGACACCGCGCGATCCGTGGTGGTGCTACGCCCGCTCCAGCAGCGCCACGCACTCGATGTGCGGCGTCTGGGGGAACATGTCGACCGGCCGGACCTTGACGAGCCGGTAGCCGGCCTCGACGAGCTGCGCGGCGTTCGGCGCAAGCGTCGTCGGGTTGCAGGAGACGTAGACGATGCGCTTCGGCGAGGCCTCGGCGATGCGCGCGACGACCTTCTTCGACAGGCCGGCGCGCGGCGGGTCGACGACGACGACGTCCGGCCGCGGGCCGCCCGACTCGGCGAGGTCCTTCAGCACGACCCGCACGTCGCCCGCCAGGAAGCGGGCGTTGTCGATCTGGTTGCTGCGCGCGTTGGCCGTGGCGTCGATGACGGCCTGCTCGACGATCTCCACGCCGATGACCTCCGAGGCGCGCGGCGCGAGCGTCAGGCCGATCGTGCCGATGCCGCAGCACAGGTCGTAGACGCGATCCCAGCCGCGCAGCGCGGCGTACTCGGTCGCCACGCCGTAGAGGCGCTCCGCCATCTCGGTGTTCGTCTGGAAGAACGCCTCGGCGCTGAGCGCGAAGCGCATGCCGGAGAGCTCCTCGGCGATGCGGTCGGCGCCCGCCAGCAGGATGTCGCGCCCGCCCTGCGTCGTCTCGCCGACGCCGGCGGCCTGCGTCCAGACGACGCTCTGCACGCCGAGCGGCTCGATCGCGCTGAGGAGCGCCTCGTCGTCGAGCTCGCCGGGCGAGGTGACGAGGCGCACCTGCACCTCGCCGGTGCGCCGGCCCTCGCGCACGACGAGGTTGCGCAGGAAGCCCTCCTGCGTGCGGCGGTCGTAGGCGCCCAGGCCCATCGCGCGCACCGCCTCGAACACGCCGCGGCGCACGGCGTTCCCGCGCTCGGAGGCCAGCAGGCAGTCCTCGACGTGCAGGATCCGTGACCAGGACCCGGGCGCGTGGAACCCGCAGACGAGGTTCGCCGCCTCGTCGACGCCGAAGGAGTACTCGAGCTTGTTGCGATAGCGCCACTGCTCGACCGCCGGGACGATCGGCTCGAGCTCGAAGCCGTCGAGGCGGCCGAGGCGGCGCAGCGCGTCGTCGACCTGGCCCTGCTTGATCTGGAGCTGCTGCTCGTAGGCGAGCACCTGCCACGGCGCACCGGGGTGGTCGGCCAGCGGCTCGATGCGGTCGGGCCCGGGCTCGAGCACCTGGAGCGTCAGCGCCTCGGCGTAGTCGCGCTTGCGCTTGGTGACGCGGGCCCGGACGCGATCTCCCGGGATCGCGCCGCGCACGAACACGACGTAGCCGCGGTCACCCAGCGCCAGGCGCGCGACGCCGTTCCCGCCGAAGGCGAGCGACTCGATGCGCAGGTCCAGCTCGTCACCGCGCTCGGGACGCTTGGCGAGATCGGGCGGGGGGGCGGCCTTGTCGGTGGTCACGCCCCCAGGATCGCAGCTAGCGCAGGCCGCGGATCCGCCGCTCGGCCTCGGCGAGCAGCTCCTCGACCTGGCGGCGCCCCGCCTGCGACAGGCGCTGCGCGATGTCCGCTGCGTCGTCGGGGAGCATCCGGCCGCGGCGGACGGCGTCATCCAGGGTCTCCTGCAGGCGTTCGACCGTCAGGACGAGATGCTCGGCGAGCAGGTCGCCCAGGGCGCCGAGGTTGTCGAAGAGCGCGACGTCGCGGGCGGCCTCCGTGGGCGAGCGGGCGACGGCGGTGCGCTTGCTGCGCCGCTCGGCCGGCTTGGGCGTGACGCGCGGGGCCGCCTTCTTCGCCGCGGGCGGCTGCTTCGCAGCCTGCTTCTTCGCGGCGGCCGCAGGCTTCGTGGTCGCAGCGGGCTTCTTCGCAGCCGGCTTCCTCGCCGCAGCGGGCTTCTTCGCCGCAGCGGGCTTGGCCGCCGGCTTGCGCGCCGCGGTCTTCCTGGCGGTGCTCCTGGGTTCAGCCATCGCTCGTCGCTCCTGATCCGTCGGACAGCAACCATTCCAGCAGCGCCTTCTGGGCGTGGCGCCGATTCTCCGCCTGCGTCCAGATCCGCTGCCGCTCGCCGTACAGCACGTCCTCGCTGATCTCCTCGCCCGGGTGGGCCGGAAGGCAGTGCAGCGCGATCGCGCCGGGGGCCGCCTGCGCGAGCAGGGCGTCGTCGACGCGGTAGGGCTCGAGCGCACGGCGGCGCTCGGCCGCGGTCGCCTCGTCGCCCATCGAGACCCAGACGTCGGTGTAGACGGCGTGCGCGTCGCGCACGGCCTCGAGCGGATCGTTCGTGCGCGTGCCGCCGGCCGCGGGCTCCAGCTCATAGCCCGGCGGCGAGGCGACCGCCACCTCGACGCCCGCGATCCCGCCGACGATGGCGAGCGAGCGCGCGACGTTGTTGCCGTCCCCGACGTAGGCGAGCTTGAGCCCGTCGAGCGCGCCGAACTCCTCGCGCAGGGTCAGCAGGTCGGCGAGGGCCTGCGAGGGGTGGTGCCCGGCGGTGAGCATGTTGAAGACCGGGATCGAGCCCTCGGCGGCGAGCTCCTCGAGCAGCTCGTCGGGGCCGGTCCGCACGCCGATCGCCTGGACATGCGAGGAGAGGATCCGCGCCGTGTCCTTGACCGACTCGCCGCGCGCGAGCTGCATCTCGTCGCCGCGCAGGATCATCGGATGGCCGCCCAGCTCGACGACGCCCGCCTCGTAGGAGAGGCGCGTACGGGTGCTCGGCCGCTCGAACAGCAGCGCGATGACGGCGCCCGCGAGCGCGGACGAGGAGCGCGGCGCGGCCTTGAGCTCGAGCGCGCGGCGCAGGAACTCGTCGAGCTGCGCGGGCGACAGCTCGGCGCCGGTGAGGAAGTGATGCGGCAAGCGCGGGAAGATACTGCGGTGGTGCGAGTCCTGACCTGGAATCTCTTCCACGGGCGCTCCGTGCCGGACACCCCGCACGACCTGCTGCCGGAGTTCGCCGCGAGGCTCGCGAGCTGGGACTGGGACGTCGCGATGCTGCAGGAGGTGCCGCCGTGGTGGCCGCCGGTGCTCGGCGCCGCGGCCGGAGCGCTCGCGTTCACCGCCCGGACCTCGCGCAACCAGCTGCCGGCGCTGCGCCGGATCGTCGCCGAGTACCGCCCCGACGTGATCAGGTCCGGCGGCGGGGGCGCGAACGCGATCCTCGTGCGCGCGCGCACCGTGACCGAGCATCGACGGCGACGCGTCGCCCTGTGGCCCGAGCGGCGCGTCTTCCACGCGGTGCGCCGCGACGACGGGCTCTGGGTCGGCAACCTCCACGCGACGGCCCATGACGTCGCGCGGGCCCAGGGCGACCTGAACGAGTCGGCCGACGCGCTGCTGCGCTGGGCGGGAGGCGCGGCGGCGATCATCGGTGCGGACTGCAACACGAGGACGCCGAGCTTCCCCGGCTTCGAGCACTGCGGCGGGCACGTCCTGGACCACGTGTTCGCGCGCGGCCTCGTGGCTGCCGGCCCGCCGGAGCTGCCGGACCGCCACGGGCTCAGCGACCACGTGCCGGTGCTGGTGGCGCTCACGCCGCGAACGCGCGAGACTGCGTGACAGCCCGTCGGTCGCCGCCCGGTCCCGGTGCCCGCGACCCGGAGGTCCCATCCATGTCGCGCATCCTCGCGATCCTCGCCGTCGCCGCGATCGTCGTCGCCGTGGCCGGCTGCGGGAGCAACAGCTCCAGCACCGCCGGCTCGACCCCCGCTGCCTCCGCCCCCGCGACGACGAGCGCGGCACCGGCCGCGGCCGGTGCCGCCGCGGTGACGATGCAGAACATCTCCTTCACGCCGCCGGTCGTCTCCGTGAAGGCCGGCCAGACGGTGACGTGGACGAACCAGGACTCCGTCGACCACAACGTCACCGCCACGAACGGCGCGACCTTCAAGTCCGACACCTTCGGCAAGGGCGGGACGTTCACCTGGAAGGCCGGCAAGGCCGGGACCGTCTCCTACGTCTGCACGATCCATCCGGGGATGGAGGGCAAGATCATCGTGAGCGGCTGACGACGCGCGCTCAGCGGCGCCCGATGCCGAAGCCGCGCAGCGCGAGCAGCGCGCGCTCGCCGAGCGAGCCGCGGCGCGGCAGGACGCCGACCTGGACCGCCGCCTCGTAGGCGTCGAAGAACGCGCGGACGCGCCAGAGCTGCTCGCGCGGCGGGTCGAGCTCGCAGTAGAGGACGGCATGCACGACGACGTAGCGGCCGGTCGGCGGGATGCCCTCGATCTCGCCGAGGTGCGTCCCGCTGACGCGGATCGGCGCGGCGATGAAGCGCCCGTCGAAGAGCCGCTCGCCGGCCGCCTCGACCTTCGCGTCCGGGAAGGCCTCCCAGAGCCGCGCGGCGTGGTCGGCGAGCGCCTCGGGCCCGTAGAGCGGCTCCTCGCAGAACGGGTCCTCCCAGTGCAGGTCCGGCGCGCACATCTTCCGGAAGGCCCCGCGCCGGCGGCCCGTCCAGGCGCCCTGGAAGTCGTCGAGCAGGTCGTTCACAACGACTGCCCGCCGCCGTTCGACCGGCGTCCCCGGCATGGACGAGCGCAGGCGCTCACAGCTCCGCGAGCCCCTCGAACGACGACGAGGCCTCGGCGTGCAGGCGCCGCGGGATGCGGCCGGCCAGGCGCGCCAGGCGCCCGCCCTCGACGCCGGCGCGGATCGCGCGCGCCATCGCCCGGGGATCCTCGGCGCGCGAGATCGCGCTCGCGCACAGGACGGCGTCGCAGCCGAGCTCCATCGCGAGCGCCGCATCGGAGGCCGTGCCGACACCCGCGTCGAGGATCACCGGCACGCCGGCGCGCTCGACGATCAGCTGGAGGTTGTAGGCGTTGCGGATCCCCATGCCGGAGCCGATCGGCGAACCGAGCGGCATCACGGCCGCGCAGCCGACGTCCTCCAGGCGCCGCGCGAGGACGGGGTCGTCGGTCGTGTACGGCAGGACGGTGAAGCCCTGCGCGACGAGCTGCTCGGCGGCGCTCAGCAGCTCCGTGGCGTCCGGCAGCAGCGTGCGCTCGTCGCCGATCACCTCGAGCTTGATCCAGTCGGTCTCGAACGCCTCGCGCGCGAGCCCTGCGGTCAGCACGGCGTCCCGCGCCGTGAAGCACCCCGCGGTGTTCGGCAGGACGTCGACGCCGCATTCCTGAAGGACGTCGGCGAGCGAGTGCGGGGACTGCGGGTCGATGCGCCGCAGCGCGACGGTGACGAGCCCGGTCCCGCTGACGCGGATCGCCTCCGCGAGCGTCTCCATGCGCGGGAAGCCACCCGTCCCGAGGATCAGGCGCGAGCGCAGCTCGCGCCCGGCGACGACGAGGGGGTCCTCAGCGCTCACGGTCATCCACCCTGCATCGCGGTCAGGGCCTCGACGCGCGCGCCCGGCTCGACGGCGCGGCGGGTCCAGTCGGCGCGCGGGACGACCTCGCCGTCGACGGCGACCGCGACGCCGCGCGCCTGCGGCTCGACGCCCAGCTCGGTCAGCAGATCGGCGACGGTGACGCCGTCGCGGCCCTCCAGCTCACGGCCGTTGAGCCAGATCATGCGGCCACCCCCGCGAAGCGGTCGGGGGCGAACGCCGGGGCGACGGCGGCCTCGCCGGTCAGCTCGGCGGCGAGCAGGTCGCCGGTGAGCGGGGCCAGCAGGATCCCGTTGCGGTGGTGGCCCGTCGCCCACAGGAGCCCGTCGACGACGGTGCTGCGCCCGAGCGCCGGGGCGTTGTCGGGCGTGCCGGGACGCAGCCCGACGGGCAGCTCCTCGACCTCGAGCTCGAGGACGCCCGGGACGAGCTCCTGCGCGTCGCGCAGCAGCTCCCAGAGGCCGAGCGCCGTCACCGCGGTGTCGAAGCCGCGCTCCTCGACCGTCGCGCCCAGCACGTAGCGCCCGTCGCCGCGCGGGACGAGGTAGCCGCCCTCGAAGCGGACCACGCGCTCCAGCAGCCCCGGCCCGGACGGGTCGCGCAGGCGCAGCGACTGGCCCTTGACGGGGCGGACGGGCACGCGCGCCGCCGCGGGGATCCCCGCGAGTGCGCCGGACCACGGGCCGGCGGCGACGACGAGCTGGCCGCAGGCGATGCGCTCGCCGCCCGGCAGCTCGACGCCGAAGACGCGGCCCCCCGTGACGAGGACACGCGCGACCTCGACCCCGGGGTGCAGCGCGGCGCCCGCACGCTCGGCGGCGATCGCCAGCGCGGCGCAGAGCGCACGCGGGTCGACGGCGTGGTCGCTCGGAACG
>DATCDC010000022.1:0-34610 GCA_036510915.1 Solirubrobacteraceae bacterium | reverse complement strand
CCAAGCTACGAGAACGAGCTGGGTACGTCGACCGCTACCAGCGGTAGTGGGCGAACGCTTTGTTCGCCTGCGCCATGCGGTAGATGTCGTCCTTGCGCTTGTAGGCGCCGCCCTGCTGGGACTGGGCGTCGAGCAGTTCGTTGGCGAGGCGCTGGGCCATCGTCTTCTCGCGGCGCTGGCGGGCGAACTCGACGAGCCAGCGGACGGCGAGGGTGCGGGCGCGGCGGGCCGGGACCTCGACGGGCACCTGGTAGGTGGCGCCGCCGACGCGACGCGAGCGGACCTCGAGCACCGGGGTGAGGGCCTTGATCGACTCCTCGAGCGCCTCGACGGGATCCTTGCCGCTCTTCTCGCTGAGGATCGCGAGGGCGTCGTAGACGATCGCCTCGGCGGTCGACTTCTTGCCATCGAGCATGACCTTGTTGATCACCTGCTGCACGATGCGCGAGCGGTGGACGGGGTCCGGCTCGACCGGACGCAGGGTGGCGGAGTTGCGGCGCATGGAGGTCCTCGGCTACTTCTTCTTGACGCCGTACTGGCTGCGAGCCTTCTTGCGGTCGCTGACGCCGGCGGCGTCGAGCGTCCCGCGCACGACCTTGTAGCGCACACCCGGCAGGTCCTTGACGCGACCGCCGCGCACGAGCACCACGGAGTGCTCCTGCAGGTTGTGACCCTCGCCCGGGATGTAGGCGGTCACCTCGGCGCCACCGGAGATCCGCACGCGCGCGACCTTGCGCAGCGCCGAGTTCGGCTTCTTCGGGGTCGTCGTGTAGACGCGCGTGCAGACGCCGCGGCGCTGGGGCGCGGCAGTCTTCTTCTTGCGCCCCTTGCCGGACTTGAGGCCGGGCGTGGAGAGCTTCTTCGGCTTGGGCGTGCGGCCCTTGCGGATGAGCTGGCTGGTCGTGGGCATGCGATCGGGGAGAGTAGCAGCGCGGCGCTCGCCCGCGCCCGTCAGGCGGCCGTCGGGACGGCGGCGAGCGCCGCCTCGGGCGCGGTGTACTCGAGGTCCTGGTCCTGGGCGACGGGCTGGTAGGTCATCCTGCCCGCGGCGACGTTCAGGCCCTTCATGAACCCCGGGTCGCTGTCGAGCGAGGCGTGGACGCCGCGGTCGGCGAGCTTGATGACGTAGGGCATCGTCGCGTTCGTCAGCGCCCAGGTCGACGTGATCGGCACGGCGCCGGGCATGTTCGCCACGCAGTAGTGGGTGATCCCGTCGACGACGTAGGTCGGGTCGGAGTGCGTCGTGGCGCGCGAGGTCTCGAAGCAGCCGCCCTGGTCGATCGAGACGTCGACGAGCACGGCGTTCTTCTTCATCAGGCCGAGCTGCTCGCGCGTGACGACGTGCGGGGCCTTGCCGCCCTTGACGAGCACCGCGCCGATGACGAGGTCCATGTCGGGCAGGCGCTGCTCGATCTCCAGCGTCGAGGCGAAGCACGTCGAGGCCAGCCAGTTCATCTGGTGCTCGAGCTCGCGCAGGCGGTCGATGCTGCGGTCGTAGATGTAGACCTCGGCGCCCATGCCCAGTGCGACCTGCGCGGCGTTCTGGCCGACGACGCCGCCGCCGATGACCATCACGCGCCCGGCCGCGACGCCGGGGACGCCGCCCAGCAGCAGCCCACGACCGCCGAGCGGCTTCTCGAGCATGAACGCCCCGGCCTGCGTGGCGATCTTGCCCGCGATCTCGCTCATCGGCGCGAGCAGCGGCAGGCGGCCCTGGCTGTCCTCGACCGTCTCGTAGGCGATGCACGTCGCGCCGCTCGCGAGCAGGCCCTGCGTCAGCTCGGGGTCCGGAGCCAGGTGCAGGTAGGTGAACAGGACCTGCCCCTCGCGCAGCCTGGCCACCTCGACCGGCTGGGGCTCCTTGACCTTGACGATCATGTCGGCCGCGGCGAAGACGGCATCGGCGTCGGGCAGGATCTGCGCGCCCTGCGCGACGTAGTCCGCGTCGCTGATCGCCGAGCCCTCGCCCGCCCCGGCCTGCACCAGCACCTCGTGGCCGTGCTGGGTGAGCTCGCGTGCGCCGGACGGCGTGAGCGCCACGCGGTACTCGTCGGTCTTGATCTCGGTGGGGACGCCGACCTTCATGTTGGGCCTCGCTGGTGGTGGGGTGTGGGCAGGGTGTTGGCGGTCACGAGACGACCTCGCGATGGACGGGCTGGACGATCTCACGGCCGCGCAGCGCGAGCCAGAACTCGATGCGGTCGCGCGCCGAGCTCAGGTCGCGGCCGGTCAGCTCCTCGATCTTGCGGATCCGGTAGCGCAGTGTGTGGCGGTGGCAGTAGAGGCGCCGGGCGGCGGACTCCCACTGGCCGTTGCACTCGATGAAGGCCTCGAGCGAGCGCATCAGCTCACCTCCGTAGTGGCCCTCGCCGTGCTCGATCGGGCCGAGCAGCGAGTCGCAGAAGAGCCGCAGCGCCTCGGAGTCCTGGAGCGACAGGAGCAGCTGGAAGGAGCCGAGGTCGCGGTAGGTCGCAACGCCCGGCGCGATCGCGTCGTGGCCGCGCGCGCCGTTGCCGTTCCCGTTGCGCGCCGACTGCGCCGCGACGGTCATCTCGCGCGCCTCGAGCGCGAAGTGCGCCTCGTGCCAGCTCTCGCGCACGCGGCCCGCGGCGGCGGCGCGGCCGGCGCCGGCTGCCGGGCGCTCGCCGGTGGCCTCCGCGACGCGCGCGGTCATGCGCTCGGCGAGCTCGAACAGCTCCTCGTCGAGATAGCCCGGCATCAGCGCGCAGACGAAGCGGCCGTGCTGGGCGACGAGCCCGCTGATCGCCTCGCCCCGCAGCGCCTCGCCCACGGCCGCCTCACAGGCGCCGAGTGCGCGGTCGCCTGGAGCGAGCACGAGCGTCGTGACGCGCCCACCGAGGCCGAAGGGCTCCAGGCGCCGGCCCAGCTCGGCGCCTTCGAGCTCGCCGGCGATCGCCGCCGAGAGGATGTCGCCCGCGAGCCGGCGCTCGGTCGTGTCCGCGACACGGCCGCGCAGCAGCTCGAGCGCCACGACGGTGACCGCCTGGTGGAGGATCAGGCGGTCGATCTCCGCAAGGCCGCCCCCGTCCTTGGCGGCGACGAGCCAGGCGTGCGGCACGCCGGCGTCCGGCGACTCGGGCGAGCCGACCGGCAGCGCGAGCGCCCGGGCGGCGAGCTCGGGGCCCGCCGGGACGAAGCCACGCGCGTCGCCGCGCCGCGCGCGCTCGCGCAGTTCGGTCGCGAGCCCGTCGACGATGCCGGGGTCGAGCTCGCGGCGGAAGCTGTGCTTGGCGAGCAGCTCTCCGCGGCCGTCGAAGACGAGGGCCGGGCCGCCGACGAGCGTGGCCAGCGCAGCGACGATCGCGCCGAGCCCGCGCTCGCTGAGGACGATCCGCTGCAGGCGCTCCTGCGCGGCGATCGAGCGCTGGAGCAGCGCGTACTGCTCGTTGACCAGGCGCGTGAACGCCTGCTCGGTGACGGCGATGAACGGCAGGTCGTAGGGGATCTCGAGCAGCGGGAACTCGCGGTCCGCGGCGGCCTCGGCCATCGCGCGCGGGACCTTCGCGTGGGCGAAGCCGGTGCCCAGGCCGACGCCGGCGAGACCGTGGTCGGCGAGCGTCGCGATGAAGTCGCGCTGGCGCTTGGCGGTGTCGAGCGCCATGCCGGTCGTCAGCAGCAGCTCACCGCCGGAGAGCCACGGCGTCGGGTCGGCGAGTTCGGAGATGTGCACCCAGCGCACCGGCGTGTCCAGGTTGGTCTCCCCGGCGGCGACCCGGACGTCGAGGTCGCCGAGCACGTCGCGGACGGTCAGCATCCCAGCGCCGATCAGCGGGCCATGCGGCGCGAGGCCTCTTCGAGGACCGGCCGCAGCGCGGTTTCGATCTCCTCGAACTGCTCGGGGCCGGCGATCAGCGGCGGCGAGAACTGGATGACGGGGTCGCCGCGGTCGTCGGAGCGGC
The DNA here is from genome assembly GCA_036510915.1 of Solirubrobacteraceae bacterium. Lineage (GTDB taxonomy): Bacteria > Actinomycetota > Thermoleophilia > Solirubrobacterales > Solirubrobacteraceae > F1-60-MAGs163. The sequence goes on along the minus strand of DATCDC010000022.1, from coordinate 30,690 downwards.
AGATCAGGCCGCGATGGAACAGCTCGGGGCTGAGGTACCCGCGCAGAAGCTCCTCGGCCTCGGGGCTGGTGAAGCTCTCCTTCGTCTCACGGTCCTTGACGAGCTCGATCGCGTGGAAGTAGCCCGCGCCGCGGACGTCGCCGACGATCGGGATGTCGCGCAGCGACTCGAGCATCGCCCGCAGCGCTCCCTCATGTTCCTGGACGTTCTCGAGGATGCCCTCGTCCTCGAAGGCCTGGATGTTCGCGAGCGCGACCGCCGCGGCCATCGGGTGACCGCCGAACGTGAAGCCGTGCGCGAAGGAGTTCGTGCTCTCCAGGAACGGCTCCATGATGCGGTCGGAGGCGATCATCGCGCCCATCGACGCGTAGGAGGAGGTGAGACCCTTCGCGGTCGTGATGATGTCCGGCTGGTAGCCGTAGCGCTGCGCGCCGAACCAGGTGCCCAGGCGGCCCCAGGAGCAGATGACCTCGTCGGAGATGAAGAGGACGTCGTACTCGTCGCAGATCTCGCGCACGCGCTCGAAGTAGCCGGCCGGCGGGGTGAAGCAGCCGCCGGCGTTCTGGACCGGCTCGAGGATCACGGCGCCGACGGTCTCGGGCCCCTCGAACTCGATGCGCTCGGCGATCGCCTCGGCGAGGTTCTCGGCGCCGTAGCCCGGCGGCAGCCGGTAGAGGTTCGTGTTGGCGACGTGGCAGCCGCCCGGCGTGAAGGGCTCGAACGGGGCGCGCAGCCCGGTGACGCCGGTCGCGCTGAGGGCGCCGAGGGTCGTGCCGTGGTAGGCGACGTTGCGCGCGATGATCTTCGTCTTGTTCGGGTTGCCCGTGAGCTTGTGGTACTGACGCACGACCTTCATCGCCGTCTCGACGGACTCACCGCCGCCGGAGGTGAAGAAGACGCGGTTGAGGTCTCCGGGCGCGAGCGAGGCGACCTTCGCGGCGAGCTCGATCGCGCGCGGGTGGGCGTAGGACCACGTCGTGAAGAAGCCGAGGTCCTTGGCCTGGTCGGCGCCGGCCTGCGCGATGTCGGCCCGGCCGTGCCCGATGTTCACGCAGAACAGCGCGCTGAGGGCATCGAGGTAGCGGTTGCCGTGGTCGTCCCAGACGTAGCAGCCGTCGCCCTTGACGATGATCGGCACCTCAGCGCCGCGGTCGTACGCGCCCATGCGGCTGAAGTGCAGCCACAGGTGTCGCTTGGCCAGCTCCTGCAGTTGCGCGGACTCCGTCTCCGACGTTGTCGTCGCCATCCCGACCTCTCCGTTCTCCACTTCGTCCGATCGATTCCACGATCTGGACAACTGTGCACCGAGGCTAGCGGGCACCACAGTGCCATACAAGCCACATCGACGGGATGTCGGTTGTCCAGAGTGAACAAGGGCGGCGGGTCCTGGGCCCGGTGCGGCGCGAACTGCGGCGTCGAGGGCGGCGGGTGCGGGGCGCCGCGGCCGGGCTTCGCCACCTGTGCGATGAGGGTTCACCTCGCATACCGACGTCAACCATCATCAGCGACCCCACAAGCGCGGGACGCGGGCGTGCCGACCATCGGCCCAGCGGGCTGCGGTCAGGCCGTGGCGGCGGCAGGTGCCGCGGCGGCGCCCGCCGCCCGCGGCGCAGGCGTCAACGCAGACGCCGCGATCACCAGGACGAACGCGATGCCCTGGACCACGATGCCGAGCGCGGTGCGCGGCATCGGATCGGAGAAGACGAGGATGCCGCCGGCGATGCAGGTGATGCTCGCGGCGGTGCCGGTGATCGCGATGACCTCGACGGCGCCGCCATCCTGCAGGCTGCGCGCGGAGGCATAGAACGCACCGACAGAGCCGATGATCGCGACGGCCGTCCAGGGGCTCAGCAGGCCGATGATGCCGGTGTGGCCGATCGTGCCCGAGAGCGCCTTGACACCCACGTTGCAGACGCCGAAGAGGATGCCCGCGGCGGCGGCGAGCGCGATGCCGTGGTGCTCGGCCTTCGCGCCGGCCGCGCGCGGGCCGACGACGAGCAGCGCGCCGATCCCGAGCAGGACGGCCTCGAAGGACACCATCGCGGCAACCGAGTAGGAGGAGTGCGAGCCGGCCGATGCGGGCATCGTGATGCCCAGCAGCATCAGGCCGACGGCGGTCAGGCCGATGCCCCACCACTGACGGCGGCCGACCGGAAGGCCGAACACGCGATCGGCCATCACGGCGATCATCGCGACGCCGCCGGCGACGACGGCCTGGACGACGGACAGCGGGGCGAGCGACATGGCGACGACGTGCAGGACCCAGCCGACGAGCCCGACGAGCATCCCGATCGCGAACCACTTCGAGCGCCACAGCGCGGCGGCCGTGCGCAGCGGGTGGCGCAGGTCGACCTTCATGGCCGCGCACGCACCGCGATGCTTGTAGAAGAACGCAAGGTTCGCTGCGGCTGCGCTGAGCAGCGCGAGGAGGATTCCGATCTGGAGCGTCATGCGTAAGAGGGTGCTGAAACGGTCCCGGTTCCCATGCCGACGACCCTCCCTGTCATCGGCGTGCGTCCCATGGTGATTGACCGTTCCGCGATACGAAGGGTACCCCGTTGCGCCCGTTGAGGTACCCGTACTTGTCCGAAGCGATGCAAAATCCCTGCAAACCACTGCTCCTCTTGGACATCGATGGCGTGCTCTCGCTCTTCGGGTTCGGCTCGGACGAACGTCCACGCGGGACGTGGCTGCAGGTGGACGGCGTGGTCCATCTCCTTTCGCCCAGCGCCGGCGAGCACCTGCACGCCCTGCAGGCCGACTTCGATCTGGTCTGGTGCAGCGGCTGGGAGGAGAAGGCCAACGAGTACCTCCCCCACGCGCTCGGGCTTCCCGGACCGCTGCCCTACCTGAGCTTCGACCGCAGCCCCGGCCGCGGCCACGCCCACTGGAAGCTCGGTGCGATCGAGCTCCACGCGGGCCCCGAGGCTCCGATCGCCTGGGTCGACGACGCGCTGGACGATGCCTGCCGCGCCTGGGCGGCCGCCCGCCGTGGCCCGACGCTGCTGATCCAGCCCGACCCGCCGACCGGCATGACGGACGCGCACGTCGCCGAACTGCGAGCCTGGGCTCGCGCGCTCGCCTGACCCCGGACGCAGAACGGGCGCCCGCGGGCGCCCGTTCGGTCCTTCGGATGTGGTGCTGAGGACTAGGACTCGCCGTCGAGCGGCGTGATGTCCAGCTCGGCGAGCTCCTCGGCGAAGCCCGTCTCGCCCGCGCCGACGCCGCCGGCGCCGATCTCCTCGAGGTTCGACAGGTCCTGCTCGAACGCCGTGCCCAGACCGGAGCCGAAGTCGTCCTCGGCGAGGCCGAGCTCGGCGACCAGCTCGTCGGAGTCGAGCAGCGCGACGTCGTCGGCGCGCGGAAGCGGCTCGGACGGCTCGATCTCGATCCGGCGGTAGCGCTTGAGCCCCGTCGCTGCGGGGATCAGCTTGCCGATGATGACGTTCTCCTTCAGGCCGGCGAGACCGTCCTTCTTGCCCTCCAGGGCGGCGTCGGTGAGCACCTTCGTCGTCTCCTGGAAGGAGGCGGCCGAGAGGAAGGAGTCCGTGTTGAGGGACGCCTTCGTGATGCCGAGGATGACCTCCTCGTACTCCGCCGTGTCGCCCTTGGCCTTCTTGACCTCCTCGTTGCGCACGAGGAAGTCGTTGCGGTCCACGAGCTGGCCGGGGAGGTAGCCGCTGTCGCCGCGCTGGTCGACGCGCACCTTCTTCATCATCTGGCGGACGATGAGCTCGATGTGCTTGTCGTTGATGTCCACGCCCTGCTTCTTGTAGACCTCCTGGACCTCCGCGACGAAGTACTGCTCGGCGTCGGTGCGGCCGCGCAGTGACAGCAGGTCGTGGGGGTACAGGGAGCCCTCGTTGAGCTGGGCGCCCTTCTCGACGCGCTGGCCGCTCTCGACGGCGAGGCGCGTGCGACGCGGGAACGTGTAGCGGTGCTCGTCGCCGGTGTCGTCGGTGACGACCACGACGAGGGCCTTCTCGGTCTCCTCGATCGAGACCTTGCCCTCCTCCTGCGCCATCTCGGCGAGGCCCTTCGGCTTGCGCGCCTCGAACAGCTCGACGACGCGCGGCAGGCCGTGCGTGATGTCCGCGCCGGCGACACCGCCGGTGTGGAACGTGCGCATGGTCAGCTGCGTGCCCGGCTCGCCGATCGACTGGGCGGCGATGATGCCGACCGCGTCGCCGATCTGCGCGAGCTGGCCGGTCGCCAGCGAGCGGCCGTAGCATGCCTGGCACACGCCGGTGGCGGCGCGGCACTTCAGGGTCGAGCGGACCGGGACGACCTCACCGGCGATGTTGTCGCCGGCCTCGACGAGCTCGACGAGCTCGGCGCGGTCGATCTCGGCGCCCTTCTCGATGATCACGCGGCCGCGCTTGGTCGCGATGTCCTGCGCCGCGATCCGGCCGACGAGGTTGTCGTTGGGCTCGTGCTGCAGGTTCATCACCGGCAGCGTGATGTGCTCCTCGGTGCCGCAGTCGAGCTCGCGGATGATGACGTCCTGCGCGACGTCCACGAGGCGCCGGGTGAGGTACCCGGAGTCCGCGGTGCGCAGGGCGGTGTCCGCGAGGCCCTTGCGGGCGCCGTGGGTCGAGATGAAGTACTCGAGGACCGTCAGGCCCTCCATGAAGTTGGCCTTGATCGGGCGCTCGATGATCTCGCCCTTCGGGTTGGCCATCAGGCCGCGCATGCCCGCCAGCTGGCGGATCTGCTTGAAGGACCCGCGAGCGCCGGAGTCGGCCATCATGAAGATGGAGTTCTTCGGGTGGTTCTCGCGGTAGTTGTCCTCCATCACGCGGCCGACCTCCTCGGTCGCGCCGGTCCACTTGTCCGTGACGGCCTCGTGGCGCTCCTGCTGGGTGATGAGGCCCATCTCGTAGTTGTCCTGGATCTCGGCGACCTCGTCCTCGTAGCGCTTGAGGACCTCGCCCTTCTCCTCCGGGATCACGACGTCGTTCTTGGAGATCGTGATGCCGGCCAGCGTCGAGAAGCGGAAGCCGAGGTCCTTGAACGCGTCGAGGACCATCGACACCGCCGGGGCGCCGTAGGACTGCACGAGCGCGTCGATGATCTTCACCGTGTCGCGCTTGCGGATCGAGTGGTTGACGTACGCGTACTCGTTCGGGTCGAACGAGTCCCCGAGCGCCTCGTGCAGCGAGCGCTCGATGCCGTCGTTGTAGATGATGCGCCCGACCGTCGTCAGGACGTGGCCGCCCTCACGCCCGACGGGGCGGTACTCGGCCAGGTCGTGCAGCTGCACGATCTTGGACTCGTAGGACAGCTCGGCCTCCTGCGCCGTGCTGAAGACGCGCGGGCGCGGCTCGCTCTTCGGCCAGGCGTCGCCGCGCAGCAGCTCCTGCTTCTCGGCGAGCGTGTCCGCGTCGGGCCCGTAGGTCAGGTAGTAGGTGCCGAGCACCATGTCCTGGGTCGGGGTCGTCAGCGGCGCGCCGTGCGCCGGGGACAGGATGTTGTTCGCGGAGAGCATCAGGATCCGCGCCTCCGCCTGCGCCTCGGCGCTGAGCGGGACGTGGACGGCCATCTGGTCGCCGTCGAAGTCGGCGTTGAACGCGTGGCAGACGAGCGGGTGGACCTGGATCGCCTTGCCCTCGACGAGGATCGGCTCGAATGCCTGGATGCCCAGGCGGTGGAGCGTCGGGGCGCGGTTGAGCAGCACCGGGTGCTCGTGGATGACGTCCTCGAGCACGTCCCAGACCTCGGGGATCGCCGAGTCGACCATCTTCTTGGCCGCCTTGATGTTCTGCGCGCTCTTGCGCTCGACGAGCTGGGCCATGATGAACGGCTTGAACAGCTCGAGCGCCATGAGCTTCGGCAGACCGCACTGGTGCAGCTTGAGGTACGGGCCCGCCACGATGACCGAGCGGCCCGAGTAGTCCACGCGCTTGCCGAGCAGGTTCTGGCGGAACCGGCCCTGCTTGCCCTTGAGCATGTCCGAGAGCGACTTCAGCGGGCGGTTTCCCGGCCCCGTGACGGGCCGGCCGCGGCGGCCGTTGTCGAACAGCGCGTCGACGGCCTCCTGCAGCATGCGCTTCTCGTTGTTGACGATGATCTCCGGCGCGCCGAGGTCGAGCAGCCGCTTGAGGCGGTTGTTGCGGTTGATGACGCGGCGGTAGAGGTCGTTGAGGTCCGACGTGGCGAAGCGGCCGCCGTCGAGCTGCACCATCGGGCGCAGCTCCGGAGGGATCACCGGCACGGCCTCGAGGACCATCATGTCGGGCTGGTTGTTCGAGTTCAGGAACGCGGACAGCACCTTGAGCCGCTTGACCGCGCGCGCCTGCTTCTGGCCCTTGCCGTTCTTGACGAGGTCCTCCAGGTCGACGCGCTCGTGCTCCATGACGATGCCCGGCAGGTCCTGCGGCGCGAGGCCGCTGCCGGCCTGGCGGTCGGCGTCGACCTTGCGCGGCGAGGCCTCGCGGTCATAGTCGGGCTTGTCGCGCAGGAGCTCGCGGATGTGCTCGGCGCCCATGCCGCCGCCGAAGTACTCGCCGAAGCCGTAGGGCGAGCCGAAGCGGCCCTTGAGCTCGCGGAAGAACGTCTCGTCGGCGATGATCTTCTTGGGCTTGAACTCGTCCTTCTCGGCGGCCTTCTCCTTGTAGCTGGAGAGCGGCCACTCCTTGCCCTCCTCGGGCGGATCCTCAGACGGCTCGTCGCGGTTGGCGAACAGCTTCCAGACCTCGCGCAGGCGCGAGCGCGCGTCCTCGTAGTAGGCCTCGGTGTCGTCGATGTCCGCGTTGAAGGACTTCTTGACGTCGGCGACGAGCTTCTTGCGCTCCTCCTCCGACAGCTTCTTGACGTTGATCTCGAGCGAGTCGGCCCACAGGTGGTCCTCGTCGCTGAAGTCCGACTGCGAGCCGGACTCCAGGTAGGCGACGCGCGCGTCGAGCGAGCCGCGCAGCTCGGTCGTGCGCTCCTTCTCCTCGGACTCCAGGCGATCGAGCTCCTCCTGCATCTGGGCCTCGAGCTCGGGCAGGTCGCGCCAGCGCGCCTCCTGGTCGACCCAGGTGACGATCGACGCCGCGAAGTACAGGATCTTCTCGAGCTCCTTGGGAGCCATGTCGAGCAGGTAGCCGATGCGGCTCGGAACGCCCTTGAAGAACCAGATGTGGCTGACCGGGGCAGCGAGGTCGATGTGGCCCATGCGCTCACGGCGCACCTTGGAGCGCGTGACCTCCACGCCGCAGCGCTCGCAGACGATGCCCTTGTAGCGGACGCGCTTGTACTTGCCGCAGTAGCACTCCCAGTCCTTCGTCGGACCGAAGATGCGCTCGCAGAAGAGGCCGTCCTTCTCCGGCTTGAGCGTGCGGTAGTTGATCGTCTCCGGCTTGGTGACCTCTCCCGAGCTCCAGGAGCGAATCTGCTTGGAGGACGCGAGGCCGATTTCAATAGCGTCGAAGTTGTTGATGTCGATCACGAAAAATCCTCTAACTGGGGGTTAGCGAGCGGCGCAGCCGCTCCGCGTAAGGGGGCGAGCCCCCTTGTGTTGTCGATCATGCGTGGGGGACTCCCCTACGCCTCGACCTCGTCGTCGGTGATGTCCTCGATCACGAGCTCGTCGTCGGTCTCCACCGACAGCGCCTCGTCGTCGGCCCCGGGCTCGCCGTCGACGGCGGCCTCGGCCGCGTCGGCGTCGACCTCGGCGACCGGCTCCTCTTCGTCCTCGGCCTCGGGCGGGGCGTCCCCGACGCGCACGCCGGAGAGGTCGATGCCGAGCTCCTCCGCGGCGCGCAGCAGGTCGTCGTCCTCGTCGCGCAGCTCGGCGCTGCCGCCCTCCTCGGAGACGACGTTCACGTCGAGCGCGAGCGACTGCATCTCCTTGAGCAGCACCTTGAACGACTCGGGGATGCTCGGCTCGGGGATGTTCTCGCCCTTGACGATCGCCTCGTAGGCCTTCACGCGGCCGACCGTGTCGTCGGACTTGACCGTGAGCATCTCCTGGAGGGTGTACGCGGCGCCGTACGCCTCGAGCGCCCACACCTCCATCTCGCCGAAGCGCTGACCGCCGAACTGCGCCTTGCCGCCCAGCGGCTGCTGGGTGACGAGCGAGTACGGGCCGGTCGAACGCGCGTGGATCTTGTCGTCCACGAGGTGCAGGAGCTTCAGGATGTACATGTAGCCGACCGTCACCTGCTGCTCGAACGGCTCGCCGGTGCGGCCGTTGAACAGCGTGAACTTGCCGGACGCACGGCGGCCCGGGGCACGCGAGGTGTCCACGTCCATGCGGATGCGGCCCGTGTGCTCCTCCTGCCACTGCACGAGCGCCGTGTCGACGTCCTCGACGGTCGCGCCGTCGAACACCGGGGTGGCGACGTAGACGCGGCCTCCGTCGTCCTTGGACTCCTTGTGCGCCTGCGTGCCGTCGTCGTACCAGCCCTGTGCGGCGGCCCACCCGAGGTGGGTCTCCAGCAGCTGGCCGACGTTCATGCGCGACGGGACGCCGAGCGGGTTGAGGATGACGTCGACGGGCGTGCCGTCCTCGAGGAACGGCATGTCCTGCTCGTCGACGATCTTCGAGATGACGCCCTTGTTGCCGTGGCGGCCGGCGAGCTTGTCACCCTCGGAGATCTTGCGCTTCTTCGCGACGAAGACGCGCACGAGCTCGTTGACGCCCGGCGGCAGGTCGTCGCCGTTGTCACGCGAGAAGGTCAGGACGTCGATGACGACGCCGCCCTCGCCGTGGGGCACCTTCAGCGAGGTGTCGCGGACCTCGCGCGCCTTCTCCTTGAAGATCGCGCGGATCAGCTTCTCCTCGGCCGTCAGCTCGGTCTCGCCCTTGGGCGTGACCTTGCCGACGAGCAGGTCGCCCGAGCCGACCTCGGCGCCGACGCGGACGATGCCGCGGTCGTCGAGGTTGCGCAGCGACTCCTCCGAGCGGTTCGGGATGTCGCGCGTGATCTCCTCGTCGCCGAGCTTCGTCGTGCGCGCATCGATCTCGTACTCCTCGATGTGGATCGAGGTGAGCTCGTCGTCCTTGACGAGGCGCTTGCTGAGGATGATGGCGTCCTCGAAGTTGTAGCCCTCCCAGGACATGAAGGCGACCATCAGGTTCTTGCCGAGCGCCATCTCGCCGCGGTCGGTCGAGGCCCCGTCGGCGAGGAAGTCGCCCTTCTTGACGCGGTCGCCGTTCTTCACGCGCGGCTGCTGGTGGATCAGCGTGCCCTGGTTGGAGCGCTGGAACTTGTTCAGCTCGTACTCGTGGCGCTCCTTGCCCTCGATGACGATCTGCTCGGCGTCCACGTAGGTCACCGTGCCGTCCGCCTCGGCGAGGATCACGTCGCCCGTGTCGAGCGCCGCGCGGCGCTCCATGCCGGTGCCGACGAGCGGCGCGTTGGCGACGAGCAGCGGCACCGCCTGGCGCTGCATGTTCGAGCCCATCAGCGCGCGGTTGGCGTCGTCGTGCTCGAGGAACGGAATCATCGCCGTGGCGACCGACCAGATCTGCTCGGGCGAGACGTCGACCAGGTCGACGTCCTTCGGCGCGGCGCTGACGTACTGGCCGGCGTGCGTGCGGCAGATGACCTCGGGGCCCTTGAGCTTCCCGGTCTTCTCGTCGACCGGGTGGTTGGCCTGCGCGACGAGCTGCTCCTCCTCCTGGGTGGCGTCCAGGTGGACGATCTCGTCGGTGACCACGCCGTCCTTCACGACGCGGTACGGCGTCGTGATGAAGCCGAAGTCGGAAATCTGCGCGTAGCTCGACAGCGAGCCGATCAGGCCGATGTTCGGGCCCTCCGGCGTCTCGATCGGGCACATGCGGCCGTAGTGGGTCGGGTGGACGTCGCGGACCTCGATGGGCGCGCGCTCACGGGTCAGGCCGCCCGCGCCGAGCGCCGAGAGGCGGCGGCGGTGGGTCAGGCCGGCCAGCGAGTTCGTCTGGTCCATGAACTGGCTGAGCTGCGAGGAGCCGAAGAACTCCTTCTGCGCGGCCACGACCGGGCGGATGTTGACGATCGTCTGCGGCGTGATCGTGTCCTCGTCCTCCGTCGTGAGGCGCTCGCGGACGACGCGCTCCATGCGGTAGAGGCCGACGCGGAAGGCGTCCTGGATCAGCTCGCCGACGGTGCGCAGGCGGCGGTTGCCGAAGTGCTCGTACTCGTCGAGGTGGTCGGCGACGGGCTCGCGCGGCAGCGACCACGCCTCGGCGGCGTAGTCCTTGATCTCGACCTCGCCGTCCTCGGGGATCCCCAGGAGCTTCGGCAGGCTGACGAGCTCGGCGACGAGCGCGTGGATGTCGTCGTGGGTGAGCGTGCGCGTCTCGAGGTCGATCTCGAGGTTCAGGCGCGAGTTGAGCTTGTAGCGGCCGACGCGCGTGAGGTCGTAGCGCTTGGGGTCGAAGAAGAGCTGGTTGAGCAGCGCGTACGCGGCATCGACGCTGGGCGGCTCCCCCGGGCGCTGCTTCTTGAAGAGCTCGATCAGCGCACCCTTCTTCGTCTTCGTCGCCTCGGTGTCCGACTCGATCGTGTTGCGGACGTAGAGCGACCCGCCGAACAGGTCCAGGAGCTCCTGGTCGAGGCGCTCGATGTCCTCGTGCGTCTCCTCGTGGTCGGCGTCGGTCTCCGGGTTGTAGGTCATCGCGCGCAGCAGGACGGTGACCGGCAGCTTGCGCTTGCGGTCGATGCGGACGAAGACCTTGCCCTTCTTGTCGATCTCGAGCTCGAGCCACGAGCCGCGGGCCGGCATGAGGTTCGCGGTGAAGACCTGCTTCTCGCGGTCCTTGGGCTCCATCACGTAGGCGCCCGGCGAGCGGACGAGCTGCGTCACGACGACGCGCTCGGTGCCGTTGATGATGAACGTGCCGCGCTCGGTCATCCACGGGAAGTCGCCCATGAAGACCGACTGCTCGCGGATCTCACCGGTCTCGTGGTTGATGAACGCGACGGTGACCGTCAGCGGGCGCGAGTACGTGAGGTCCTTCTCGCGGCACTCGGCGATCGAGGCGGCGGGCTCGTCGAAGTGGAATTCGCCGAACTGGACGGCGAGGTTCCCGGTGTAGTCCTCGATCGGGGAGATGTCGTCGATCGTCTCCCGCAGCCCTCCCTTCTCAGGGTCCACCAACCATGCGAACGACCGACGCTGGATGTCGATCAGGTTGGGGACGTCGAGGGCCTTGTTCAGGCGCGCGAATGAACGGCGCGTCCGGGGAGCATCAACGCGAGGCAAGACAGCGACTCCTCAGGGGGTCGGAACGGACAAGTGAGGCGAGGGGCGCGCCTGGCAACGCGCGCGACCGAAGAAGATAGCACAGCGCAAAGCGCACCCACCCAGGGGCGCGTCAGCGCTCACGGACCCCGCCCCGGCCCCCGCGTATGTGGCGCGGAGGACATCCTTCAGGCGGCTGCGACTATCGGCCGACTGGCGAATCGTAGCGGACCGGGAGCGCTTCGTGTGACGCCACGGCGATCAGCGCAGGATCCGCGAGGATCGTGCGCAGCACGCCGGCCGCCGCGCCGCGCGCGGCGGCGCCCTGGGCGATGCCCGCCGCGCGGATCTCGCAGCCGCTCCATGCCGACGCCAGCACGCGGCGGCCGAGCTCGGCGGAGATCGGCCCCTCGAGCCACGGCGTGAACGGCGCCAGGTAGCCGCCGAGCAGCACCGCCGAGGGATCGAGGACGTTGACGACCGCGGTCAGCGCGATCCCCAGCGCGTGGCCTGCGGCGTCGAGGGCGACGATCGCGCGCTCGTCGCCGGCGCCGGCGCGCGTGAGGAGCTCCGCGGCCCCCGCCGCGGGCGGGACCCCCGCCGCGCGCAGCACGGCGTCCTGACCGGCAACCGTCTCCAGGCAGCCGCGCGCGCCGCAGGCGCAGCGCGCGCCCGCGGGGTCGACGACGACGTGCCCGAGCTCGCCGCCGAAGCCGTGCGTCCCGCGGAAGAGCTCGCCGCCCACGACCACGCCCCCGCCGATGCCGACCTCGCCCGAGACGCAGACGAAGTCGTCGAGGTCGCGCGCCGCGCCGTCCCAGTGCTCGGCGAGCGCCGCGAGGTTCGCCTCGTTGTCGATCGTCAGCAGCAGGCCGGGCCGCTCCAGCCGGCGCGCGAGCTCGGCGCCGACGGGGACCTCCCGCCAGCCGAGGTTCGGCGCCACGACGAGCCGGTTGTCGCGCCGGTCGACGAGGCCCGGCAGCGCGACGCCGGCGCCGACGACGCGCACGCCCTGCGCCTCGGCCCCGGCGATCGCCGAGGCCGCAAGCCGCGCGAGCTCGTCGAGAACCGGGGCCGGCCTTCCGGCGCCGTTGGCCGCCACGACCCGCTCGGCGTGCAGCAGGTGCCCGGCGAGGTCGACGACGCAGACCCACAGATGGTCGACGTTGACCTCCAGCCCGGCCGCAGCGACGTGGCCGGCGTTCAGGCTGACCGTGCGCGCGGGCCGCCCGACGCGGCCCGGGTGCTCCTCCTCGCCGGTCTCCGCCAGCAGGCCGAGCTCCAGCAGCTCGGCGACGAGGCTGGAGACCGTCGACTTGTTGAAGCCGGTGCGCAGCGCGATCGTCGCGCGCGAGCGCGGGCCCTCGGCGGCGACGAGCCGCGCGACGGCGCTGAGGTTCGCGCGCCGGATCGCGCGCTGGCCGGAGTGTCCGTCGGGCGCGACCGCCTCCCTGACGCCGACAGCGCGCCGGAGCTCGCTCGACCCCTGCGGCGGTCCCTCATCGCGAGCCCTCACGCCGACAGCGCGCCGGAGCTCGCTCGGCGCCGGCGGCGGTCCCTCATCGACCCCCCTCACGCCACCCCCATGAGGCGCTCGACGAGGAGCTGGTCGACCCGCTCGTGACCGGCGCCGCGGCGCGCGAGCGCGTCGAGGTCGAACTCCTCCTCGGACAGGTCGCGCGCCGCCTGGGGCGAGTAGGCGCCCACCGTCGGCACGCCGAGCGCCGGGGCCTGCGCCGCGGCGAGCGCCTCGGCGAAGCGCGGGTCGGCGTCGAGCTCGCGGGCCTTCTCCGCGAGGATCAGGTAGGTGCGCATGCAGCCGCGCGCAAACTCCTCCACGCCGGCGCTGTCCTCGACGCGCAGCGCGTGGGCGTCGAAGTGGCGCGGCCCCTCGTACCCGGAGCCCTCGAGCAGGCGCACCAGCAGGAAGGCCTCCTTGAGGTCCTCCTGGCCGAAGCGGAAGTCCTGGTCGTAGCGGCTCATCCGCTGCGCGTTGAGGTCGATGTGGAAGAGCTTCCCCGCCCAGATCGCCATCGCCACCGCGTGGACGAAGTTCAGGCCGGCCATCGTCTCGTGGGCGACCTCGGGGTTCACGCCGACCATGTGCGGATGGTCGAGGTGGTCGATGAAGGTCAGCGCGTGGGCGACGGTCGCCAGGAACGAGTCCCCGCGCGGCTCGTTGGGCTTGGGCTCGAGCGCGAAGCGCATCTCGTAGCCCTGGTCGCGCACGTACCCGCAGAGGAAGTTCAGCGCTTCGAGGTAGCGGTCGTAGGCGTCGCCGGTCGGCTTGGCCGCGGTGACCTCGCTGCCCTCGCGCCCGCCCCAGAAGACATAGGTCGAGGCCCCGAGCTCGGCGCCGAGGTCGATCGAGCGCATCGTCTTCTGCAGCGCGAAGCGCCGCACGCCCGGGTCGTTGGCGGTGAACGCGCCGTCCTTGAAGACCGGATGTGTGAAGAGGTTCGTCGTGGTCATCGGGACGACGAGGCCGGCGGCGTCGACGGCCGCGCGAAAGCGCGCGACGATGCGGTCGCGCTCGGCGGCCGACGCGCCGAACGGCACGAGGTCGTTGTCGTGCAGGTTCACGCCCCAGGCGCCGAGCTCGCCGAGCAGGCCGACGGTGTCGACGGGGTCGAGCGGGGCGCGGGTCGGGTCGCCGAACGGATCGCGCCCGACGTTGCCGAGGGTCCAGAGGCCGAAGCTGAAGCGATGCTCGGGTGCCGGCTCGTAGGTCATGGCGTTCGCTGCTCCTCGGTATTTGTCGTATCGTGCAACTAATGGACCGTACCGGATCCCCAGCTCCTTTGGGGATCCGCTCGTCAGGGGAGTCGCATGGGAGCACTGGTCGCCGGGATCGACTGCTCGACGCAGAGCACCACCGTCGTCGTCGTCGACGCCGACGGCGGCGCGATCGTCGCCCGCGGGCAGGCGCCGCACGTCGTCACCGGTGACGGCGGGGCGCGCCTGAGCGACCCCGAGGGCTGGTGGGCCGCGCTCGCCGCGGCCCTCGGGCAGACAGGCCGCGCGGGCGATGTCGCCGCAGTCGCCGTCGGGGGGCAGCAGCATGGCCTCCTCGCGCTCGACGGCGCGGGCGTCCCGCTCGCCCCGGCGGCGCTCTGGAACGACACGACGAGCGCGCCGGACGCCGCCGCGCTGGTCGACGACCTCGGCGGGCGCGCGGCCTGGGCCGGGCTCGTCGGGAGCGTGCCGCCGGCATCGTTCACCGTCGCCAAGTGGGCGCACCTGCGCCGCACGCAGCCCGCGCTCGCGGCGGCGGCGGCCGCCGTGCGCCTCCCCCACGACTTCCTCACCGAGCGGCTCTGCGGGCGCGCGGTGACCGACCGCGGCGACGCCTCCGGCACCGGCTGGTGGTCGCCCGCCGCCGGCGACTATGCGGACCGCGTGCTCGCGCTGGAGCGCGTCCGGCTGGACCGGGCGCTGCTGCCCGAGGTCCTCACCGGCGCAAGCGTGGCCGGCACGCTCACCCAACGGGCATCCACGGCGCTCGGGCTGCCCGCGGGCATCCTCGTCGCGGCCGGGACCGGGGACAACATGGCCGCCGCAGTCGGGCTGGGCCTGGAGCCCGGCACGCCGGTCCTCAGCCTCGGCACCTCCGGCACCGCCTACGCCGTGTCCGAGCGCCCGGCGGCCGATGCCAGCGGCATCCTGGCCGGGTTCGCCGACGCCGGCGAGCGATTCCTGCCGCTCGCGTGCACCCTCAACGCGACGCTCGCGATCGACCGGGTCGCCGCCTGGCTGGGCATCGACCGCGAGGCCGTCGAGCCCGCCGGCGAGGTCGTCGTGCTTCCCTACCTCGACGGCGAGCGGACCCCGGACCTGCCGCACGCGGCCGGGACGATCACCGGCCTGCGCCACACCACGAGCGCGGGGCAGATCCTGCAGGCCGCCTACGACGGCGCGCTCGAGTCGCTGCTCGCGGGGCTCGACGCGCTCGAGGCCGCGACCGGAGCGCTCGACCCGGCGGCGCCGCTGGTGCTCGTCGGCGGCGGGGCACGCGGGACGGCCTGGCGCGCCAGTGCGGCCCGCCTGTCCGGCCGCGACGTCGAGATCCCCGAGGAGACCGACAGCGTCGCGCTCGGCGCCGCCGCGCTCGCGGCTGCGGCGCTGGAGGGCACCGCCGACGGCGCCGCGGTCGCCCGCGGCTGGGACACGCGCCGCGGGACGCGGATCGCAGCGCCGGCGCGCGACGACGCCCGCCTGGAGCGGATGCGCTCCGTGCGCGCCCGCGCGGCCGAGCTGAACGCCGCGGGCTGACCGCTACACCGCGGTCAGCGCGCCGCCGGCATCCGCCGAGGCGTAGAGCGCCTCGATCACGCGCGCCTGCGCGACGGCGTCCTCGCGGCCCAGCAGCGGCGCGCCCTCACCGCGGATCGCGGCGCTCAGGTTCTCGAGCTCGAGCCGGTAGCTGTCGGCCGGGTTCACGCTGACCGTCTCGCCCTCCTCGCCGCGCAGCAGCTCGAAGCTCGCCGCACGGCAGTGCCACGGGTCGTGCGCCGACAGCACGCCGCCGGAGCCGATCGCCTGCAGCTCGCTGCGGTTCGGCAGGTCCAGCGCGCAGTCGAGCGTCGTCAGCACGCCGCCGGCATGGCGCAGGGTCGCGGCGAGCCGCACGTCGACGCCGTCGGCCGTCGTGACCTGCTGGGCGCTGACCGCGTCGGGCTCCCCGGCGAGCAGCCGCGCCCCGCTGACGCAGTAGCAGCCGACGTCCATCAGGGCGCCCCCGTCGAGTTCGCGGCTGAGGCGCACGTTCCCCGGGTCCGTGAGCGGGAACGAGAAGGCGGCTCGCACCAGCCGCAGCTCGCCGATCGCCTCGCCCGCGAGCTGCGCGAAGCGCTGCGTCTGCGGGTTGTGGCGCCACATGAACGCCTCCATCAGCAGGCGCCCGGCCGCGTCCGCCGCGTCGAACGCCCGCTCGGCCTCGGCCACGCGCCGGCTCAGCGGCTTCTCGCAGAGGACGTGCTTGCCGGCCTGCAGCGCGCGCACGGCCCAGTCGACGTGCATGCCGTTGGGCAGCGAGATGTAGACCGCCTCGACGTCCGGGTCGGCGAGCAGCGCGTCGTAGCCCGTGTGGGCGCGCGGGATGCCGTGCTCGCGCGCATAGCTCGCGGTGCGCGCCTCGTCGCGGCCGGCGACGGCGACGATGTCCAGCATCTGCGAGGCGCGCGCGGCGGCGATCACCGGCGTGTTGATGTTCGCCGTCGAGATGATCCCCCAGCTCACCCCCATGACGCCTCCGACATCGGCCGCAGGGCCGTCTCGAGGATCCGCATGTGGCGCGGGCGGGTGAGCACGTGCAGCACCTCGTCGGCGACGTCCTCGGCGCTCATCATTCCCTCGAGCATCGGCATACCCGGCTCGCGGCCGGTGCCCATGGCGAAGTCCGTGTGGACCCCGCCCGGGCAGACGCTCGTGCAGCGCACGCCGCGCTCGCGCAGCTCGCCCTCCAGGGCGCGGGTGAAGCCGACCTGGCCGAACTTCGAGGCGCAGTAGACGGCCTCGCCGGGCAGCCCACGGCGCCCGGCCTCGCTGGCGAGCGCGACGAAGTCGCCGGCCGCGCTCTGCAGCAGGTACGGGACCGTGGCACGTGCGGTGTAGAGCGTTCCCTTGAGGTTGACGTCGATCATCGCGTCGAGCGCCTCGAGGCTGAGCTCCTCGAACGGGCCGTAGGAGCCGATGCCGGCGTTGGCGACGACGATGTCGATGCCGCCGAAGCGCTCGGCCGCCGCGGCGGCGAGCGCCTCCAGTGCCGCGGGATCGCGCACGTCGGTCGGCATCCCGAGCGTGTCGGGCAGGCCGAGGTCGTCGCCGCTGCGCGAGCCGAGCGCGAGCGCCGCGCCCTCCGCGCTGAGGCGCCGCGCGACGGCGGCACCGATGCCGCGGCTCGCGCCGGTGACGAGCGCGACGCGTCCCTGAAATGCACCCATGGGGGTCCTCCTGTCGGTGGTCGCGTGGCGCCGGCGGCGTGCTCGCCGCCGGCGCCCGCGAACGGTCGCTTCAGATCACGCCCTGCCGGCGGACTCGCGGCCCCTGCGCGAGAGCGAGTCGACGGTCACGGCCGCCAGCAGCACGAGGCCGGTGACGATGAACTTCGTGCCCGCGGAGACGTTCAGCAGGCCCAGCCCGTTGTCGATGCTCGCGATGACGATCGCGCCGAGGATCGCGCTGCGGATCGTGCCGCGACCACCGAACAGGCTGGTGCCGCCGATGACCGCCGCGGCGATCGAGTAGAGCAGGATCGACCCGCCGCCGGCGTTCGTGTCCACGGAGCTGAGCCGCGAGGCCAGGATGATGCCGCCGAGCGCCGCCATCATCCCGGAGATGCCGAACACCATGATGCGCACGAGGTCCACGCGGATGCCGGCGCGGCGCGCCGCCTCGGCGCTGCCGCCGACGGCGTAGACGTGACGGCCGAACGTCGTGCGGTCGGTGATGAACGTCCAGAACAGCATCAGGGCGATCATCAGCACGCCGACGTACGGCAGGCCGCGGCTCGAGTTGCAGACGATCACGACGACCGCACCGAGGATCGCGAACACCCCGATGCGGATGAGGATCAGGCTCGTCGGGACGTTCGGCAGCCCGGCCTTCCTGCGGCTGCGCACCGCGGCGTACTGGATCGCGGCGTAGAGGAGCACCGAGCCCTCGACGACGACCCAGGCAGCGATGTGCGAGAGGCTGTTGTTCGCGATCCCGTTGACGAACGAGTCCTGGATCACGATCGTGCCGCGCGAGCCGACGATCAGCAGGACGACGCCGTTCCAGGCGAGCAGGCCGGCGAGCGTCACGACGAACGACGGGATGCCGACCTTGGCGAACAGCGTGCCCTGCACGAGGCCGATCCCCAGGCCGGCGCCGAGCGCGACGATGATCGCGACCGAGGTGGGAACGCTCGTGCCGCCCGGGAGCAGCAGGACCGCGCAGATCGCGCCGCCGACGCCGCTGACGAAGCCGACGGAGAGGTCGATCTCGCCGAGCAGCAGCACGAAGACGATCCCCATGCCGATCACGGCGATCGGCGCCATCTGGACGATGAGGTTGACGAAGTTGCCGGCCGTCAGGAAGTTGCTGTTGCGCGACTGGAAGTAGATCGCGATCAGGATGATCCCGACCATGATCGGGATGTTCCCGAGCTCACCCGATCGCAAGCCGACGATGCGTCCGCGAACGTAGTCGGAGAGCGTCTCGTTCTCGACGCTCGGTGCACCGATGGCGCCGCTGGGCGCCTCGGGATCCTCGACGATCGGCACATGAGTGCTCATGATGCGATCACCTCCGCTGGGACGCCGGGAACATGGCTGAGCTCGCCGGCCGTGATCTGCTGGACGACCTCCTGCTGGGTGGTCTCGCTGACCTTCAGGTCACCGATGCTCTGGCCGAGCCGCAGCACGGTGATGCGGTCGGCGACCTCGAAGATGTCGTGCAGGTTGTGCGAGATGATGACGACCGCGAGGCCCTGGCTTCCGAGGCGCTTGACCAAGTCGAGGACCTGGCGCGTCTGCGCGACGCCCAGCGCCGCGGTGGGCTCGTCGAGGATGACGAGCTTCGAGTTCCACATCACGGCCTTCGCGACCGCGACCGACTGACGCTGGCCGCCGGAGAGCGAGGCGACCGGCTGCCGGACCGACTGGAGGGTCGTGACGGCAAGCGTCTTGAGCGTCTCGCGCGCCTTGCGCTCCATGGTCGTCTCGTCGAGCCGGCGGAGCGAGGACAGCGCCTCGCGGCCGAGGTACATGTTCTGCACGACGTCGAGGTTGTCGCACAGCGCGAGGTCCTGGTAGACGACCTCGATGCCGAGCTTCGCCGCGTCCTTCGGGCCGGCGATATGGACCTCCGAGCCCTCCCAGATGATCTTCCCCTCGTCGAAGGGGTAGATACCGGCGACGCCCTTGATCAGGGTGGACTTCCCGGCGCCGTTGTCGCCGACGAGCGCCATGACCTCGCCGGAGCGGACGCGGAAGTCGACCTTCGTCAGCGCGTGGACCGCACCGAAGGTCTTCGAGACCCCTTGCAGTTCGAGTATCGGTTGATCTGACGGGTGATCTGACACCGACTCACTCCTCCTTGTCGCCTGCGGACCGCCGGCGGGGAGGGCGCGGGACGCGCCCTCCCCTTCCCGACGTGAGCCTCCCAGATCGCCGGCCTCACGGCCAGCGATCTGTCGGGCTCGCACTGCTACTGAATGCCTGCAGCCTTGCAGTACTGGGCGTACGTGCCGGTGCAGATGTCACTCGGCTTCAGGAAGCCGTCCTTGATCACCGTGTTGGCGATATTCGCCTTGGTGACCGCCTCCGGCGTCAGGAGCGTCGCGGGCGTCGCGCCTGTGGTGCCCGAGGCGACCGGCTTGCCGCTGTTGTTGTCCAGCGTCGCCGTGGACGCGGGCGTCTGGCCCTTCGCGAGGGCGATCGCCACGTTGGCCGCCGCGGCGGCCTCCTTGTTGACGTTCTTGTAGACCGTCATGCACTGGTCGCCGGCGAGGATGTGCTGGATCCCCTGCGCCGTGGCGTCCTGCCCGGTCACGGGGATCTTCGGCAGCTTGCGCGCCTGCTGGGCGGAGATGACCGAGTTGGCCAGGCCGTCATTGGCGGCGAGGACGCCGTTGATCTTGTTGCTCGTCGACTGGAGCATCTGCTCGTAGATCGTCAGGGCCTTCTGGTTGTCCCACTCCGGGACGGACTGGTTCGGGCCCTTCGTGAACGTGCCGTTCGCGTACAGCGGCTTGAGGATGCTGTTGTAGCCATCGGCGAACAGCGTCGCGTTGTTGTCGGTCGGCGAGCCGTTGAGCGTGGCGACGACGGGCTTCGTCCGGCCGGACAGGCACTTGACGAGGCCCTGGCCCTGGAGCTTGCCGACGCGCTGGTTGTCGAACGAGGTGTAGTAGTCCGCGCCGCCGCCGAGGGTCAGGCGGTCGTAGTCGATGACCTTGGCGCCCTTTGCGTGAGCGGCCTTGATGATCGACGCGCCGGAGCCTGCGTCGAGGTCGACGAGCAGGATGACCTTGGCGCCGTTGGTCAGCGCCTGGTCTGCCTGCGTGCGCTGAGCTGCGGCGTCACCCTGGGCGTTGACGATCGTGTGGGGAATTCCGGCGGCCGTGAAGGCCTTGTCGAGAGACGGGCGGTCCTGGGTCTCCCAGCGGACCGACGACTTGGAGTCCGGCAGGAGGACGGCGATGCCGCCCTTCGCGGACCCGGTCGTCGAGGCTGCCGACGAGCTCGAGGACGTCTTGCTGCTGCTGCTGCCACAACCGGCGGCGACGAGCAGGCTCAAGGCCAGCACGGCTGCCAGGAAGGCTGCGGGGCGCAGCCTGGTGATTCGGGACATGCCACTCCTCCTCGGGCGGGCGCGAGGCCCGCCATGGGTTTTGGGGGTGTTGGTGTGCGTGCGAACGACTCGGATCAGGGACATCATGCCGCTCCCTGGACCGCGACGCGTAGAGGGAACGCACCATCCCCCTCCGCGAAGACGAGTGCAAGCGCTCCGAGCACCTCGGCGCGCTCGCCCAGCACGCCGCGGACGACGCTCACGTCGTCCGCCGCGCTCTCGATGGCGTAGCGGGAGACCGCGTCGCGCATCGGGTCGAGCAGGAGGTCGCCGGCGCCGCTGAGGGTGCCGCCGACCACGACCATGCTCGGGTTGAAGATGTTGCAGAGGTTCGCGATCGCGACCCCGATGTGATGGCCGGCGTCGGCGATCACGCGCCGGCAGGCGGCGTCGCCGCCCTTGGCCAGCTCGACGACCCTGGCCATCGTCAGGTCCTCGCCGTGGGTGCGGCGCAGGAGGTCCAGGATCGCGCCCTCGGCGGCGACCGTCTCCAGGCAGCCGCGGTTGCCGCAGCGGCAGACGGGACCGCTCTCGTCGATGATCACGTGGCCAAGCTCCCCTGCAGTGCCGTCCGCGCCGCGGAACAGGTGCCCGTCGCAGATCAGGCCGGCGCCGATGCCGGAGTAGGCGCGCACGTACACCGCGAACTTCTCGCCGCGCGCGGCGCCGAAGGAGAACTCGGCGAGCGCGCCGAGGTTCGCGTCGTTCTCGAGCATGACCTCGAGCCCGAGCCGGTCCTCGAGGACGTCGGCGATGCGCATGCCAGTCCAGCCCGGGAGGATCGTCGGCGAGCCGAGGATCCGCGAATCCAGGCGGATCGGGCCGGGCAGCCCGACGCCGACGCCGATGATCGTGCCGCGCGACATCCCGGCCCGTTCGATCGCGGACTCGACGAGCTCGCAGGCGCGGTCCAGCGCGCCGGCGCTCTCGCCGTCGACGTCGAAGGCGAGGACCTCCTCGGCCAGGACGGTGTGCGAGAGGTCGGCGACCGCGACGCGGATGTGGCTGTGGCCGAAGTCGAGGCCGACGGCGGCGCCGGCCGAGCGGTCGAGCCCGAGCAGGACGGGCGGGCGGCCGCCTCCCGGACCGGGCGCCGGCGCGGAGGCATCCTCGCGCTCGACCACGAGGCCGGACGTCATGAGCTCGCCGACGAGGCTGGACACGGTGGTGCGGCTCAGGCCCGTGAGACGGGCGAGATCGGACCGGCTCGCGAGACCGCTGCGGCTGAGTGCGTGCACGACGCGCTGGCGGTTGTGGTCTCGCAATCCCTCCAGTGACCCTGATGGGGAATTGACCACGACGAGAAGCACCTTCTCCGAAACGCGGCCCTTTTGTCAAGATTCCGTGAAAACGTGGCCAGGTTCGGCCCCCCGTTGTGCCGAGCCCTGGACAAACCGGCCTACGCCCCGTCCCGGCCGGCCCTCGCGGGACGCCCGCGCCCGAAGTTGCTGACAACCAGCGCGACGACCGTGACGAGATAGAGCTGGCCGAAGATGGCCTCGAGGATGGCGAGCGCGCGCGGCAGCCCGACGTTCGCCGTCAGGTCGCCGTACCCCGTCGTGGTCAGCGTCGTGAACGAGAAGTACGTCTGATCGGCGATCGTGCCGTCGCCGACGAGCGGCTGGTGGAAGAACGCACGGCTCGACAGCGAGGCGACCGCGCCGTAGACGAAGGCGAACGACATGCCGAGCAGCAGGTAGACGGAGAGCGCGCCGAGGACGACCTGGACCGTCACGCCCTCGTCCAGCAGCTGGCGCCGCAGGCCGCGTGCGACCGCGATCGGCGCGAGGATCGCGAGCGCCGCCTGCAGCAGGCGGGTGCCGGCATGGCCGGTCGGCGCGCTCACCGCGATCGCCGTGGCGCCGAGGATCGCGAGCACGGAGATCACGATCGCGAGCCACACGACGCGGCGGGAGGCGCCGGAGGTCTCGACCGCGGCGACGAGCGTCGCGGCCTGCAGCGAGATCTCGATCAGCCGCACCCACCCGCTGTCCCCCGTCGCCGCGAGCGTGAACGAGAACGTCGCGATGGTCAGCAGCAGCACGACCCCGTAGCGGTGCCGTGGCTCACGCCGGCTGGCTCCCCGTCTCACGCCAGCATTCGACCACGCAGGCCGGACAACGACCGAGGGCGCCCACATGGGGCGCCCTCGGCCGCACGTTCATATCCGAGTCCGTCGAAGATGAAGTGACGGATCGTCGTCGCTCGCAAGGACGCAGGGCGTGGGCTGGTGCTCTTCACAGCCCACCCCGAGGACGCCGCGAGCGGCGGCGAGGCGTTACTTCAGCTCGACGGACCCGCCGGCCTCCTCGAGCTCCTGCTTGAGCTTGTCGGCCTCGTCGCGCTCGATGCCCTCCTTGATGGGCTTCGGCGCCTCGTCGACGAGGGCCTTGGCCTCCTTCAGGCCCAGGCCGGTCGCCGCGCGGACGACCTTGATGACCTGGATCTTCTTGTCGCCCGCAGCGGTGAGGACGACGTCGACCGTGGTCGACTCCTCCTCGGCCGGAGCGCCATCGCCGCCGCCGGCGGCCGGGGCGGCCGCGGCGACCGCGGTCGCCGAGACGCCGAACTCCTCCTCGAGCGCCTTGATGCGCTCGGAGAGCTCCAGCACCGAGATGCCCTTGAGCTCCTCGATCCAATCCTGTGTGGTTGTAGCCATGCGGTGTTGCCTCCTGGGGGTTCGCTTCGGCGAGCTCGGGAGATGACGTGGGCCGGAGGCGCGGAGCCTCGGACCCGGTCACCTACGCCGAAGCGTCCGCCTCGTTCTCGTTGTCGGAAGTGGTGTCGATGTCGTCGCCGCCTGCGGCCTCGGCCTCGGCTGCGGGGGCCTCCTCGGCGGCGGCCGCCGGCGTGTCGCCTGCGGGGATCTCGCCGGAGGCCTTCTTCTCGGCCACCTGGCCGAGGGCCACCGCGAGCCCGCCGAGCAGCCCGCCAAGGCTGCGCGCGAGACCGGTGATCGGTGCCGCGACCATGCCGACGAGCTGTCCGTACAGGACGTCGCGCGTGGGCAGCTTGGCGATCGCCTGGATCTGCTCGACCTCGAGGGTCTCGCCGTCCATGACGCCGCCCTTGAACTCCAGCAGCGACGTCTCCTTGTTGAACGTGGAGATCGCCTTGGCCGCGCTCGCGGCGTCGCCGCGCACGAACGTCAGCGCGGTCGGGCCGGTCAGCAGGGCCTTCAGCTGCTCCATCCCGGCCTCGTCGGCCGCCCGCTCGGTGAGCGAGTTCTTGACGACGCGGAACGTCGCGTCGGCGTCCCGCAGCTGCGCGCGCAGGGCTGCCGCCTGCGTGACGCTGATGCCGCGGTAGTCGACGGCGAAGACCGCGTCGGACTCCTTGATCTGCTCAGCGATCTCAGCGACCGCTGTCGCTTTCTGCTCTCGGTTCATGAGCCTCCTCGTCCGGGCTTGCAGCCGCCGTCGCGGCCTGCCGGAGGTCTACGGTGGCGCGAGTGTTCCCGGGACTACGCCGCGGCCGGCGTCGCCGCCTCCAGGATGTCGCGAAGTCTGGTGGGGTCGACCTTGACGCCGGGCCCCTGGGTCGAGGCGAGCGTGATCGACTTGATGTACTTGCCCTTGGCCGCCGACGGCTTGGCGCGGACGAGCTCGTCCACGACGGCGGCGTAGTTCTCGAGCAGGGCGCTCTCGTCGAAGCTCGCCTTGCCGATCACGAGGTGGACGATCGCGTTGCGGTCGGTGCGGTACTCGACCTTGCCGGCCTTGGCCTCCTCGACGGCCCTGGCGACGTCCATCGTCACCGTGCCGACCTTCGGGTTGGGCATCTTGCCCGACGGCCCGAGCACGCGGCCCAGGCGGCCGACGACCGGCATCAGGTCCGGCGTGGCGATCGCGACGTCGAAGTCGGTGAACCCCTCCTCGACGCGCTTGGCGAGATCCTCGGCGCCGACGATGTCCGCCCCGGCCTCCTCGGCCTCACGGGCCTTGTCGCCCTGGGCGAACACGGCGATCGTGACCTCCTTGCCGAGCCCGTGCGGCAGCGCGATGGTGCCGCGCAGCTGCTCGTCCGCGTGGCGGACGTTCAGGCCGGTGCGCACGTGGATCTCGACGGACTCGTCGAACTTCGCGTGCTTCAGCTCCTTGACGAGCGCGAGCGCCTCGGCGGGCTCGTACTCGCGCTCACGGTCGACCTTGCCGCGCGCCTCGACGTGCGCCTTGCCGTGCTTTGCCGGCATCACTTCACCTCCACACCCATCGAGCGCGCGGTGCCCGCGATGATCTTCGCGGCGGCGTCGATGTCATTGGCGTTCAAGTCGCCCAGCTTCTTCTCCGCGATCTCGCGGACCTGGGCCTGGCTGATCGTCCCGACCTTGTTGCGGTTCGGCTCGCCGGACCCCTTGTCGAGGTTGATCGCCTGCTTGATCAGCACCGCCGCGGGCGGCGTCTTCGTCACGAACGTGAACGAGCGATCCTCGTAGACGGTGATGACGACGGGGATCGTCGTCCCGGGGGTGTCCTGCGTCTGGGCGTTGAACGCCTTGCAGAACTCCATGATGTTGATGCCGTGCTGACCGAGCGCGGGACCGACCGGCGGGGCCGGGCTCGCGGCGCCACCGGGCGCCTGCAGCTTGATCTGGGTGAGGACCTTCTTCGCCATCTTCTTGACTTTCTACAGCGTTGGAGCGCGACCGGCGCTAGATCTTCTTGACCTGGTCGAAGCCGACCTCGACCGGCGTCTCGCGACCAAAGATTGACACAAGGACCTTGAGCTTCGAGGCATCCTGGTTGATCTCGGCGATCTCGCCCGAGAAGTCCGAGAGCGGGCCGGAGACGACCTTGACGGACTCGCCGATCGAGAACTGGGCCTTGGTGGCGACCTTCTGCGCGACCTCGCGGTGCAGCAGGCGGTCGACCTCGGGCTGGGTCAGCGGCACGGGCTCGTTCGAGGCGCCGACGAAGCCCGTCACGCCGGGCGTGCCCTTGACGAGGGTCCAGGAGTCGTCGGTGAGGTCCATGTTCACGAGTACGTAGCCCGGCATGGTCCGCTTCTCGACGGTCACCTTCTGGTTGTCCTTCATCTCGGAGACCGTCTCCGTGGGAACGACGATCTGGCGGACGTTGCGCTGCTGTCCGAGGGAGACGATCCGGTGCTCGAGGTTCTGCTTGACCTTCTTCTCGTGCCCGGACTTGGTGTTGACGACGTACCAGCGATACATGGCTGCCTAAGGGAAGTGGGGAAACGGCCTCAGATGATGAGGTCGACGATTTTCTTGGCGAGGGCGTCGGCGAGGCCGAGGTAGAGGCCCGCGACGAGCACGAAGCCCAGCACGACCGCCGTCGCCTGCCCGACCGCACGGCGGTCCGGCCACTGCACGCGCCGCAGCTCGGCCCAGGATGCGCGCAGGAACGCGATGAACCGGCCGGGGCCCCGCTTGGTTGCGACCGGGGCACCGGCGGGAGCGACGGCACGCTCGCGCTTGCGCTCGGCGACGTCCTCGTCGAGGTCGTGCTCGACCTCGTCGATCTGCTCCTGGTCGCCCTTCTCGATCGCCTGCTCGACCTCGTCGATGCGGTCCTCGAGCTCGGCGAAGTCCTCGTCGCCGAGCGACTCGGGGTGGACGACGCCGTCGCCCAGCACCGCGTCCTCGTCGGCGATCTGACCGTCGGCGCCCGCGACGAGCGCGGCGTCGAACTGGTCGACGTCGGCCGTCATGTGCTCTAGCTGGCCGCTCAGGTCGGCGCGCGCGAGGTGATCCTCCTGCGGCTGGCCCTCCTGCGGCTGGCCCTCCTGCGGCTGCTCCGCGGAATCCGGCGTCGCGTCAGGCCGGCCGGATTTCTCCCGCCGGGCCTTGCGCTGCTTCGCACGCTGTCGGTCACGAGCCACGCCGGACCACCCGCTAGCGGGTCTCCTTGTGGCTGGTGTGGCAGCGGCACCACTTGCAGTACTTGCGCAGCGTGATGCGATCGGGCGAATTCCGCTTGCTCTTGTTCGTCTGATAGTTGCGCCGCTTGCAGTCCTCACAGGCGAGGGTGATTGCAATGCGCACGTCTCCGCGGGCCATGGGCCGGACTCCGGGTCGAGGTGTGACTCGAGCCGACGCGCCGGGACAGAAAAACGACCCGCCCCGGGCAGGTCGACCGGAGGCGAGTGTAGCGCGATGCGCGCGGCGGTGTACCTGAGGCAGCGGGCGCCATTCCGGCCGCCACGCGCCCGATACTGCAACCGCGGCCGAGCGCGTGCTTCAGGCGCCGTTCAGCTTCCCGCGTCACCCTTCCCGCCCGTGCCCGTGACCTCCTCGCCACTGCGCAACCGCCTGCCGCTCGTCGCGGCGTGGCTCACGGCGGCGGTCGGCGTCGTCAACGTGCTGAGCGCGATCACGCCGAGCGTCCACGAGCGGATGCACCTGCTCACCGCGATGGCGCCCGACGGGATGCCCGCCTGGGCCCATGTGCTCGCCGTCCCGCTCGGCGTCGCACTGCTCGTCCAGGCGCGCGCGCTCGCGCTGCGCCGCCGGCGCGCGCTCGTCCTGTCGATCTGGCTGCTCGCCGCGCTGGGCGCGCTCAACCTGCTGAAGGGCCTCGACGTCGAGGAGGCGCTCCTGAGCTGGGCCCTCGCCGGCCTGCTGTTCTGGGGCCGTGCCGCCTTCTACGTGCGCTCGGAGGTCGGGACGCTCGCGGCCGCGCTGCGCGGCGCCGCGATCGTGGCGGGCGCCACGGTCGCCACCGCGCTCCTCGCGGTGCTCGCCGCGGCGCACTGGGCGACGCCGCACGGCGGTCTGGTGTTCGACGTCCGCGAGGCGCTCGGACTGCTCACGCTGACGGGCGGGCCGATGCGGCTCACCGGGCCGTTCGAGTTCCTGCCCTGGGCGCTGGGCATCCTCGGCGTCGGCGCGCTGATCGCGATCGCGGCGATCCTCTTCCGCCCGCTGCGCGGCTCGCACGCCCAGTGCCCCGTCGAGCACGACGAGGCGTGCGCGCTCGTGCGCGAGCACGGCACCGACACGCTGAGCTACTTCAAGCTGCGCCGCGACCTCTCGCACCTGTGGTCCGCCGACCGCCGCGCCTTCCTGGCCTACCGCGTCGAGCACGGCGTCCTGGTCGTCTCCGGCGACCCGGTCGGCGAGCCCGGCGCGATCCCCGAACTGCTCCGCGACGCGCTCGCCTTCGCCGACCTGCACGGCCTGCAGATCGCCGTCGTCGGCGCGAGCGCCGGCTTCGCCGAGACCTGCTCCACGCGCGGGCTGCGCTCGTTCTACCTCGGCGACGAGGCGGTCGTCGAGACGGGCGGTTTCACGCTCGAGGGCAAGAAGATCAAGAAGGTGCGCCAGGCCTGCCACCGCCTGAAGAAGTCCGGCTACGGCTGCGAGCTGCGCGAGCTGGGCTCGCTGTCGGCGGACGAGCTCGCCGCGCTCGACACCGTCACCGATCGCTGGCGCGACGGGGAGCCCGAGCGCGGGTTCTCGATGGCGATGGAGGGCCTGCACGGCGACCACCTCGCCGACACGCTCGTCGTCATCGCCCGCGACGCCGAGGGCACGCCGCGCGGGTTCCTGCACTTCGTGCCGGCCTTCGGGCGCCCGGCGCTGTCGCTGAGTGCGATGCGTCGCGACCCCGACACGCCGAACGGCATCGTGGACTACATGATCGTGCAGTCGATCGAGCTCGCGCGCGAGCGCGGCATCGACGAGCTGTCGCTGAACTTCGCGGCGTTCGCCAAGTGGCTGCACAGCCCCGAGACGGCGCTCGAGCGCCTCGCCGGTCGTGCGCTCGCGATCCTCAACCCGTGGTTCCAGATCGAGAGCCTCTACAGCTTCAACGCGAAGTTCTTCCCGCGCTGGGAGCCGCGCTACCTGCTCCATCAGGGTGCGATGAGCCTGCCGCGCGCGACCGTCGCCGCGCTGCAGGCCGAGGGCCAGCTGCCGGTGCGCATGCCCGCGCCGGTCCGCCGCGCCGTGCGCGCGCTGGGTTAGGCCCGGTTCAGGCCCTGCCCGCCGCCTGCGGGTCGAGCCGGGTCATCGTGACCCCGGCGTCGAGGCTCGAGGTCGCGCGGCCGCGGTAGACGCCCTTGACCGGCGGCACGTCGGCGTAGAAGCGGCCGTGGCCGATCTTGACGTGCGTCTCCCCCGCGAGCCGGCGGTTCGTCGGGTCGGCGCCGACCCAGACGGGCTCACCACGGCCGTCGGTCCCGGGGATCAGCGCCTCGATCCACGCATGGGTGTCGAGCTCGAGCGAATCGGACCCGCCATCCTCGCGCGAGGCCCACAGGTAGCCGGAGACGTAGCGCGCGGCGATGCCGTGACGGCGCAGCAGCACCAGCCCCAGGTGGACGAAGTCCTGGCAGACACCGGCGCCCGCCGTGAGCAGGTCGTTGATCGTCGAGCCGACGTAGGTCGCGCCGCGGCGGTACTCGAAGCGGTCGGGGACGAGCTCGCAGAGCAGGCGCAGCGTCGCCAGCGGGCTGCTGGCCCGCAGCTGCTGGTCGAGGTCGTCCAGCACGCCCTCGAGGTGCTCGTCCTGCCACGGGAGCAGGTACTCGCCGCCGGCCTCGATGTAGCTCGTGCTCTTCAGTGCGTTCCAGGGCCCGGCGGGCGGCTCCGGGGGATCGGAGGTGACGACACGAGCCCGCACGTCGATCGTCAGCGACTCGTGCGCGGTCGGGATCCCGAACTCGAGCACCTCGGTGCCGAAGTAGTCCAGGTGCCGCGAGACCCGCGTCTCCGGGTCGATGCGCACGTGGAACTCGTCGCAGCGCTGGTTGGAGGTCGTCGCCGGGCGTACGCGCAGCGCGTTGAGGTTGTCGGTCACCGCGTCGTCGTAGCGGTACTCGGTGAGATGACGGATCGAGAAGTGCATCGGTGTCCTCAGACGACGGTCGTGCCGCGATGCCGGGCGGCCCCGGCGAAGTAGCGATCGGCGAGATCGGCGTCCACCCGCACGAGCTCGTCGCGCACCGCCTCGCAGGTCGCGCCGATCTCCGCGCTGTCCGCGAGGGTACGGCGCTGGAAGTCCAGGTCGGCGGCCAGGCGGCTGAGGCGCAGCACCGGCTCGGAGTTGCGCGGGCTCGGGTCGGCGCTCTCGAGGGCGTCGTGGAGGGAGTCCACGCAGGCCGCCACGCTGTCCGGATAGGCGCGCTCGAACAGCAGGAAGCGCGCCACCGGCCGCGCGTTCGGCGGTGCCGGGACGGCGCGCCGGTAGGCCTGGAAGCCGCCGACCGCCTGCAGCAGCGCGAGCGCGTGGCCGCCGCCCTCGATCGCGTCGGCGTTCGGCGGGAAGGCCACGTGGAGCATCCGCAGGACCATGTCGGCCGTCTCGATGAAGCTGCCCGCGTCGAGGAACGACTTGGCCTCGTCGCGCAGCATCGTGCGGTCGCCGAGACCGCCGATGAGCGCGGTGCGCTCCTTGATGTACTTGCACGCCAGGTAGGGGCCGGCGGGGGCCAGCCACGACGACGGATCGTCGCCGCGCAGCGTCAGCGCCGTCGTGTTGATCGCCTCCCACATGTCGGCGCTGATCACGTCGCGCACGGTGCGCGCGCCCTCGCGCGCGCGCTCGACGCTCGAGACCATGGAGTTTCGCGTCTTGGCGTCGAGCGTCAGGCGCTGGAGCGCCTCCAGGCGCTGGACGCGCTCGCCCTCCTCGCCGGAGCCGAGCATCGCGAGCAGCTCGTTCCAGCCGAGTACGACGCCGGGCTCGGCGTCCGGCTGACCCTGGAGCTCGACCTGGAAGACGCCGTCGACGACGCGTGCGGTGAACTCCGCGCGGGCGAGATTGCGCCCCAGCCAGTACAGCTCCTGGGCGATCCGGGCTAGCACGCGCGCCCCTGCTGCTGCTGCTGGGCCTGCCCGGTCCAGCCGCCGTAGCGCAGGTCGGGCAGCGCCGGCGGGAGCGGTTCGGGCAGCGTTGCGTCCAACGGCTCGTCGCCGTCCTCGCCGCCCAGCACCCAGGTGTCCTTCGAGCCGCCGCCACGCGAGGAGTTGACGATCATCGAGCCCTCCTCGAGCGCGACCCTCGTGAGCCCGCCGGGAACGATGTCGATGCGCTCGCCGAAGACCGCGAACGGGCGCAGGTCGACGTGGCGCGGGTGCAGGCGCCCGTCGGGGCCGGCAGTCGGGACGGTCGAGAGGTGCACGACCTCCTGGGCGATCCAGCGCTCGGGGTGGGCGCGCAGCTCGACGACCAGCCGCGCGAGCTCCTCATCGCTCGCGGCGGGTCCGATCGTCACGCCCTTGCCGCCGGACTCGCC
>DATCDC010000021.1:0-19943 GCA_036510915.1 Solirubrobacteraceae bacterium | reverse complement strand
GCTCTAACCGACTGAGCTAATCGCCCGCGGCGGGACAGTCTAGAAGGTTGATTCCGGTGCTGCGCGGTCGGTTGTGGACTCGCGGCGCTACGCGCCGGCGGCGATGCGCCGGGCCAGCGCGGCGGCGTCGTCCTCGCCGTCCACGATCAGCTCGACCTTGTAGCCGGTGCCCCGCGGTCGCACGCGCACCTCGCGGCCCAGCACGGCACCGAGCCGATCGGCGATCGCGCCACATGCCGCGACCTGGTCGGGATGCGGACTCGGTCGGCGGGTGGCGCCGCCGGCGCGCGCTTCGGCGTTGGCCTGCCGTGCGCGATCCTCGAGCACGCGCACCGACCAGCCGCCCTCGGCGGCCGCGGCGGCGAGGGTGCGGCGCGCGGCATGGTCCTCGGCGAGCAGGAGCGCGCGGCCGTGACCCTCGCTCAGCTCGCCGCGCCCGAGGCGCTCGAGCACGTCGTCAGGCAGGTCCAGGATCCGCAGGAGGTTCGAGACAGCGACGCGACTGCGTCCGACGCGCCGGCCGACCTCCTCACGCGTCAGCCCAAGCTCCTCGACCAGGGCGGCGACCGCGCGCGCCTCCTCGACGGGGTTGAGGTCCTCGCGGGCCATGTTCTCGACGATCGCCGCCTCGAGCGACTGCGCGTCGTCACGGCGCTCGACGATGGCCGGCACGACGTCCAGGCCCGCCAGCTGAGCGGCGCGCCAGCGCCGCTCCCCCGCGACGAGCTCGTAGCGAGCCCCCGGGAGCGGGCGGACGAGGATCGGCTGCAGCACCCCGCGCTCGGCGAGTGACGTCGCGAGCGCCGCGAGCGCCGCGTCGTCGAAGCGCTTTCGCGGCTGGTTGGGGTTCGGAGCGATCAGCTCGATCGCGATCTCGCGCAGCTCTGGGCGATCGCCGTGCTGGCCGGACACCTGCAGGATCGCCGCGAGCCCCCGGCCCATGCCGCGCTCAGCCACGGGCGGCCACCTCCTTTGCAAGCTCGAAGTACGCATCCGCGCCCGCGCAGTGCGGGTCGTGGTGGATCACCGGCCGCCCGTAGCTCGGCGCCTCGCCGATGCGCACGTTGCGCGGAATGACGGTGTCGAAGACGAGGTCGGGGAAGTGCTCACGGACCTCGCGCTCGACGTCACGCGCCAGGCGGGTGCGCCCGTCATGCATCGTCAGCAGCATCCCCGCGACCGACAGGCGCGGGTTGAGCTCGCGCTGCACGAGCGCCAGCGTGTCGAGCAGGCCGGCGAGGCCCTCGAGCGCGAAGTACTCCGTCTGGACCGGGACGATCACGCGATCGGCGGCGACGAGCGCGTTGATCGTCAGCGGGCCGAGCGAGGGCGGGCAGTCGAGCAGGACGTAGGCCGCCTCGTCACGCAGGCCGCGCAGCGCGTCTCGCAGCCGGGTCTCCGAGCCGGGCTCGCGCGGGAGCTCAAGGTTCGCCGCAGCGAGGTCCGGGTGTGCGGGCAGCAGGCGCAGGCCGGGGACGTCCGTGGCGACGAGCGCCTCGCGGGCCTGCACGGTGCCGGCGAGGACGTCGTAGACGTTCGGTGAGGAGTCCTTCGGGCACCCCAGCCCGACGGTGGCGTTGGCCTGCGGATCGACGTCCACGAGGATCGTCTCGTAGCCGGCCTCGGCGATGCATGCCGCGACGTTGACGGCCGTGGTCGTCTTCCCGACCCCGCCCTTCTGGTTCGCGATGGCGTAGATCGTGCCCATCCCCCGTTGAAGCTAGCGGCGCAGCCGGTCGGAGGAGGGCTGCCCGTCGACCCCGAACGTTCGGCGTCGAACGATTCTCACGCTCCACTTGAGGGTCCTAGTGGTCGTTTGCGGGCCATTCCCGCACGGCGAGGATATCGCGGCGGCGTCGCCTCGACCTTCAGGCTGACGTAGAGATGGCGCGCATCGGCTCCGGCGACGAGGTCGGCGGGAACCGCGACGGGCTCAGGAGGGGACAGCCCGAGCGCGACCGCCGCCGACGCACCGGCCGCTTCCTCGGCGGCGTCGCGGCGTCCCTTCCAGGCGACGACGGACCCGCCGAGGCGCAGCAGCGGTGCCGCATACTCGAGCACCACCGGCAGGCGTGCGAGCGCGCGCGCGGTAACGAGCCCGACGGAGTCGCGGCCGGCGGCCCAGTCCTCGACGCGCCGGTCGACAACCTCGACGCTCGCGAGCCCGAGTTGGTCGGCGGCGCGGCGCAGGAACGCGGCCTTCTTGCCGACGCTCTCGACGAGGACCACGCGCGCAGTCGGGCGGGCGACGGCCAGCACGAGGCCCGGATACCCGCCGCCGGAGCCCAGGTCCGCGAGGTCCGGCGTCTCGCAGACGACCGGCAGCAGGAGTCCGGCAAGCGAGTCGGCGAGGTGCACGTCCACCGCCTGCCTGGGGTCGCGCACGCTCGTGAGCGCGACCGGCTCCCCTGCGACGAGATCCAGCAGCCGCTCGAAGGCGTCACCGGCCTCTGGGGTCAGGTCGAAGCGCGCGCAAAGCCCGGCGACGCGATCGGAGACCTCGGACACGTCAGGAGCCTAGACGGCTCTCGGCGTTCCACGTGAAACGCCGCGGGACAGTTCCACGTGAAACGTGGCGTGCGGAAGAACTACGGCGCAGCTGGCGATATGACGAGGTGCCGCTCTGGCTCCTCGCCTTCGCTGTGGGTCTCGACGTCGTCGCGATCGCGCAGGTGCTCGTGCACGATCTTGCGCTCGCTTGCGGTCATCGCGTCAAGCGCGACGGGCCTGCCGAAGCGCAGCGCTTCGTCGGCGGCGTCCGCCGCCTGGCCCTCGAGCGCCTCACGGCGGCGGGCCCGGTAGCCCTCCGCGTCGATCACCACGCGGCGGCGGGGGCCGTCCCCGTCGCGCAGCACGATGCGGGTCGCCAGGTGCTGAACGGCATCGATCGTCTGTCCATGATGGCCGATGAACAGGCCCATCTGCTCCCCGTGGACGGTCCCGGTCAACGTCTCACCGTCGTCGGTGACCTCGATCTCGCCGACGATGCCAAGCGCGGCCACGACACGCTCCAGGAGCTCGCGGACCCGCGCCTCGAGGTTCTCCTCAGCCGGCATCAGCGACGGCGCCCGGAGCGCTTCTTCTTCTTGCGCGGAGACGGCGGCGGCGGGCCGGCGGCGACCGGTGCCTTCGACTCACCCTTCGCGCTCTTGCCGGCGCCGTTGGTACTCGCGGCGCCCTTCGCGTCCGTGCCACCCTTCGGCGACGAGTCCTCGCTCTTCGCGCTGCGCTTCGGCGGCGCCACCGCGGCGCTCGCCGTCACACCCCCGTTGCCGCCCAGAAATGCCGGCAGCTGCCCGGTCGATCTGCGGATGAAGTACTGCTGACCGACCGTCCAGAGGTTCGTCGTGATCCAGTAGACGAGCAGGCCTGCCGGGAAGCCCTTGATGAACAGCACGAAGACGAACGGCAGGCCGATCATCAGGTAGCGCTGGTTCTTGTCCGCGGTGACCGACATCAGGATGCTCGAGAGCAGCTGGGAGCCGATGTAGAGGACGAGCAGCACGACCAGCACGCCGCCCGTCGCCGGCGCGGTCAGGTCCGGGATGAAGAGGAACTTCGCCGAGCCGGGGACGACGGCGTCGCAGTAGGTCGTCGCAAGCGTCGTGTGCTGCTGAGCGGCGACCTTGAGGATGTCCGCCTTCGGCCCGCAGATGTCGACCTTCAGGTCGGTCCGCAACATGTAGAAGAGGCTGATGAAGACCGGGATCTGCAGGACCAGGGGCAGGCACGAACCGAACGGGTTGACCTTGTTCTCCTGGTAGAACGCCATCATCTCCTGATTCAGGCGCTGCTTGTCGTCCTTGTACTTCGCCTGCAGCGCCTTGATCTCCGGCTGCAGGGTCTGCAGCGCCTGCATCGAGCGGAACTGCTTGATCGTCAGCGGCAGCATCAGCGTCCGCACGACGATCGTCAGGGCGATGATCGACCCGCCCCAGCCGAAGCCGATCGAGTGGAAGAGCTGGATCACCCAGTCGAACGCCGCGATCAGCGGACTGAAGATGTCCTGGATGATGTTCGCGCCAACGAACGGCATGGATCAGCGGGCGGGGTGGGAGTCCGGGGCGGGGCGGGAGGGGGAGCGGAAGAGGCACTGGGCCTCGACGGGATCGAACCCGCCGTGGCTGAAGGGGTTGCAGCGCAGGACGCGCCAGACCGCCAGCACCAGTCCGCGGAGTATGCCGTACCTGCCGATCGCCTGCGCGGCGTAGGCCGAGCACGTCGGCTCATACTTGCAGCGTCGCGGCAGCGCGGGCGAGATCAGGCGCTGGTAGGCGACGATCGGAGCGATGGCGATACGCCGTGCGGCGGTGCTCATGCCGGCGTGCCGCCCTCGAGCCGCGTCGTCAGCTCGGCGAGCGCCTCCTGCATCCCCTCCAGCCCGCGGCCCTCCGCGAGCTCGAGCGCATCAGGACGGGCGACGACGACGATGTCGGCGTCGAGCGGCAGGCTCGGCGCGATCCCCGAGAAGGCCTCTCTGAGCAGGCGTTTCACAAGATTTCGCTCGACGGATCCGCCGACCTTGCGTGAGACGCTGAGACCGAGGCGCGGCCCCTCGCTCAACTCGCCCGCGTCCGTGCGCGGGAAGGCGTGCAGGACGAGGTAGCGATTCCCGAACGATCGGCCCTGCCGGTAGACCCGCTCGAACTCCGCGCTGCGCGACAGCCGCCCACGCTTGGGGCGCCGCCGGGAGCCGCGGAGGTCCTGGTCCACCGTCAGACGGTCAGCCGCTTGCGGCCCTTGGCGCGGCGACGCTTGAGGACGGCACGGCCGGCGCGCGTGCTCATGCGCTCACGGAATCCGTGCGTGCGTGCGCGCTTGCGCTTCTTGGGCTGGTAGGTGCGCTTCATGACAGTGACCGGTCGTTCGGGGACGAGGATGATAGCCACCCGCGGGCCTCGCGCGAGGGCTCCCCGCCCGCGTGCCACAATTCCTGCGAAATTGCGGAGTCCGCCGGTGGGACGATCCCGCCGGGCCGAGGCGCGCCGCGAGCCCTCTGCTAGCGTGCCGATCCGGCCCCCCGGGGCCGCCCTCTCCCATGTATCCCGCCGGCTCCCCATGGGGGCCGCGCACTCTCCTGCCCTTGACCCCGGACACGGCCGACAGCACCTGGAAGCGGATCTCCGCGGACCTGCGCGAGGCGGTCGGCGCCTCCATGTTCGACATCTGGCTCGCGCCGCTGCGCGTCGCCCGCCTCGACGAGCAGGAACTGCTGCTCGAGGCCCCCGAGGACACGCGCGCGTGGGTGGCCGAGCGCTTCGGCCGCGTCCTCCAGGCGTGCGCGGCCGCCGTGCTGGGCCCGCAGGTCACCGTCGACGTCGTGGGCACGAGCGCCGATGGCCCACCGGCGCATGCGCGGCACCAGGCCGTGCCGCGCGCGGTCCAGGTCCGCAGCGCCGCGGACGTCAGCGCGCAGCGCGAAGGCGCCCCCCTGAACCCGAAGTACACCTTCGACCAGTTCGTGATCGGCGCCGGAAACCGCTTTGCGCACGGTGCCGCCCTCGCCGTCGCCGAGAACCCTGGGACGGCCTACAACCCGCTGTTCCTCTGCGGGCCCCCGGGTGTCGGCAAGACCCACCTGCTGCACTCGATCGGCAACTACCTCGTGCGCTACGCGCCCGGCCTGCGCGTGCGCGTGACGACTGCCGAGGTCTTCGCCAACGAGTTCATCGCGGCGCTGCGAGCCGGTGGGATCGACGCGTTCAAGACCCGTCACCGCGAGAACGACGTCCTGCTGATCGACGACGTGCAGTTCCTGATGGCCAAGGCCAAGACCGAGGAGGAGTTCTTCCACACGTTCAACGCCCTGCGCGACTCGGGCGCCCAGATCGTCCTGACCTCCGACCGCGCCCCGCGCGACCTCGAGCAGCTGGAGGACCGCCTGCGCGACCGCTTCGAGGCGGGCCTGATCGCCGACGTGCGCGAGCCCGACCTGCCGACGCGCCTCACCGCGCTGCACAAGCGGGCGGCGCTCGATGGCGTCGAGGTCGCGGACGACGCCGTGCTCAGCCTGATCGCCGCGCGCGTGACGACGAACGTGCGCGCCCTCGAGGGCGCACTGATCCGCGTCGTCGCGTTCGCCTCGCTGAGCGGCCGGCCCCTCAGCCCGGAGCTCGCCACCGAGGTCCTCGAAGGGCTCTTCCCCGATCGCGCGCCGCGTCGGCCCGGGACCCGGCGCATCACGATCGACGAGGTCCAGACGGCCACCTGCCGGGCCTTCGGCCTCACCCGGGAGGAGCTCCTCTCGAGCGACCGCTCCGCGCGGCTGGCCTGGCCCCGGCAGATCGCCATGTACCTCGCGCGTGAGCACACCGACGCCAGCCTGCCCTCGATCGGCGC
Source organism: Solirubrobacteraceae bacterium (assembly GCA_036510915.1). GTDB lineage: Bacteria > Actinomycetota > Thermoleophilia > Solirubrobacterales > Solirubrobacteraceae > F1-60-MAGs163. The sequence goes on along the minus strand of DATCDC010000021.1, from coordinate 13,604 downwards.
GCAGTTCGGCGGGCGCAACCACACGACCGTGCTGCACGCCTGCAAGCGGGCGGCGCAGCGCATCGCCCAGGATCCCGAAGCGTCCTCGATCGTTGGCGACCTCACACAGCGCCTGTTCACAGGCCAGGTCGGCGACGGCGCCGACCGCGCGGACTGACAGACTCCGTGCGTTCAACGGTCATCCCTGTGCACAGCGACCCCGCATCGTCCAGGGGATTCAGGACCTGTCGACATATCGACACCCCTATGACGTCTGACTCTTTTCTGAGGTACTCATCGTGAAGATCTCCACCTCCACTGCCGCTCTGCTGAGCGATCTCCAGACGGTCGCACGCGTCGCCTCGGCGCGCAGTGCGATCCAGGCGCTGTCCGGCGTGCAGATCTCGGCGACCGGCGCCGGTGTCGAGCTCCGCGCCACGGACATGGAGATCGGTCTGCGGATGCCGCTCGCCGCCGAGGTCACGCGCCCCGGAGAGGCCGTCCTCCCCGCGCGTCTGCTGCTCGAGGTCGTGCGCCAGCTGCCCGGCGACCAGGTGACGCTGGAGCTGCGGCCCGAGAACCAGGACGTCGAGCTCGTCGCCGGCACGGCGAGCTTCCACCTGCGCACGCTGCGGGCCGAGGACTTCCCGGTGCTTCCCGAGCCCGGCGGGGACACGACGGTCGCGATGCCCGCCCGCGCGTTCGTGGAGACCGTCACGCGCGTGGCGCGCTCGGCGTCGCGTGACGAGACCCGCCCGATCCTCACCGGGATCCTCGTCTCCGCCACCGGCAGCGAGCTGCGCATGGTGGCCACCGACTCCTACCGGCTGAGCGTGAAGGAGACCACGCTCGAGGCGCCGCTCGCCGAGGGCTTCCAGGCCAACGTGCCGGCACGCGCGCTGGAGGAGCTCAGCCGGCTCGTGACGCCGGAGACGGAGACGATCGCCGTCGGCGTCCGCGCCAACCAGGTCGTCTTCAGCGTCGGCGCGACAGCGCTCTCGTCGCGGCTGATCGACGGGCAGTTCCCGAACTACCGGCAGCTGCTGCCCGAGACGTTCGAGCACGAACTGACGATGAGCTCGGACGAGCTGCTCGCGGTCGCGCGGCGGATCGCGCTGATGGCCCAGAAGAACGCGCCGCTGAGGCTGTCGTTCACCGAGGGTGAGCTGCGGATCTCGGCGCAGACCCCGGACGTCGGCGAGGCGAGCGACACGCTGCCCGTGCCGTTCGCCGGCGAACCGTTCGAGATCGGGTTCAACCCCGAGTTCCTCGTCGCCGGCCTGGAGAGCGCCGCGGGCCAGGACGTCGTCCTGAAGCTCATCAGTCCGCTGCGCCCGGGCCTCATCGAGTCCGCCGACGGCAGCGGCTTCCTGTATCTGATCATGCCCATTCGCCTGAACGTCTGATGGCGGTCGTCCGGCGTCTGCGTCTACGCGACTTCCGCGTCTACGCTGACGTGGACGTCGAACTCGGGGCGGGCCTGACGGTCGTGCACGGGTCCAACGGGGCGGGGAAGACGAATCTCCTCGAGGGCCTGTACTTCGCCTGCACGGGCCGCTCGTGCCGCACTGCCAGCGAGCGCGAGCTCGTGCGCTTCGACGCCCCGGCCGCGCGCGTGGAGGCCGACATCGAGGCCGTCGACGGCGGGCATCGCCTGGCCGTCGGCTTCGCACCGGGCGAGCCCAAGCGCTTCACGGCCGACGGCGCGCCGGTGGAACGCCTCCTCGACGTCGGGTTCCGCCCGCTGGTGACCGTCTTCCTCCCGGACCGTCTCGACCTGATCAAGGGCCCGCCGGCGCTGCGGCGCGCCCACCTGGACCAGCTCGTCACCGGCCTGTGGCCGGCCCGCTCGGCTGCGCGGCGCGCCTACGCCCAGGCGCTCGCCCAGCGCAACGCGCTGCTGCCGCGGGTGCGCTCCGGTGCGGTGACGCGCTCGTCGCTGGGCACCTGGGATCTCGAGGTCGGCCGTCATGCGATCGCCATCCGCGCCGATCGCGATCGCGCGATCGCGCTCGTCGCCGCCGGCACCGCGGCGCTGGCCGAGGACCTCGGGCTCAGCGGTCCGGTCGAGCTTCGCTACCGGCCGCGCTCCAGAGCCCAGACGGCGGAGGACTTCGCGGCCGAGCTGGCCGAGCGCCTGGACGGCGATCTCGAGCGCGGCTTCACCGGCCACGGGCCCCATCGCGACGACCTGGCGCTGATCCGCGCCGGCCGCGACCTGCGCGTCTACGGCTCGCAGGGGGAGCAGCGCCTCGGGCTGCTCGCGCTCCTGCTCGCCGAGCGCGAGGCGCTGGAGCTCGAGCGGGGCGCGCCGCCGCTGCTGTTGCTGGACGACGTGATGAGCGAGCTCGACGCCGGACGCCGCCGGCGCCTGGTGGAGCGCGTGACCGCGAGCGGCCAGGTCGTCATCACGACGACGGATCTGGGGCACGTCCCCGGCGCGGGCGCCGCCGCCGTCTGGCGCCTGTCGGTCGAGAACGGCGTCGTGCACGAGGAGCTGCGGGCAGCGTGAGGACCTGCGACGGCGGCGATCACGACGGCCGAGCGAGCTCCGGCGGGCTGATCGCGTGACCGGCTCGGGTCGGCGCAAGCAGCTGCGACCCGCGTCGCTGGCCGTCAGCGGGCTGGCCGAGCAGCTCGCTCCGGCGACGACGCTCGGCGCCGTGCAGCGCGTCTGGGCGGACGTCGCCGGGACGGCCGTCGCGGCGGAGGCGACGCCCACCGGGGAGACCTCCGGCGTGCTCACGATCACCTGCTCGAGCGCCGTCTGGGCACAGGAGCTGGACCTCATGAGCATGGCGCTGATCGAGCGCCTGAACGCCGCTCTCGGCGCCGACCGGATCAGCGCGCTGCGCTGCCAGACCGTGCCCGCGCGGGGCTGGGAGCGCGACGCGCGCTGACGGATTCCGGAGCATCCGCCAGCCGCGGCCCGAAAAGAGCCATTTTGCAGGACTTTTGGTCGGCAGCGGCTGCCATCTTCCGGGCCGATGTTTGCTACAATTACGTCAACTGAATGCGCCCGCCCCGGCCCGTCTGCAGCTGACCAGGGACCGGGGCTTTTCACGTCATCGGAGGCACATGGCGAAGGACCGGGACAGCAACGCGAGCAACACCAGGTCGACCGGGTCGTACGGGGCCCAGGACATCACGGTCCTGGAGGGCCTCGAGGCCGTGCGCAAGCGGCCGGGCATGTACATCGGCTCGACCGGCATCCGCGGCCTGCACCACCTCGTCTACGAGGTCGTCGACAACTCCGTCGACGAGGCGCTGGCGGGGTACTGCACGCGCGTCGACGTGACGATCCACCCGGACAACTCGATCACCGTCGTCGACGACGGCCGCGGCATCCCGGTGGAGACGATGGAGAAGGAGGGCAAGAGCGCCCTCGAGGTCGTGCTGACCGTCCTGCACGCCGGCGGCAAGTTCGGTGACGGGGGCGGCTACAAGGTCTCCGGCGGCCTGCACGGCGTCGGCGTCTCGGTCGTCAACGCGCTCTCGGAGGAGTTCGAGGTCACCGTCCGCCGCGAGGGCTTCGCGCACATCCAGCACTACGTGCGCGGCATCCCGCAGGACGCGATCGCCAAGGGCGAGGCGACGAAGACCACCGGGACGACGATCACGTTCCTGCCCGACGCCGACATCTTCGACGAGACGAGCTACGACTTCTCGATCCTCGAGCAGCGCCTGCGCGAGACGGCGTTCCTGACCCGCGGCCTGCACATCACGCTGACCGATGAGCGCGGCGAGGGCGCCACGGTCGAGTTCCAGTACGAGGGCGGGATCGAGGACTTCGTCTCCTACCTCAACGAGAACAAGGAGCCGATCCAGAAGAAGGTCATCTTCTTCGAGGACGAGGGCACCGAGGGTGCGGTCGAGGTCGCCATGCAGTGGAACGGCTCCTACCAGGAGTCGGTCTTCTCGTTCGCGAACAACATCAACACGCACGAGGGCGGCTCGCACCTGTCGGGCTTCCGCTCGGCGCTCACGCGCACGCTCAACAAGTACGCCCGCGAGAAGGGCGAGCTCAAGGAGAAGGACGAGAACCTCTCCGGCGAGGACGTGCGCGAGGGGCTCACGGCGGTCATCTCGGCGAAGCTCGCCGATCCGCAGTTCGAGGGCCAGACGAAGACGAAGCTCGGCAACCCCGGGATGCAGGGGTTCGTCGAGTCGATCGTCAACACCAAGCTCGCCGAGTTCCTCGAGGAGAACCCGCAGGAGGCGCGCTCGGTCATCCGCAAGGCGGTCCAGGCCGCGCAGGCGCGGTCCGCCGCCCGCAAGGCCCGCGATCTCACGCGCCGCAAGAGCGCGCTGGAGAACTCGCGGCTGCCGGGCAAGCTCGCCGACTGCTCGGTCAAGGACCCGTCGCTCGCTGAGATCTTCGTGGTCGAGGGCGACTCCGCCGGCGGCTCGGCCAAGCAGGGCCGCGACCGCAACACGCAGGCGGTGCTCCCGCTGCGCGGCAAGATCCTCAACGTCGAGAAGGCGCGGATCGACAAGGTCCTGCAGAACACCGAGATCCAGGCGCTGATCACCGCGATCGGGACCGGCGTGCGCGACGAGTTCGACATCGAGCGCGCCCGCTACCACAAGGTCATCCTCATGACGGACGCCGACGTCGACGGGGCGCACATCCGCACGCTCGTGCTGACGCTGCTGTTCCGCGAGATGCAGGAGCTGATCGACGCCGGCTACGTCTACATCGCCAAGCCGCCGCTCTACAAGCTCAAGCAGGGCAGCCAGGAGCGCTACATCGAGAAGGAGTCCGAGCTCGAGGAGATGCTCCTCGCCGACAAGTACGAGAAGTTCGAGATCCTCGACCGCGACGGCAAGGCCTTCAAGGTCACCGAGACGCGCTGGCAGTCCTACCGCAGGAGCATGAAGCGCTACGAGACGCTCGCAGCGGCGCTGCGAGCGCGCCACGGGCACGACCTCGTGCGCTTCCTCGAGGAGTCCGCGCTGCTCGACGACGCGACCGCCGACGCGGAGGAGGCGATCGCCCTGCTCGCCAAGCCGGACCCCGCCGGCGAGCACCTGTGGACCGAGCTCCTCGAGCAGGACGAGGAGACGCTGACGATCCGCTCGATCGAGCAGGGCACCGGCCTGGCGACGACCCATCGCATGCCGCGCGACCTGTTCGAGTCGCCCGAGTACCGCAACTTCGTCAAGGTCCATCAGGATCTCGTCAAGCTCGCCGGCACGCCGCCGTTCCACATCCGCCTGGGCGAGCGCACCGACAGCGCGCCGTCGTTCGAGGCGCTGCGCGGGGCTGTGCTGGGCGTCGCGCAGAAGGGCTCGCAGCTCAGCCGCTTCAAGGGCCTGGGCGAGATGAACGCCGAGCAGCTGCGCGAGACGACGATGGATCCGACGACCCGGACGCTGCAGAAGGTGACGATCGAGGACGCGACCGCCGCCGACCAGATCTTCTCGATGCTGATGGGCGACGTGGTGGAGCCGCGCCGCAACTTCATCGAGGACAACGCACGCGACGTCGTCAACCTCGACGTCTAGCCGAAGGGACCGCCGCCGATGTCATCCGCCGATGTGCTGACCGACCGCTTCGAGCCGCGCGCGCTCGAGGACGAGATGAAGACGGCGTACCTGGACTACGCCATGTCCGTCATCGTCGGGCGCGCCCTGCCGGACGTGCGCGACGGCCTCAAGCCCGTCCACCGGCGCGTCCTCTACGGCATGTCGGAGCTCGGCGTCGGCCCGACACGCGGCTACGCCAAGTGCGCCCGCATCGTCGGCGAGGTGATGGGCAACTACCACCCCCATGGCGACAGCGCGATCTACGACGCGCTCGTGCGGATGGCCCAGGACTTCTCGATGCGCTACATGCTCGTCGACGGCCAGGGCAACTTCGGCTCGGTCGACGACGACCCCGCCGCCGCCATGCGCTACACCGAGGCGCGCCTGACCCGCCTCGCCGTCGAGATGCTGCGCGATCTCGACATGGACACGGTCGACTTCGGCCCGAACTACGACGGGCGCACGCAGGAGCCGCTGGTCCTGCCCTCGCGCTTCCCGAACCTGCTCGTCAACGGCTCGACGGGTATCGCCGTCGGCATGGCGACGAACATCCCGCCGCACAACCTCAAGGAGGTCATCGACGGGACGATCGCGTTCATCGACGACCCCGCGATCTCCGTCGAGGGCCTGATGCGCCACATCAAGGGCCCGGACTTTCCGACCGGTGGAACGATCCTCGGCCGGCAGGGCATCCGCGACGCCTACGAGACCGGACGCGGCCGGGTGCGCGTGCGCGCGCGCGCACACGTCGAGCCGCTGACCCAGGGCAAGGAGGCGATCGTCGTCACCGAGCTGCCCTACGCGGTCAAGAAGGGCGGCGAGGGGGGTCTGATCCAGAAGATCGCGGACCTCGTCCACGAGAAGAAGATCCCGGACATCACCGACCTGCGCGACGAGTCCGACCGCAACGGGATGCGGCTCGTCATCGAGCTCAAGCGCGACGTCATCCCGAACGTCGTGCTCAACCAGCTCTACAAGCACACGAACATGCAGGCGACGTTCGGCGTCAACACCGTCGCGCTCGTCGACGGCGTGCCAAAGACGCTCTCGCTGCGCGAGGTCATCCACCACTACGTCAACCACCAGCGCGAGGTCGTCGTCCGCCGCGCGAAGTACGAGCTGCACCTCAAGGAGGCGCGCGCCCACGTCCTCGAGGGGCTGCTGATCGCGCTCGACAACCTCGACGCGATCATCGCGCTGATCCGCGCCGCCGCCGACCGTGACAGCGCGCGCGAGCAGCTCGTCGCGCAGTTCGGGCTCAGCGCGATCCAGGCGAGCGCGATCCTCGACCTGCGCCTCGCCCAGCTGACCGCGCTCGAGTCCGACGCGATCAAGGCCGAGCACGCCGACGTCACCGAGCGCATCCGCGAGCTGCGCGAGCTGCTCGGCGACGAGGCCGCGGTGCTGGCGCTGATCAAGGAGGAGCTCTGCGAGATCTCCGAGCGATTCGCCGACGAGCGCCGCACGCTGATCTCCGACAGCGAGGACGAGATCGACATCGAGGACCTGATCGCCGACCAGCAGATGGTCATCACGATCACCCACACCGGCTACATCAAGTCGCTGCCGCTCGCGACCTACCGCCAGCAGCAGCGCGGCGGGCGCGGCGTCACCGGGATGGACATGAAGGACGGCGACTACATCGAGCACCTCTTCGTGTGCTCCTCGCACGACTACCTGCTGTTCTTCTCCAACCGCGGGAAGGTCTACCGCTCGAAGGTCTACCAGCTGCCCGAGGCCTCGCGGACGGCGAAGGGCCGCGCGCTCGTGAACGTGCTGCCGCTGCGCGAGGGCGAGCGCATCCAGGCGGTCCTCGCCACGCGCGACTTCACCGAGACGGAGTACCTCGTCTTCGCGACCAAGCGCGGCACGGTCAAGAAGACCGAGTTCCTGGCGTATAACACGCCGATCAAGGCGGACGGAATCATCGCGATCAACATCCGCGAAGACGACGAGCTGCTGTCCGTGCGCGCCATCGATCCGGAGGACGAGGTCATCATGGTCTCGCGCGCCGGCCTCACGGTCCGCTTCAAGGAATCCGACGCGCGGTCGATGGGGCGCGACACCACCGGCGTGCGCGGCATGGACGTCGGCGCCAGAGGCGAGGTCATCGCGATGGACGTCGCGCGCGACGACATGGACCTGCTCGTGATCACCGAGAACGGCTTCGGGAAGCGGACGCTGATCCGCGAGTACCGCAAGACGAAGCGCGGAGCCAAGGGCGTCAAGACCATCGCGCTCACGGAGGCCAAGGGCCAGCTCGCCGGGGCGCTCGTCGTGCGCGAGTACGACGACCTGATCTTCATCTCGCGCGAGGGCATGGTGCAGCGCACCGCGGTCGGCGGAATCAACCGCTACGGCCGCAGCGCCCAGGGCGTGAAGGTCATGAACATCCGCGAGGACGACGTCGTCAGCGCGGTGGCGCTCGCGGCCGAGGGCGGCGGTGACGCGGAGGGCGACGCGGCCGAGATCTCGCCGGTCGCCGGGGGCCTCGAGTATCGCGACGCCGACCCGGCCGTGCTGGCCGCCAACGAGGCGCATGCGGCGGCTGCCGCGGCAGAGGCGGCCCAGAACGGCGCGGAGCCCGCTGAGGCCCCTGAGCCCGCTGACGAGGACGACGAGTAGGGGCCTGCGCGCCGACCTTCCGCGGACCGCAGGAGGTCCGTCCGGGCGCTTGGTACATTGCTCGGACCAGAGGAAGGAGGTGGTCCGTATTAGTTCAAGTTCTTGCGGGACCCTGGAGGTGACCGGCCGCTAGACCGCGGTTGGCTGGACCCGCTCAGCGGAATCCAATCCGGGACACCGTCGACGGACCTGCCGGGTCTGGTCCCTCCGGCCTCCCACGCTTGCGTGGGTGAGAGGGGTTTGTCGATTCAATCCAGTTGAGATGTGGGAGGGCGCCGGAGTGTCGACTCTGGCGCCCTCTCTCGTTTGGTGGGCGTTGCTGGTTCTGCGGGGAGCGACGTCACGGCAAACTGTGGCGGCTCGGCCGACTCACGAGTTTGCCGCGCGTCGCTCCCCGCATGACCGCCGGCGCTCGCAGGGTGCCGGCGCGTGTCGCTCTCCGGGTTGTTCGCAGGGCGGTTGCTTCGTGGCCTGTGGTCCACGGCTACGCGGTGCCCCTCTGGTGGCGTGGTGTCCCGCACTCGCTGTCGATGGCCGCAGATGCTCGGCCATCGACCCTTGGCGTCTGGGTTCTGGCGCCCGTGGTTCTAGATGCTGAAGAACTTCGTCGTGATCTGGTCGATCGTGCCCTTGGTGCGGATCGTCGTGGGCCCCAGCGCCTTCTCGATGGCCCTGAGGTCGAGGTCGCTGTCGGACATGCCCCCGCTGGGGAGCCAGTAGAGCTGCTGGTCGTGGATGTGGAGGCGGTCCTGGTCGGTCTGGTGGGCGAGCGACTGCTGTGCGGCGGCGGCGGCGGGCTCCTTCTGGAGCAGGATGACCTGGACCTTGCCCGTGGACGCATCGAGCTCTTTGGCGCTGAACGGTACGTGGCCGGCCATCGTGTGCATCTGCTCGTCGGTCCTGACGAACGTGGGGACGCTGTAGCCGAGGGCTTCGGCGAGGCCCTCCTCGATCCGGCGGGCGACCGCGGCGACCTGCTCGGCCTTCGGAGTCGTCACGACGAGGTTGCCGCTGGCGCGGAACGAGCCGACCTCGTCGAAGCCCATCGCGGCGACGTGGGCGCAGAGGTCGGTGTTCGTGATGCGGCGGCCGCCGAGGTTCATGCCGCGCAGGAATGCCGCGTACCGGGGCATGGGGACACCGTAGTGCGAGGATCAGCGGATGAGCACCCCGTCGTCCGCCATCCGCCGCGTCATGGGCTTCTCCTGGCCGCGCAGCTTCCCGGTCGTGCAGTTCCCGAACGTCCCGCTGCTCGTGGCGCTCGCCGCGTCCCTCGCGGGCCGGGTGCTGCACGGCGCCGCGCACGACGTGGCCCGCGCCGTCTTCTTCCTCGGGCTGGCGATCTGGGCCTACGAGGAGCTCGTACGCGGCGTCAACTGGTTCCGGCGGCTGCTCGGCGCCGCGGGCCTCGTCTACGTGACGGCGAACCTCGCCCGCGCGCTGGGCGCCTGAGCGCCGCTACGCGGCTTCAGCCTGCGGCAGCCACGCGCGCCAGGCTGCCGGGATGCGCGGGGTCGCGACCGCCAGGAAGACGTGCGGGTTCGGCGGCTTGGGGGTGCAGCGCGGGTGCATGTTCGCCTGGGCGGGGAGGCGGTCGCCCTTGCGGCGGTTGCAGGGCGCGCACGAGGCGACGATGTTCTCCCAGCTCGAGTCGCCGCCCTTGGAGCGCGGGATCACGTGGTCCACCGTCAGGTTCGAGCGCGTGCCGCAGTACTGGCAGGCCCAGCCGTCGCGGGCGAAGACGGCGCGCCGCGTGATCTTGCGGCGCTCGGTGTCACGCGGCACGTTGACGTAGGCCATGAGCCGGATCACGACCGGGCGCGGCATCTGGGTGTGCTCGGAGCGCAGCTCCCAGGCGGCGCGCTCCACGAGCTCTGCCTTCTCTTTGAGCAGCAGGACCGCGGCGCGCCTCACGGTGCAGACGTTGATCGGCTCGTAGGTCGCGTTCAGCACGAGCACCCGTCCGGCGTCACGTCCGCGCGGCCGGTGCTCAGGAACCGGCGCGGACCCGCTGCGGACTGGTGGTGTGACCGTGCCCATCGTGGCTCACGCGGCAGTGTACCGGCGGGTCCGGCTCCGCCGGGAATCCGGAGCGCAGCGCGGCGGCCTACTGGGCGCCGGGGCGCTCGGCCGCCGGGTACGTGCCGAGCAGGCGGACGTCCTCGCAGTGCTTCGCCAGCGCGTCGATCGCATCGGCGGCCGCCCCGGCGGCGTCGGCGCGCCCGTCGAGGTCGACGAGGAAGACGTAGTGGCCGAGGCGGCGCTTCGCCGGCCGTGACTCGATCCGCGTCAGGTTGACGCCGCGGAACGCGAACTCCGAGAGGCAGCGCACGAGCCAGCCGGGGTCGCCGTCCCCGTCGCCGAGGAACGCGACCGAGCTCTTCCACGCCGCCGCCGGATCGCTGGGCTCCTCGGCACGCGCGCCAGGGTCCGCGGACCCGGCGAGCCAGACGAAGCGCGTCACGTTGCCGTCGTCGTCCTGCGCGTCGCTGCGCAGCACGCACAGGCCGTAGAGCTCGGCGGCAAAGCGCATCGACAGTGCCGCTGCGGGCTCGTCGGAGGCGGCGACGGTGCGCACGGCCTCGGCCGTCGAGCGCGTCGCGCGGACCTCGGCGCCCGGGAGGTTCTCGCGCAGGAACCGCGCACACTGCGCCAGCGACTGCGGGTGCGAGTAGACGGCGGTGAGCTCGTCCAGCGGGCGCTCGTCGCGCGCGGCCAGGACGTAGCGCACCGGCAGCACGGTCTCCCCGACGATCCGCACCCCGGGCGCGTCGTGCACCAGCGCGTCGACCGCCTCGTTGACCGAGCCCTCCAGCGAGTTCTCGATCGGGGCGACCGCGCGGTCGACGTCGCCGTTCGCGACCGCGACGACGACGGCGCGGACCGTCGGCAGCGGGACGAGCTCGGCCTCGCCCTCGGGGACGCCCGACAGCGCGAGCGAGCGCCGCAGCGCCTCCTCGCTGAAGGTGCCCTCCGGACCGAGGTAGCCGAGACGCATCAGCCCGCGTCCCCGGGCGTGGCGCGCGCGTCCGGGACCTCGCCGGTGAGCGCTGCGCGCACCGCCTCGTCCTCCTCGGGGGAGAGCGGCACGGCGGCGCTGCCGCCGACGACCTGCTTGACGTAGAGGCGCGCCTGCTCGCGGTGGTGGATCGATGACAGGACGATCCCCGAGCGGTGCTCGTCGAGCAGCGCGATCGAGGTCGACTGCCGGCCCGAGAGCTCGTTGTAGGCGTCGTAGCGCACGATCGCGCGGTAGACGATCGCGCCGTCGAGCCGCTCCTCCGCCGTCCCCAGCCGGCCGTCGAGCCGCAGCGCGACATCGGCCACGTAGTGGTGCAGCGCCTCGAACTGGCGCTGCAGGTCGGCTGCGTGCGCGACGAGGTCGCGCTCCGCGTCGCCCAGCACGACGCGCTGGTCGGCCCGCAGCGCGCGCACGCGCCGCCAGAGGACGATCCCGACGGCGATTCCGGCGAGCGCGAGGACGGTCGCGGCGAGCGCGACGATCCCGGTGGTGCTCGTCAGGTCCGCCACGCGGGTGGAGGATAGGTCCTCAGCCGGTGAAGAGGATGGTGTAGCTGGCCTTGTTGTTGTCGACGGTCTTCTCACCGGCGACCGGTGCGACGTCGACGTCGAGCGTCCCGACGGTGCCGGCGGCCGGCGCGGTCGGCAGCTTGATCGACACTGTCGTCTGCGACCCCGGGGTCGTCTGCGGCACCGTCTGCTTCGCGCTCACGACCTTCGCACCCGGAGCGGTGAGCTTCACGGTGACCGCCACGTTCTTCTCGTTGTTGTCGCCCTGGTTGGTGAACTTCACGGACACCGTGGGCGGCGGCTTGGACGGCACCTTGTTGCTGACGCCGCCCGGCTGCAGGGTCGTCGTGCCGATCGAGGTGCTGTCGAGGCCGTGCCCGCACGCCGTCCCCGCGGGGCAGGTGCCGGCCGCGGTCGTGCCGGACCCGCTGCCGCTGACCGTCTGCCCGCCGATCGCGTTGGCCACCGTCTGGGGTGCCAGCCACGTGTACCCCGGCAGCGACTTGCTGCGCGGGATCGTCTGCCCGCCGATGCCGGCCTCGTCGAGCGCCTGCTTGATCAGCGGCGCGGTGCGCTGCGAGTAGACGACGTCCGAGGTCAGGAAGGCCTGCATCTGGCCGGCGATCTGCTGCGTCGCAGCCTCCGCCTGCGCGCCGCGGCCCTGGGCGGTGCCGAGCTTCTCGGCGATCACCGTGAGCGCCGCCGCGCGCAGGTTCAGCACGAGCATCAGGTTCTGCTGCGCCGGTCGCATCGCGTCAGGGACGTCGAGCGCCTGCGCGCGCTTGACGTCGTCCTCGGTGCTGAGGCGGACCTGGTTGATCTGGACCTGGAGGTCCTTGCCCGCCGCCGCGCCGCCGCCGAGCAACTGGAAGAACGACTTGGTGGCCTGGTCGGAGTCCGACGTGATCGCCGCGACGTTGCGGTTGTAGTCCTTCAGTGCCCGTTCCTTGCGGCTGTCGAGACAGCCCTTCACGCCGAAGATGAGCAGGATCAGGATCAGGATCCCGAGGCCCAGCGCGACGGCCTGGCGGGTGCGCACGGTCTGGCGGTCGGCCGACGCGCCGCCCCCATCGCCGCCGCCCGTGGCCTGCGGCCGGCGCGGAGCCGCCGGCCGGGACGGGCGCCCGGTGCGGGAGGTCGCCCGGGTGGGTGGGTCGTCGTCGTCGAAGAAGGACACGTTTGCTCCGGCCGCCTCGCGGCGGAATGGCGGAGTATGCACGGCGCGAGCGCTGTGCCGCCACCTGCAAGTTTGCCGTCATCGGCCCGTCTCCTGCTTCACCGGGCAGGCGGCAGGGGCTCGACGGCGAAGGCGGGAGGTGGTGCAGACCGCTGACACGACCACCGAGACGCGCGTCGGCGCGGGCACGCCGGGCCGCCCGGAGGCGCCGGCCCTCGGCCGCTACCGGCTGATCCGCCGGCTCGGCGCGGGGGCGTTCGGGGTGGTCTGGCTTGCCCACGACGAGCAGCTGGACCGCGTCGTCGCCGTCAAGCGGATCGAGGTCCACGACGAGCACATCGCCGCGCGCGCCGAGCGCGAGGCGCTGGCCGCCGCGCGACTCTCGCACCCGGCGATCGTCGCGCTGCACGAAGCCCGCCGCGACGACGACGCCGTCTACCTGGTCTCCGAGCTCGTGCGCGGCCAGACCCTGGGCGACCTCTGCGGCGCGGGCGCGCTGTCCGACCGCGACGTCCTGCGCATCGGCGCGGCGCTCTGCGACGGCCTGAAGCACGCGCACGCGCGCGGCGTCGTGCACCGCGACGTCAAGCCGGCCAACATCATCATCCCCGAGCGCCCCACGGGGGAGGCCGGGCTCGCGAAGCTCACGGACTTCGGCGTGGCGAGCATCGCCGGGGACGACGCGCTGACGCGCACGGGCGACGTGGTCGGCACGCTCGCATACATGGCCCCCGAGCAGGCCGAGGGCCGCGAGGCGGACGGG
>DATCDC010000020.1:0-14243 GCA_036510915.1 Solirubrobacteraceae bacterium | reverse complement strand
CGGGATCCAGCAGGTCGGTCGGGTAGCCGGTCTGCTCGGCGACGATCCCCAGCACGCGCTCGGTGATGTCATCACCGGCCGGCACCGGCGCAGCGGCAACCGCGACCGGCGCGGCGGGCACTGGGGCCGGCGCTGCGGGCTCCGGCGGCGGCGCGGCCGCCGGGGGGGCGGGAGCCTGCGGTGCCGGCACCGCGCCCGGGCCGCGATCGATGACCCGCAGGCGGTGCTGGACGACCTCGAGCTCCGGGGTCTCCTGGCCGCTCACGTGCGACAGCCACGTCGCCCATGCCGCAGGGTCGCTGACGCGGTAGGCGTAGCCGAGCTCCTCCGGGCTGCGCCGGCGCCCGTCGGGCACCGGCGTCCAGCGCAGCAGCATCATCGAGATCTGCGAGCCGAAGCCGGCCGCGAGTCGCAGCGCGTAGGTGATCGGGTACGAGCCGCCCTTCGAGAGGTTCAGCTCGCCCAGCGACGGGTCGATCTCACGGAAGTTCGGTACCGGCGGGACGATCCCGGTCTCAAGCGCCTTCACCGCGAGCGCGTCCTCGATCCCGACGCCCATCGGGTGGCCGGTGTAGCCCTTCGTGTTCGCGATGACGATCTCCCCGGCGCGGTCGCCGAAGACCCGGCGCAGCGCATGGATCTCGGCCGCGGCGCTGCCACCGCGCGCAGGGGTGTAGGTCTCGTGCGAGATGAACAGCGTCTCGTGTGCGATCGCCGCGCGCGAGATGCCGCGCGTCTCGGCCTGGGCGACGACCTCCTCCATCACCTGGCCGATGTGCTCGACGTCGAGCCGCGTCCCGTGGAACGCGCTGTTCGCCGTGACGGCGCCGAGCACCTCGCAGATCGGGGTGATGCCGCGCTCGCGCGCGGCGTCGGCGCGCTCGACGACGAACGCGGCTGCGCCCATTCCGAGCAGCATCCCGTGCCGGCGGGCGTCGAACGGCAGCGCCGCGTCCTCGACGACCTCGTCGGTCGCGGCCGCGCCCGTGGCGAGGAAGCCGGAGCCGATCCAGGGGAGCATCTCGTCGGAGGTCGCGTCGTCGGCGGCGATGACGACGACGCGCCGGCAGCGCCCGGCGCGGATCCAGTCCTCGGCGAGGGCGATCGCCTGGGTGGTGCTCGCGCAGGCCGAGTTGATCTGGGTGTTCGGTCCGCGGGCGCCGATCAGCTCGGCGAACTGCGAATGGCCCATCGACAGGACGCGGAACAGGAAGCGGCGGTCGAAGGTGTACGCATGCTCCTCGAGCTGCGTGCGCAGGTCGTGCAGGTGGCGCTCGATCTCCGTGCGGGCGACCTCGTCGCTCTCCGGCACGCGCGAGAGCACCTGCTCGAGCTCGCGCAGCTGGTCGCGCCGTGAGCGATCGGCCCAGTAGCGGTTCAGCTCGTCGGTCAGCTCGTCGAGCCCGGGGAAGGCGGAGGCGAAGACGATGCCGGTGTCGTCGCGCAGCGCCGGTGGCAGCGTCCAGCGATCCGGGAGCTGCGAGCCGGTCGTCGTCGTCTTGTAGTGCTGGATCAGCGGCAGGCCGGCATCGCGCAGCGCGTCGATGCCGGCGGCGATCGCGAGCTGCGTGTCGCGCCCGAGCGCGGCCAGGCGCCCGGCGTCGACGCCGAACTCCGCTTCGAGGTCCAGCCCGCCGGCCCGCGCAGCGAGCTTGATGACATCGGCGACGTCGTCGATCACCTGGAAGCTCGCCTCACCGTCGTCGCCCTTCACGAGTCGCGTGATGCGGCGGTCGGCGATCTCGTGGCGGATCTTCGACGGGATCACGTCGATGAACTGCTCGCCGTGCAGCAGGCGCGCGACGTTCCCGGGGTCGAAGGTCCGCTCGGTGCCGGGCAGGCCGAGCGCGGCCCCGGTGATGACCACCGGTTCGCCGGCGACGGCCGCGCCGTCGCCCGCGACGCCCGCACCAGCGAGCAGCTCGCGGCCGCGCTCGAGCGCGTCGGCGAAGACGCGGCCGAGCGCGAGCAGCGTCGCGTCCGAGGACGGAGGGCCGGCCGCGGCGACCGGGGCCGGCGTCGCCGTCATCGCGGGTGCCGCTGCGGGCGCCGCCGCCTGCGTCGCCGCGGGCGCACCGACACCGGACGCGTACAGGCCGCACAGCGCCGCGTTGAACGAGGGCAGGTCGCCGTTCTTCGGGTGGTTCGTCATGAGGTTCAGCGCTTCGTCGTCGCCCAGCACGTCGCTGGCAAACCCCTGCAGCGCGCGCTTGGGACCGGTTTCGACGAAGACGCGCGCGCCCTCGTCCCACAGCGTCCGCAGCCCGTCCACGAACTGGACGGGGGACGCGACCTGGCGGCCGAGGATCTCGATGATCCGCTCGACCGCGCCGGGGCCGGTCGGATAGAGCCGGCCGTCGACGTTGGCGACGACCGGAATGCGCGGCGCGGCGACGTGCAGCCGCCGCAGCGTCGCGCGCAGCGGCTCGCTCGCGGGCGCCACGAGCTCGGTGTGAAAGGCGTGGCTGACCGGGAGCAGCGTCGCCTGGTGGCCCTGCTCCTGGAGCCGCGCGACGACCGCTTCGACGGGTGCGCTCGCCCCCCCGAGGACGACCTGCTTGGAGGAGTTGACGTTCGCCAGGACGACGTAGCCGTCCGTCTCGGCGATGACCGCCTCGACCACCTCGGCCGGCGCGGAGATCGCGGCCATCTTCCCCGGGTCGGGGAGGTCGAGGCTCGCCATCTCGTGGCCGCGGGCGCTGACGGCCTCGAGCGCCTCGGCGAACGGCAGCACCCCTGCGGCGACGAGCGCGCCGTACTCGCCGAGGCTGTGGCCCATGACGAGGTCGGGCTCGATGCCGTAGGCGGCGAGCAGCCGCGTCAGCGCGATGTCGGCGGTGAGCACCGCCGGCTGGGTGATCTCCGTGCGCATCAGCTCGGCGGTCGCCTGCGCCATGGCGCCCTCGTCCGCGGGATCGACGAACACGATGTCGCTCAGCGCGCGCCCGTCGAGCAGCGGGCGCATGATCTCGTCCGCCTCGGCGAACGTCGCCGCCACGATCGGTTCGATCTCGCGCAGCTCGGCGAGCATGTTCGCGTACTGCGAGCCCTGGCCGGTGTAGAGGAACGCGACCTTCGGCGCCGGGCCGCTGCCGCGGAAGATGCCGCGGGCGCGCAGCGCCTTCCAGGCGGCCGGGTTGCCGCCCTCGAGCGCCTTCAGGGCGATGGCCGCCTTCGCCGCCAGCTCGTCGGCGTCGCCGAAGTCGATCGCCAGCCGCTCGGGGGCTCGCAGCGTCGCGGGGTCCGGCTGTGCAGGGGAGGGCGCGCGCCCGTCGACGGCGCGGAGCTGCGCCGCCAATCCGGCCGCGTCCGTGTCGCCGAGCACGAGTGCGCCGCGCAGCGGCGCCTTCGCCGAGGCGCCGGCGGGCGGCGCAGCGGCCGCCCGGCGGTTCGGGCGCGGCGCCGTCCCGGGCACCGCGATCGTGGAGCGGCTGTCGCCGTCGAAGCGCCCGGGCACGTATTCCTCCAGCACTGCATGGAAGTTCGTCCCGCCGAAGCCGAACGCGCTGACGCCGGCCACGCGTGGGGCGCCGCCGGAGGGCTCCCATGCGCGCAGCTCGGCGTTGATCGAGAACGGACTGGCGGACCAGTCGAGGTTCGGGTTCGGCGGCTCGCCGCCGAGGCTCGGCGGGAGCACCTTGTGGTGCAGCGCGAGCGCGGCCTTCAACAGGCCCGCGGCGCCCGCGGCGCCCTTCAGGTGGCCGATGTTCGACTTGACCGAGCCGATCGGCACCGAGCCGGGCGCGAGCCCGGCGCCGGCGAAGACCTCGGCGAGCGCCGTGAGCTCCACGAGGTCGCCGACACGCGTCGACGTGCCGTGGCCCTCGATCAGCGAGCAGACATCCGGCGTCAGCCCGGACTTCGCCCAGGCGCGCTCGACGGCGAGCTTCTGGCCGATCGGGTTGGGCGCCGTGATGCCCTTGCCTCTGCCGTCGCTCGACCCCGCGATCCCGCGGACGACCGCGTAGATCCGGTCGCCGTCGCGCTCGGCGTCGGTGAGCCGCTTGAGCAGCATCAGCGAGGCGCCCTCGCCCATGACGAACCCGTCGGCGCCGTCGCGGTACGGGCGCGTGCCGGTCGCCGACAGGGCTCCGATCGCGCAGAACTTGATGAACGTCGCCGCGCTCATGTTGCGGTCGATGCCGCCGGTCAGCACCGCGTCGAACTCGCCTTCGACGAGCCCCTCGATCGAGGCGTCCATCGCCGCCATCGCCGACGCGCAGGCGGCATCGACGACGAAGTTGGGACCGCGGAAGTTGAAGAGGTTCGCGATCCTCCCGGCGAGGCAGTTCCCGAGCTCGCCGGGCATCGTGTCCTCGGTCGTCGGCGGCAGCCACGCGTCGACGTTCGCGTGCAGCTCATCGATGATCGCGGCGCGCGCCGCGTCCGGCAGCGCGGCGTAGCTCGGGGACTGCTCGAGCCGGCGCGCGAGGTCCGGGAACGAGAGCCGCATCGAGGTGAGGTAGTGCAGCTCGCCGGCCATCGCGTTGCCGAGCACGACCGCTGTGCGCTCGAGGTCCAGCGGGCGCTCGGGCCAGCCGTAGTCCTGCAGTGCCATGCGCGTGCAGGCCACACCCCACTTCTGGGCGTGGTCCATGGACTCGGAGACCTTCGGCGGGATCGGCAGGTGCCAGCCGAGCGGATCCCACTCCCAGTCGCGGACCCAGCCGCCGATCTTCGAGTAGCTGCGCTCGGGCGCCTTTGGGTCGGCGTCGTAGTAGAGCGCCGGGTCCCAGCGGGCGCTCTCGACCTCGGAGATCGAGTAGCGCCCCCCGGTCACGTTGTCCCAGAAGGCGGCGGCGTTCGGCGCGTCGGGAAGGATCGCGCCCACGCCGACGACGGCGATGGCATGCTCGGCGGGTGTGCTCATCAGGGTCTCAGGCGCGACGGTAGACGGCATCAGCGACGCTGTCGAGGTCGGCGATCAGGCCGGCCTGCGCGGCGTAGATGGCGGGGAGGTCCATCCCGGTCGCGAGCGCGGCGGCGTCGCCGCCTTCGGCGCCGCCCACCCAGCGGAGCCCCTCGGTGGCGATCGTGAGTGCCGCGTTCCGCCCGGCCACGCGGCTGACGGGCGCCAAGGCGGCGGCATCGAAGCGGTGGTCGGCCTTGGGCGGCAGCGTCCCGGCGAGCGCCGCGGCGGCCCGACGCGCCATCGCGGCGGCGCCCTCGGCGAGCGCGGCGAGCGCGCCGAGGCGCAGCAGGACGTGCTGATGGCGGGTCAGCCGCGCCACCCGGCAGGCCTCGAAGACCTCGGCCAGCGCGTGCTGGGCGAGCGCGGCGACGTCCCCGCCGGCGTCGGCGGGCAGCGCCTCGAGCTCACGCGCGGACGCGTGGTAGTGGTCGCCGCGGGTCTTCAGGTGCTCCTGCCAGCGGTCGCGCGCGATCGTCATCTCCATGATCTCGGAGGTTCCCTCGTAGATCGTGGTGATGCGGACGTCGCGCCGGATCTTCTCGACGAGGTACTCGTGCGTGTAGCCGTAGCCACCCAGCGCCTGGATCGCCGCGTCGGCGGCGGCGTTCCCGGCCTCGGTGGCGAGGTACTTCGCGATCGCGCCCTCGGTGTTCAGCGCGCCCTCTTCGGCGTCGATGCGCTCCGCGGTCTCCTCGATCATGGCGCGCCCGACCTCGAGCGCGACCGCGTGGGGGACGATCAGCTTGTGGGTGTAGCCCTGCTTCTCGGCGAGCGGGCCGCCCGCCTGCATGCGCTCGACGGAGTAGGGGACCGCGCGATCGAGTGCCGCCCACCCGGCGCCCAGGCCGAACGCGGCGACCATCAGGCGGGTGTAGCCGAAGACCTGCTGGGCCTGGACGAGGCCCTGCCCTTCGACGCCGCCGACGAGCGCGTCCGCCCCGACCTCGACATCTTCGAGGAACAGCGCGGCGGTGTTCGAGAGGCGGATGCCGTGCTTGTGCTCGGGGTGGCCCTGGCTGAAGCCGTCGGCGTCGTGCTCGACGACGAACCACGTCGGCCCGCCCGGCGCGAGCGCGAGGATCGTCGCAAGCTCCGCCACTCCGCCGTTCGAGATCCACTGCTTCGCGCCGGTGATCCGGTAGCCGCTCGCACCGTCCTCGCCGAGCGGGTGCGCGACCGTCTTGAGGGCGGCGAGGTCGCTGCCCGCGTCCGGCTCGGTGGCGCCGTAGGCGAACAGGATCCCCTCCTCGGCGATCCGGCCCATCCAGCGCTCCTTCTGCTCGGACGTGCCGCCGACGGTGATCGGGTCGCTGCCCAGGAAGGTCGCGAGCACGGAGGTCGCGATACCCAGGTCGATCGACCCCATGCGCTCGCAGACGCGGTAGATGTCCATCGCGCTGCCGCCCATGCCGCCGTACTCCTCGGGGACGAAGACGAGCTGGATTCCGAGCTCCTCGCCGCACATGCGGCGCACCAGCGCTTCAGGGAACTCGTCGCGCTCGTCCAGCTCCAGCAGGACGGCGTCGGGCAGCTCACGATGTGCGAATTCGGAGATGGACTCGAGCGTGAACCCGAGCGCCTCCCCATCAAGGCCACTCATTGACGCAACCATCGCTGCGGCTGATCCCGGGGGCATCGGCGGGTTCCCTGACGGACACTGGGGAGAACTACGGGCTGATGTCGCGCCGGGCTTCGGATGCCATGTGGTCGTCCGGGAGCGAGGCTCCCGCCGAGGGGTCGCGATCCGCGCGAACCGGAGAGGAATGGAATGGCTGGCTCCACGAGTTCGCCCCAGGCGACGAAGTTCGTCTACGACTTCGCCGAGGGCTCCAGGGAGATGCGCACGCTGCTCGGCGGCAAGGGTGCGAACGTCGCGGAGATGACGCGGGTCCTGGGCGCGGACCTGGTCCCGGCGGGCTTCACGATCACGACCGAGGCCTGCGTCGCCTACATGCGCGAGCATCGCACGCCGCCGGACGGTCTCGACGCCCAGATCGCCGAGGCGCTCGCACGTCTCGAGCAGCGCGCCGGCAAGCCCCTCGGCGACCCGGACGATCCGCTGCTCGTCTCGGTGCGCAGCGGCGCGCGCGACTCGATGCCGGGCATGCTCGACACCGTCCTGAACCTCGGGCTGAACGACACGTCGGTCGAGGGGCTCGCGCGACGCACCGGCAACGAGCGCTTCGCCTGGGACTCCTACCGGCGCCTCGTGCAGATGTTCGGCAATGTCGTGCGCGGGATCGCCGGTGAGCGCTTCGAGAAGGCGATCGCCGAGGTCAAGCGCGACCGCGGCGTCAAGCTCGACACCGACCTCGACACCGACGCGCTGCGCGAGCTCGTGGCGCGCTTCCGCTCGTTCTACGACTTCCCGTCCGACCCGCGCGAGCAGCTCGACCAGTCCGTGCGTGCCGTCTTCGACTCCTGGATGGGTGCGCGCGCGGTTGAATACCGCCGGCTGAACCGCATCCCCGAGGACTGGGGGACCGCGGTCAACGTGCAGCAGATGGTCTACGGCAACAAGGGAGAGCGCAGCGGCTCCGGCGTCGCCTTCAGCCGCGACGAGGTGACCGGTGCGCCGGACCCCAGCGGCGACTTCCTGACGAACGCGCAGGGCGAGGACGTCGTCTCCGGCGTGCGCACCCCGCGCGACATCCGCGAGCTCGCCGAGTGGATGCCGGAGGCGCACGAGCAGCTCCTCGGGATCGTGCGCACGCTCGAGCGCCATTTCAAGAACATGCAGGACACGGAGTTCACGATCGAGGAGGGGCGCCTCTACATGCTCCAGACGCGTAACGCGAAGCGCCCGGCGCAGGCCGCGGTGCGCTTCGCGGTCGACGCGGTGCAGGAGGGGCTGCTGACGAAGGCCGAGGCGATCCGCACGATCGACGCCGCGAAGCTCGACGCGCTCCTGCACCCGACTTTCGACCCGCACGCCGAATACGAGGTGCTCGCCCGTGGGGTCGCGGCCTCACCAGGTGCCGGCAAGGGCCAGATCGTCTTCAGCGCCGAAGCCGCGGTCGCCGCGGCGCGCGAGGGGCAGGCCGTGATCCTCGTGCGCCCGTTCACCGAGGCCGAGGACGTCGCCGGGTTCGCCGCCGCCGCCGGCATTCTCACGAGCGAGGGGGGCAAGGCCTCGCACGCCGCCCTCGTCGCCCGGGGCATGGGACGTCCGGCCGTGACCGGCGCCCACGAGCTGGACATCGATCTGCACGCTCACGAGGTGCACGTCAACGGCCAGGTGCTGCGTGCCGGCGACCGGATCGCGATCGACGGCTCGACCGGCGCGGTCACGCGCGACGACGTCGTGCTCGTGCGCCCGACCGTGGACGAGCGCTTCTCGACGGTGCTCGC
This sequence comes from Solirubrobacteraceae bacterium, assembly GCA_036510915.1. Lineage (GTDB taxonomy): Bacteria > Actinomycetota > Thermoleophilia > Solirubrobacterales > Solirubrobacteraceae > F1-60-MAGs163. The sequence goes on along the minus strand of DATCDC010000020.1, from coordinate 5,980 downwards.
GTGGTGCGACGAGTTCCGGCGCCTGGGCGTGCGGGCGAACGCGGACACCCCCGAGGACGCCGAGCGGGCCCGCACGTTCGGGGCCGAGGGCATCGGCCTGTGCCGCACGGAGCACATGTTCATGGCCACCGACCGCCAGCCCAAGGTGCGGCGGATGATCATGGCGATCGACGACGACGAGGCCCGCGCCGGGTCGCTCGCGGAACTGCTCCCGCTTCAGCAGGGCGACTTCGAAGGGCTCTTCGAGGCGATGGTGGGACTCCCGGTGACGATCCGGCTGCTCGATCCCCCGCTCCACGAGTTCCTGCCCGACCGCTATGAGGCCCGCGAGCAGCTCACGCGCGCCGAACTGCACTTCACCTGGGATCTGCCCGAGCTCCAGCACCAGGTGGCGGTGATGCGCGCCCTGGAGGAGTCCAACCCGATGCTCGGCACCCGCGGGGTGCGGCTCGGGATCCTCTACGAGGACATCTACGCGATGCAGGTTCGTGCGATCGCGCGCGCCGCGCGCGCCGTGCACGGGCGGACGGGCGTGCATCCGCAGCTCGAGATCATGATTCCCCTGGTCGCCTTCGAGGGCGAGCTCACGCTGATGCGCGAGCTGATCGTGCGCGTCTCCGAGGAGGAGGGCATGGAGATCGGCACCGACTATCGCGTCGGCACGATGATCGAGCTCCCGCGCGCGTGCCTGGTGGCGGACAGGATCGCCGCCCACGCCGACTTCTTCTCGTTCGGGACGAACGACCTCACGCAGACCGGGCTCGGGTTCTCGCGCGACGACATCGAGGGCAGCATCCTGCCGTCGTACATCGCCAAGAAGATCCTCAGCGTCTCGCCGTTCGAGTCGATCGACGAGGAGGGGCTCGGCCAGCTCGTGGCGATGGCCTGCGAGCGCGGGCGGCGCACGCGACCCGGCCTCCACATCGGGATCTGCGGCGAGCACGGAGGCGATCCGTCGTCGATCGACTTCTTCCACCGCACCGGACTGGACTACGTGAGCTGCTCACCGTTCCGCGTCCCGATCGCGCGGGTGGCGGCCGCACAGGCGGCACTCGCGGAGGCCGAGCGCGCAGAGGCCTAGCGTCGCGATGATGGGCGGTCCCGGGCTCGAACCGGGGACCTCCTGCTTGTAAGGGAGCCCAGGGCGCGAACGAGCGTGCGCGCGAGGACACGCGAAAGCACGAAGACCCTGCAAATCAGTCGGAACAGCAGATGCGCCCGTGGAGCGACGAGGAGCCCGGATAACGGGCTGATGTACCCGTTTCGTACCTCGCGGCGAGCGCCCAGCCCGAGCCATGCGATGATCGTCAGCAGATCCGCGCGGGGCGCGGCTACGAGACTCGATGTATAGCCGGCGGTCATCCGATCCGTCTTTGGGGGGCTGCTCGATCCTCTTCCCGTAGCTGAGGGCGGACTGCGTCTCACTGACGTCTGACTGGCCCCCTGCCGCTCAGAATGGCGGCTGATCATCGCAACCCACAACCTGCTCAAGCTGCACCGCCACCAGCGCGCCTTGAACCCGGCCTGAGGAACTGGTCCAGCGGGCACCCGCGGAGCTGAACGCCCCGGGCAAGATCGCCCAGCGCCTCGGCGACTGGCGTGCCCGCGCAGGCCTTACGCAACAGCCTCCATGGGAGGCGGGCGCCGGATGGCTGTCCTACGGGCGCTTTGACCCACGATCGGGTGTAACGGTCGGGCCGCCTCTGGGGACGGACGTTCATGGCCTCGAGCGATGACCTGCCCTCGCTGCTCGGCGCGATTCGTGCCTGCACGGTCTGTGCTGCGCACCTGCCCGCGGGGCCGCGGCCGATCGTGCAGGCCGACGGGAAGGCGCGCGTGGTGATCATCGGGCAGGCACCCGGGCGCCGCGTGCACGAGTCCGGTGTGCCCTGGGCCGACGCGAGCGGCGTCCGGCTTCGCGCCTGGCTGGGCATGACCGAGAGCGAGTTCTACGATCCGGCACGTACCGCGCTCGTCCCGATGGGCTTCTGCTTCCCCGGGACCGGGCCGTCGGGAGATCTGCCGCCGCGGCGCGAGTGCGCCCCGCTCTGGCACGACCGGCTCCTAGCGCTGCTCCCACCGGATCGCCTCACGGTCATCGTCGGCACGTACGCCCAGCGGCGATACGCAGACCGGACACACGGCACAGTCGCAGACACCGTCGCCCGCTGGCGCGAGTTCCTGCCCGGGCGGATCGTCATGCCGCACCCCTCACCGCGCAACCGCAGCTGGCTGGCACGCAACCCATGGTTCGAAGCCGACACGGTTCCGGCGGTGCGCTCGCGGGTGCGGCAGGTGCTCGGCGAGGGGTAGCCGCCGACGAGGCTCCAGCTGTCGCCCGCGGTACGCGCAGCAGACCGGCGCGCACCGTCGCTAGTCCCGCCCCGGGTCCTGAACCGGACGAGAAGCGACAGTGATGTCGCTCCGGATGGAAAGGAACAGTGTGCCTCCGCGCAACAGCAGTTCTCGGTGGTCCGCGTGCACGGCGGTGGTCGCCGTCACAGCCCGACGATCAGGTCGCGGACGGCGGCGGGCTGGGAGAGGAATGGGTGGTGGCCGGCGTCGAGTTCCACGACGCTGGCTGCTCGACCGGCGAACTCGCGTTGCAGGTCGGCTGGGGTGCCCTGGTCCTGCACGCAGACCAGATACGTCGAGGGCACGTGCTGCCAGGCCGCTGACTGCACCGGCTGCTCGAGGACCGCCAGGCTCTGCCGGGCCGTCTTGTCCATGGCTTGTCGCTGGATCTCCGGATCGCAATCCTGCAGGAACGTCTCGGCCAGGGCCTCCGGCCGGACGGTGAACGTGCCGCCCTCGGGATCGATGTCGAGAAACGGGGCGGGCTCCGTGCCGCCGAAGGAGGAGAGGCTCTGCCCGACCTCGGGCAGGTAGCTGGACACGAGCAGCAGATGGCGCACGGCGTCGACGCCCGCCGCTGCCTCCGCGGTGACGATGCCGCCGTAGCTGTGGGCGACCACGACGGTCGGCTCATCGCTCGCGGTCAAGACTCGCCGGACCGAGGCGACATCCTCGGCCAGCCCGGGTCCTTGCGCACCCGTCGGCTCACCCGTCTCGCCGCAGCTGGGCAGGGCGGGCGCCTGGCTGGCGACGCCCCGCTCGGCCAGCAGCTCACCGGTTCGGTGCCACCACCACGATCCGTCCTTGACGCATGCCCCATGCACGAAGACGACCCTCATCATGACCTCCTCATCGTGCCTCGATCTGATCTGGAGCGATCGTAGACGTATCGTTCGTTACGTGAAAAGGTGACCTGATGGGCAGGCAGCGCCAACCGCAGATCAGGCAGCGGCTGCTCGGCGCGTGCACCGACTACGCGCTCGAGCACGGGCTCCCTGATCGGCTTGGGCCGTTGGCGGCCGCCGCGGGCACCTCGAGCCGGATGCTGATCTACCACTTCGAGACCCGTGACGGACTGCTCCGCGAGGTCCTGGGACAGGCCCGGCAGCGCCAGGTCGAGGCCTTCACCGAGCTCATAAGCCTGCGACCCGACGAGCCCTACCCGGTGACCCTGGCCCGCGCATGGTCGGCGATCTCCGGGCCACAGGGCGAGCCCTACCTGCGCATGTTCAGCCGGCTGCACGACACCGCGGGAGAACCACTCTGGCCTGGCTTCCGGCGGACCGCGACCACCGACTGGCTCGCACCGCTCGAGGACGGCATGCGCAGCCTCGGCCGCCCCGAACTGGCCACCGTCGTGCTCGCCGTCATCCGTGGCCTCCTCATGGACCTCGACGCAACCGGCGACACCACACGCACGCACCGGGCCTTCGCCGACTTCCTCACCACGATCGACAGCGCCTGACAACCCGGAAGGACGCGTTGCCGGAGGCTCGCTTCCAGCCGTGGTCCTGCCGCGACCCATCTGGTCGTCGGCGGTTCAACCAGAGACGGGGCGCTGATCCACAGAGCGAGATCGACTGTCGCTTCGGACGAACGCCACTGTGTGCCGGGTTGTGGGCCTCGAATCTCGGTGGCGACCTGGGACGGCGCGAGCACGGCAGCTCTCCTGAGGGTGCAGAGTCTTCGACGCGTGGCTGCGCGAGAACGCGGTCGACCCTGCCGGCACAAACACTCCGATCCGCGACGCCGGTCCCCGTTTGATGCCCGCGACCGGCCACTTCCGGGCGCTGCTTCGCGAGAGCGTTCCGCGAGGCTCCTCGTGAGCGGCGCGCCCGACCTGCGCCACAGCTTCGTCTCACTGCTCATGGCCGATTGGAAAACCCCTGCAGCTGACGGATGGGCGGTCCCGGGCTCGAACCGGGGACCTCCTGCTTGTAAGGGAGCTCAAGGCGCGAACGAGCGTGTGCGCGAGGCCACGCGAAAGCACGAAGAGCCTGCAAATCAGATAGGACAGCAGATGCGCCTGTGGAGCGAAGAGGAGCTCGGATAACGGGCTGATGTACCCGTTTCGTACCTCGCGCGGTGGAGCCTGACACCCATCGCGCCAGGCGCAGCAACTCACCTTCGCCCGACGACTACTCCCGGTGGCTTGACGGACGTTCAGGACGGCTCGTCAGCGCCGCGTGGGCCTTCGCTGCCTGCGCCTCCTTGCGCCCCTGCAGAGCGAAGTAGACCGCGACGAACATCGGCACGAGAGCCAGTAGCGACAGGTGCGCCAGCTGAAGGCTGACCGCGATCAGCATGCACAGGGCCGCCAACCGGTTGCCGCGGTAGGGAGTGATGAAGCGCATGAGGAGCTCGTCGGCCGCGGGGAGCCGCCCCTTGAGAGCGATGTCGCTTGTCGTCCAAAGCGACATTCCAGGCGACGTGGTCGCGCTGGCTTGGCCCGGTTCGTTCGCCTGCTTCATCCGGCCTGGTGGTCCATGCCGCTGTGCGGCTGGGGCAGTTCGTCATGCGAGCGCACAAGGCTCGTGACGACCTGCGTGATGACGCCGATCTGCAGGTGCTCTTCGGGGCGCAGCTGACCGGGCTTGGGCGGCGTGTAGGGGTCTGGGGTGCCGGGCTTGATCGGCGGCTCCATCGCCAGGCTCTTGAGGAATGCGCCTGCGGCGGCTGCCATCGGGTGGACGACCCAGCCGTGCGGGAAATCCACTGGGTGCTCCTCGCGGGGGTCCCATTCGAGGTTGTGAAGGCGCGGCATGTTGTAGGGCGCCCAGGTGGACATGAACTCGTCCTGGGCGAACAGGTGTGCCTTCCATTGGTGCCACTTGACGGCCTGGAGGCGGTTGCCCTGCAGGCACAGGACCGTGTCGCGCCCGGACTCCTCGGCCTCGCCGAGCAGGAAGTCGCCCATGTCCATCCCGTCGATGATCCGATCTTCGGGGACGGTCGCGCCTGCGACGCCCAGCAGCGTCGTGAACCAGTCCACGGTGTGGACCAGTTCGTTGCTGACCTTTCCGGCGGGGATCTTGCCGGGCCAGCGCACCAGACAGGGCGTGCGGTTGGACCCTTCGAGCGAGGTGAAGTACCCGCCGCGCCAGGGTCCGGAGAACCCGTCCCACTGACCGCCGAGCGGGTCGGGATCGGCTGCGGGGAAGCGGTAGGTCGTCTCGGCGCCGTTGTCCGAGGCCCACACGACGATGGTGTCCTCAGCGACGCCCAGCTCGTCGAGCTTGTCGAGGATCATGCCGGTGAAGGCGTCCATCTGGGTCAGCACGTCGGCCCAGTTCCCGCGCTTGGTCTTGCCCGCGTATTCGGGGTCGGGGACCGTCGGGATGTGTACCTGCGTGAACGGCAGGTACATGTAGAACGGCTTGCCATCGGCCTTGGAGCGCGTCATGAAGTCCGACGCCCACTCGGTGATCTTGCGGTCAAACCCGGCGCGGAACTCCGCGTCGTAGGTCGCGATCACCTCCGGCCGCTCGCCCTTCTTGCGCGAGTAGATCGGCTGCAAGTCCATCGGGATCTCCGCATCCCCCGCATATGGCGCGGCGGACACCGGCCCGTCCGGGAAGTAGGACTGCATCGACCACAGCACCTCGTCCGCGGTGCGCGGGCACCA
>DATCDC010000019.1:0-19254 GCA_036510915.1 Solirubrobacteraceae bacterium | reverse complement strand
AGCCGTTCGCGGTCATGGCGCGCGACGTCGCCACGGCCGCGGCGCTCGCCGACCTGGGTCCCGCCGCGCTGGCCTCGCTCACCTCGCCCGCGCGGCCGATCGTGCTCGCCCGCCGTGCCACCGGGGCGCACGCCGTCAGCGCGCTCGTCGCCCCGGGCAATCCGGACCTCGGCGTGATGCTCCCGTACACCGCGCTGCACCATCTGCTGCTCGCGCCGGTGCCGGGCGAGGACCCCGCGCCGCCCGCGGCGATCGTCGCCACGTCCGGCAACCGCTCCGGCGAGCCGCTCTGCACGCGCGACGAGGAGGCGCTCGAGCGCCTGCGCGACCTGGCCGACGCGTTCCTCGTCCACGACCGCGAGATCGAGATCCCGTGCGACGACTCGGTCGTGCGCGTGATCGGCGAGGTCGAGCGCCCCGTGCGCCGCTCGCGCGGATACGCGCCGCTGCCGCTGCGCGTGCCCGTCGCGCTGCCGCCCACGCTCGCGGTCGGCGGCGAGCTGAAGGCGACGTTCTGCCTGGCGGACGGCACGCACGCCTGGATGAGCCAGCACATCGGCGACCTCGAGAACCTGGAGACGCTCGACGCGCTCGACCGCAGCGTGGAGGCGTTCGAGGCGATGTACCGGATCGAGCCGCGGGTCATCGCCGCGGACCTCCACCCGGCCTACCTCTCCCGCCGCTGGGCCCGCGCGCGCCGCGGCGGCGCCGCGGTCGTCGAGGTCCAGCACCACCACGCGCACGCGGCCTCGCTGATGGCCGAGCACGGCCTCGACGGCGCCGAGCCGATCGTCGCGCTCGTCTTCGACGGCACCGGCTACGGCCCTGCGGTGGGCGGCGGCGCGGCGGCCTGGGGCGGGGAGCTGCTCGTCGCCGACTACGACGGCTTCGAGCGCGCGGGACGCCTCGCCGAGCTGCCGCTGCCCGGCGGCGACGCGGGCGTGCGCAACCCGTGCCGCACCGCTCTCGCGTACCTGGCCGCCTGCGGGCTGCCCGTCGGCGACGCGCTCCCCCCGGCGTGCGCGGCCGACGCGGTCGAGCGGCGCATCGTCACCCGCCAGGTGCAGACCGGGACGGGCGTCGTGCCGACCACGAGCATGGGCCGGCTGTTCGACGTCGTCGCGTCACTGCTCGACGTGCGCCAGCGCGTGAGCTACGAGGGCCAGGCCGCGATCGAGCTCGAGGCGCTCGCCGCCACGGCGGCGGCGCCGGCCGGCGAGCTGCGCCTCGGCGCGGGCGCGGACGGCGTGCTCGACCCGGCGCCGCTGCTGGCCGGCCTGCTGGCCGGCCTCGACGCCGGCGCGCCGCGCGCGGCGCTCGCACTCGGCTTCCACGCCGCGGTCTCCGAGGCGGCCGCCGGCCTCGCCGCGGCGATCGCCGCCGCGCGCGGCCTGCGCACCGCCGGGCTGACCGGCGGCGTCTTCCAGAACGCGCTGCTCGCGCGCCGCTGCCGGGCGGCGCTCGAGGCCCGCGGCCTCGACGTGCTCGAGCACCGCATCGTCCCCACCAACGACGGAGGCCTGGCGCTCGGCCAGGCCGTGATCGCCGGCCGCCGCGCCGCGCGAGCCCCCATCAGGAGGTAGTGCCCTATGTGTCTCGGCATCCCCGGGCGGGTCACCGCCGTGCGCGAGGAGCACGGCACCCGCATGGCAACCGTCGACTTCGGCGGCGTGACGAAGTCGGTCTGCCTGGCCTACGTGCCCGAGGTGGGCGTCGGCGACTACACGATCGTCCACGCGGGCTTTGCGATCACGCACCTCGACGAGGACTCCGCGCTCGAGACGCTCGCGCTGTTCGAGCAACTCGGGATGCTCGAGGAGGAGCTCGGCGCGCCGCAGCCCGCGCCGACGGGGGAGGCGGTCTCGTGAAGTACCTCGACGAGTTCCGCGACCCCGCGCTCGCCGAGAGGCTGCTCCGCGAGATCCGCGACACCGCGACGCAGCCGTGGGCGCTCATGGAGGTCTGCGGCGGCCAGACCCACTCGATCATCCGCAACGGCATCGACCAGCTGCTGCCCGAGGGCATCGAGTTGATCCACGGGCCGGGCTGCCCGGTCTGCGTCACGCCACTCGAGATGATCGACCGCGCACTGGCGATCGCCGCGCGGCCGGAGGTCATCTTCTGCTCGTTCGGCGACATGCTGCGCGTGCCGGGCAGCCGCCGCGACCTGTTCGCGGTCAAGGCCGAGGGCGGCGACGTGCGCGTCGTCTACTCCCCGCTCGACGCGGTGGAGATCGCGGCGGGCCACCCCGACCGCGAGGTCGTCTTCTTCGGCGTCGGCTTCGAGACCACCGCGCCCGCCAACGCGATGGCCGTGCACCAGGCCCGCGCGCGCGGCCTGACGAACTTCTCGATGCTCGTCAGCCACGTGCTCGTGCCGCCCGCGATCGAGGCGATCATGAGCGCGCCCGAGTGCCGCGTGAACGGGTTCCTGGCCGCTGGGCACGTGTGCACGGTCATGGGCTCCTGGCAGTACGAGCCGCTCGCCCGCCGCTACGGCGTGCCGATCGTCATCACGGGCTTCGAGCCGCTCGACGTGCTCGACGGCATCCGGCACTGCATCATGCAGCTCGAGGCCGGGCGCGCCGAGGTCGAGAACGCGTACGCACGCGCCGTCAAGTCCGAGGGGAACCTCTCGGCGCGCACGATGCTCGAGGAGGTCTTCACGACCTCCGACCGCCAGTGGCGCGGCATCGGTGTGATCCCCGAGAGCGGGTGGAACCTCTCCGAGGACTTCGCGGCGTTCGACGCGAGCCGCCGGTTCGAGCTCGAGGACCTCACCGTTCCCGAGTCCTCCCGCTGCCGCGCCGGCGAGGTGCTGCAGGGGCTCATCAAGCCGAGCGAGTGCCCGGCCTTCGGCACCGAGTGCACGCCGCGCGCGCCGCTCGGCGCGCCGATGGTCTCCGGCGAGGGCGCGTGTGCCGCGTACTTCCACTACCGCCGCCTCGACCCGCCGGTGGTGGCCCATGGCTGACGGGACGGTCGTCGATCCGGCCGCCTGGACCTGCCCGGCGCCGCTGCGCGGCGGCGAGCGGGTCGTGCTCGGCCATGGCGGGGGCGGCGCGCTCTCGGGGGAGCTCGTCGAGCACCTGTTCCTGCCCGCGTTCGGCGAGGCGGCGCGCGCCGCGACACCGACCGACGCGGCCGTGCTGTCCGTCGGCGGCGAGCGCCTGGCGTTCTCGACCGACACGTACGTCGTGCGCCCGCTGTTCTTCCCGGGCGGCAACATCGGCGACCTCGCGATCAACGGCACGGTCAACGACCTGGCGATGGCCGGGGCGCAGCCGCTCGCGCTGTCGACCGGATTCGTCCTCGAGGAGGGCCTCGATCTCGACGCACTCGGGCGCATCGCGACGGCGATGGGCGCGGCTGCCAGTGTCGCCGGCGTACAGCTCGTCACGGGCGACACGAAGGTCGTCGAGAGCGGCCACGGCGACGGCGCGTACATCAACACCGCAGGCGTGGGGCGGATCCCCGCGGGCGTCGACCTGCGGCCCGAGCGCGCTGCGCCCGGCGACGTCGTCATCGTCAGCGGCCCGCTCGGCATGCACGGCGTCGCGGTGCTCAGCGTCCGCGAGGGCCTCGAGTTCGGCACCGAGCTGCACTCGGACACCGCGCCGCTCAACGGCCTCGTCGCGACGATGCTCGCCCGCGCGCCGGACCCCGCCGACCTGCACGTGCTGCGCGACCCGACCCGCGGGGGCCTGGCCGCGAGCGTCTGTGAGATCGCGGGCACCGCGCAGGTCGGGGTCGAGCTCGAGGAGCACGCGATCCCCGTGCCCGAGGAGGTCCGCGCCGCGTGCGGGTTCCTCGGCCTCGACGCAATCCAGGTCGCCAACGAGGGCCGGCTCGTCGCGTTCGTCGCGCCCGAGGCCGCCGACGCGGTGCTCGCCGCGATGCGCGGCACCGAGGCCGGGGCCGGCGCCGCGGTCATCGGGCGCGTGAGCGCCGAGCATCCCGGCGTCGTCACCGCCCGCACCGGCCTGGGCGCGACCCGCGTCGTCGAGCGCCCGCTCGGAGAGCAGCTGCCGAGGATCTGCTGATGCACGAGCTCTCGATCTGCCACGCGATCTCCGGCATCGCCACGCGCCACGCCGCGGGTCGCCCGGTGGCGCGCGTCTGCGTCGACATCGGCGGCCTGCGGCAGGTCGTGCCGCTAGCGCTGACCTCGTGCTGGGAGATCGCCGTGCTGGACACCGTGCTCGAGGGCGCCGTCCTCGACGTCAACCACATTCCCGCCGCGATCGCGTGCCGCGCCTGCGGGCACCGCACCGTGCTCGAGCACCCCGTCTTCCGCTGCGAGCGCTGCTCGGGCACCGACACCGAGGTCGCGAGCGGCGACGAGCTGACCATCACGTCCCTCGTGCTCCAGGAGGCATGACCATGGGCCGTTTCCACCGCCACGCCGATGGCACCGTCCACGTCCACGACCACGACCACGACGGCCACGAGCACCGCGATGTCGGCGACCACTCGGGCTACGCGACCGGCGACCTGCGCGTCGACGTGCTCGAGGCGATCCTCGGCGAGAACGACCGCACCGCAGAGGCGAACCGCGCCGACCTCGCGGGCCGCGGCATCCGCGCCGTGAACCTCATGTCCTCGCCCGGCGCCGGCAAGACGACGCTGCTGCACGCCGCGCTCCGCGAACTCGGCGACGGGACGCGCGTCGGCGTCGTCGAGGGCGACATCGAGACGCCGCTCGACGCCGAGCGCCTGCAGGGGCTCGGCGCCCCGGTCGCGCTCGTCAACACCGCGAACGGCTTCGGCGGGGAGTGCCACCTCGACGCCACGATGGTCCGCTCGGTCCTGCACGACCTGCCGCTCGACGACCTCGACGTCGTCGTGATCGAGAACGTCGGCAACCTCGTCTGCCCGGCGGAGTTCGACGTCGGCGAGGACGCGAAGGCGCTCGTGTACTCGGTCACCGAGGGCGAGGACAAGCCGCTCAAGTACCCGGTGATGTTCCGCGCGGCCGACGTCGTCGTCGTGAACAAGATCGATCTGCTGCCGCACCTGGACTTCGACCTGGCGACGTTCCGCCGGAACCTCGAGGAGGTTCACCCGGGCGCGACGGTGCTCGAGGTCTCGGCACAGACGGGTGCGGGCGTCGGCGCGTTCTGCGACTGGCTGATCCGGGGCTGAACGGAGGCGGACGGGACGCTCAGTGGGTGTGCCGGTGGCCGTCCCGCCTGCCGCGGGGCGCCACGTTCGGCGTCGCATCGGACTGAGCGGAGCACTCGGCGCAGAGTCCGAGAATCGGGAAGTGCGTGAACTGCGCCTCGAAGCCGAACGTCGCGCGGATCACCTCCCGCACCGGATCCATCGCTTCCGGCTCGACCTCCGTGACCGCGTCACAACGCTGGCAAACGAGGTACTCGCGCACGCCGCGACCGACGAGCGCGTAGCGTCCTGGCCCGTGCCCGAGATGGACGTGACTCACCGCACCGAGGTCCTCGAGCCGCTCGAGGTTGCGGTAGACCGAGGTCAGCTGCAGGTCGAGCGTTTCGGCGAGCTGCTCGGCGGATGGGGGCGCGCTCGCCGCGAACAGCTCCTCCAGGATCATCCGGCAGGGGACCGTGAGCCGCCGGCCGCTGTCGCGCAGCGCGTCGACGACGTCGTCGAGGGTCGCGAACTGCAGAGGGAGGGCGGTGGAGGCGCGCGTCATCCGATTCTGCGCATCGTAGTCCGCGTTCCGCCGGCGCGGCGCCGCCCTTCGTCGTCCGTCCTGCTCCCCTGAGTGCGCCCATGGACCAGGTTCATGGCGAGCATCAGCTCCTGGTCGGCGAGCAGCTCGGCGGGCGTGAGGTCGGCGACCAGCGCATGCTCCTCGGAGAACACCAGGCACCGGTCGGCGCACCACGGCAGGGACCCCAGGTCGTGCGTCGCGCTCACCAGCGTCTTGCCCGCGTCGCCGAGCTCGGTGAGGAGCTCGAGCAGCCACCCCTCCGTGCGCGGATCGAGCCCCGCGGTCGGCTCGTCGAAGAGCAGCAGCTCCGGGTTCCCGGCCAGTGTCGCCGCGATCGCCACGCGCTTCTTCTGACCCACCGAGAGCTGGTACGGCGCGCGCTCCGCGAGCGCCTCGATGTCGAACATCCTGAGCAGGTCCTGCACCCGTGCGGAGACGGCATCCGGATGCAGTCCGAGCTGGAGCGGCCCGAACGCGAGCTCCTCGCGCACCGACGGGGAGAAGACCTGTGCCTCGGGATTCTGGAAGACCAGACCGATGCGCTGGCGGAACCCGGTCGAGAACTGCTCGTCCTCGAGCCGATCCTCGGTCACGACCTCGCCGAACGCGCGGTACTCGCCGGTTCCTGGGAAGAGCAGGCCGGCGAGGATCTTCAGCAGCGTCGACTTGCCGCAGCCGTTCGCGCCGAGCAGCGCCACCCGCTCACCGGCCCGGATCGAGAAGCTGACGGCGTCGAGCGCCGGGAAGCGATCGAGGTACGCGAAGCTCACGTCCTCGAGGACGAGCAGCGGTTCAGGCGCCGAGGGCACGGTCGCCCATCACCGCCAGGATCGCGGTGGCGGCGCAGACGCCCACCCAGGCCAGGTCGGCGGAGTTCAGACGCGTGCGCGACAGCGTTCGCGGGGTTCCGCGGTAGGCACGCGCGACCATCGCCTGGTGGACGTCCTCGCTCAGGGCGTGGGCCTTGCCGAACAGTGCGCCCGCCGACGCGGCGACGAATGCGCGGTCGGCCCGCGCACCGCCGCGCGGGCCGATGCTCCGAGCCTTGCGCGCGGTGAACATCTCGTCGACGGCCGTCGTCAGCGCGAACACGTACCGATGGGCCATGCCGATGACGAGCACGAACACCGGAGGCACCCGCAGCGCCCGAAGCGATGAGAGCAGGTCGATCCAGCGCGTCGTCAGCGTCAGCAGCACCACGAGCGAGACGGACGTCGCCACCCGCGCGACGATCAGCGCAGCCCCGGCCAGCCCCTGCTCGGTCAGCCCCCAGCCGTCGCCGATCGGTACGACGATGCGGCCGGGCGTGACGAACGAGAACATCGCCGGGATGACGATCACCCCGGTGAACACCGGAACGAACAGCCACACGCGGCGGACGAAGAAGGCCAGGCCCAGACGCGACGCTCGGGCGAGGATCAGCGTGCCCGCGTACAGCGCCGCGAGGATCACGACCTGGTGTGCCAGCGACGCCGCGAGCAGGAGCGCGAGGAGGCTGACGAGCTTCGCCCGGGCGTCGAGACGTTGCAGCAGTCCGGACCGGCCGGCCACCTCGTCGTTGCACATCGCCTCGCGCAGGATGTTGGCCGCGCCCGCCACGGTCTTGTCCACGAAGCTGCCGCGCCGTCGCCGGCCGACGCAGCAGCATGGGCAGAGGCCGATCTCGGGGGTGAGCAGCCACTCAGGCGCATCCGGGGGACGCCGGCTCATGGTGCGCCGGCCGGTGCGCGCTCCCGGCCACGCCGGGTCCGGGTGATGCCGAGCGCAGCGGCCAGCGCCAGGACGACGAGCGAGATCGCGGCGATACCGACGAGCGCCGAGAGGACGTAGCCCAGGACCTCGTGCCGGCCGCCCGCGAAGCCATACCCGCCCAGCAATGCGTGGTTCCACCAGTCGGCGTAGCGCCCGAGGCCGGCCGGGATCGCGCTGAGACCGTACTTCCCGAGGTCGAGGCTCGCCGGGGCGCCCTCCCCGAACGCCCCGCCCGGCGCCAGCAGCCCCAGCGGCGCCAGCAGCACCATCGTCGCGATGCCGGCGGCGGCCCAGCCCCAGCCGAGCCGGCGTGGAGTGCGCGGGATCGCGGGGTCGAGATCCGCGTGGTTGATCCGCAGCAGGGCGGGGTTGGCACGCTGGATGTACGTCACGATCGCGAGCGTCAGGGCCGCGTCGACGAAGCCCGCAACGGTGAGATGGGCGAGGGCCATGGCGGGGATCGTCTGGCTGAGGTGGAAGGGCGCGTACAGCGGCGTGCCGTCGGCGGTGTGGAAGAGCTCCGGCTGCAGCCCGAACTCGACCGCCGCGCAGAGCGCCGCCGCGTTGATGCCGACGTACGATCCGGCGGCGGCGGCCACCGCGCGGCGCGTGGAGAGGAGCGGGGATCGACCTGCGGTCAGCCGGTAGACCCCGTAGCCGACGAACGGCATGACGAACGCCATGTTGAAGGCGTTCGCGCCGTACGCGAGGACGCCGCCGTCGCCGAAGAAGAGGGCCTGGATCAGCAGCGCGACCGACACCGCGATGCACGCCGCCCACGGGCCCAGCAGAACGGCGATGAGCACCGCGCCCACGGCGTGCGCCGTCGTCCCGTCCGGGATCGGGACGTTGAACATCATGACCATGAAGGAATAGGCCGCTGCGAGGGCGAGCAGCGGGACGTAGCGGCTCTTGACGACACGCTTGACCCGCTGCGCGGCGGTCAGCCACACGGGCACCATCGCGGCGCCCATGGTGGCGCAGGTGGCCGGGCTCAGGTAGCCGTCGGGAATGTGCATGACACGACCTCCATGCAGTTGCAAGCGACTGCCAACAACTACACAGGCCGCGGTGGGGTGTCAAGGCCTCGGCATCGGGGAGGCTCGTTCTCCGGACCGCGAGCCCGGATGCTCGAGGACACCCGCGTAGTCTTATGAGACATGAGCGACGGCACGCAGGCCCCGACAACGATCTCGAACATCGGGGTCGTGATGTTCTCCGTCGCCGACCAGGATGCGGCGCTTGCCTTCTATACCGAGAAGCTCGGCTTCGAGCTGCGCAGTGATACGCGCTTCGGCGAGAACGGCGAGATGCGCTGGCTGGAGGTCGCCCCGCCGGGCTCCCGTGCCCGCCTCGCGCTCAACCCGCCGATGGCCGACGAGCCCGGCGGCAGCTCGATCGGCGTCGAAACGACGGACGTTCTGGGCGAGCACGCACGCCTGAGCGCCCTGGGCGGCATCGACCTTGACGCCGAGCCGATGCGCACGCCCGGTGCCCCACTGATGTTCATGCTGCGCGACCCCGACGGCAATCACGTCGTCGTGGTCGAGGCGCCTCCCGCCCCGTAGCGCGCACTGGCCGGGCGTGGTCCCGCTGCCCCACCCCAGCCTGCGCAACAACCGCTGGCTGCGCACCGACCCGTGGTTCGAAGCCGACCTCGTCCCGATGCTGCAGACTCGGGTCGCCGCGGTCCTGGGCGACCCGCGCGCTCACTGATCGCTACCCCCCTCGGCGCTCGTCCTGCTCACTGGCGGGGCCTCTGGTGTCCCTCGCTCGTGAGCCGCATCTCGCGAGCGAGCGCGCGGCTGGCGTAGGGGCCGTCCCCTTCGAGCTCGTCGATGACCGCGTCGATGAGCGCGGGTGACTGGTTCTGGCTCATCTTGCGCTTGGCGACGACGCGCGTGGGTGTCAGGCGAAGCCCGACGGTGCCCCGCATGTCGGCCCGGGCGTTCTCGGCGTCGGCTGGTGTTCCGTCGAGCAGCCGCGGATGTGCGACGCGGCTCTCGAAGTGGTCGACGAGCCGGTGCAGCACGGCGGAGTTCTCCTCGGGGCTGAGGATCTCCGGAACGCCCGCGAGGTGCGCGGCGAGGAAGTTCCACGTGGGCACTTCGACGTGGTCGCCATACCAGCTGGACGAGATGTAGCCGTGCGGCCCCTGGACGATGACGAGCAGCTCGTGGTTCGGCAGGTCATGGATGCGGTCGTCCGGCCGGCCGAGGTGCGTGACGATCGACAGCTCCTCGTGGTCGTGGTCCACGAGGATCGGGTAGTGCGAGGCGACGAGGCCTGCGGACGTCTGCGAGACGAGCGTCGCCCACGGGTTCTCACGGATCATCCGCTTGATCTCATCGACGTCGTCCAGGACGTAGTGGGGGTTCTTACGCATTCCCGACGACCGGTCGCCCGCTCGTGCACGTCGGCCGGCCGCTGCGCGACCGGGCTGCGCGACATCGGACGTCGCGGCGCACGAGCTCGTCGGCGAGCCGGTCCGGTTCCACTCCGCGGCGCGCCGCCTCGCGCGCGAGAAGCTCGTATGCGTCGGGCTGCAGATGAATCGGACGCGGCCGAGTCGCCATGACGCAAGTGTACGACGCACGTCGGGCCGGGTCCGACGACCGCTGGCCACCCCGCTCGCCCGTCACGCCCATGCCTGGGCCCAGTGCGCCGGCTCCGACCACTCGCTGAGAATCGTTCAGACGAGTACATCTGGTAGGAGTAGCCGCCATGCGTGGGACCGGCGTGGATCTGTTCTGGTTGCCGCTCGGCGCGGGTGGCCGGTTCGTGCGCACCAACGGCCGCATCTACGAAGCGGTCGCCGCACGCCTGCAGCATCGCGACCGCAGCGACCTCTACCACTCCGCGCTCGAGGTCCATCACGCTGGCGAGCGTCACGTCATCGAGCAGGGGCCGGTCTGGAACGTGAGCGAGGCCTACCGCGGCGTCGTCAGCGAGGGGCCGGTCGGATCGCCGCGGCTCGGTCGATTGAAGCTCTTCCGCTACGAAGTCCGCAGCTGGCAGGACGGCTTCATCCCCGACCGCGACGAGGCAGTGGACAGCCCGCGGCGCGTGAGCTCCGACGGCGAGCGGGCACGGCGGGTGCTCGAACTCGTTCCCGACTTTCCCACGGCTACCTGGGGACGCGACGAGCAACAGACTGGCGAGATGTGGAACTCAAACTCGCTCATCGCCTGGCTGCTCGCCCGCAGCGGTCACGACATCGACTCCATCGCCCTGCCCGCACACGGCCGCGCCCCCGGATGGTCGGCCGGGCTTTGCGTCGCGGCTCGTAAAGCAGACACGACGAGCGCGACCATCGGGTAGCTCGTTCCTAGCGGATCCCGGCAGATGGAAGACGGTCCTGCGGGTCCACATGCCGCGTGGGCTGCTGGTTTCGCGTACGACACGGAGCGCGAAGGCACGACCGAGGCGACGGAACCGCAACCGAAGGGCAGAGCCGCTGAGCTTGCTGTTTCCCAGGCCGAGGCGATCCACTCACTCAGCCGATGAAGATCGAGTCATGCCGAGGAGCGGCCGGGCCTCAGCCTCGCCGCATCGCCTCCGTGACGGCCGCGACGTTCGAACTCCAGACGTCCCGTGGCGTGGGTGGCAGCACCTCGTCCCAGATCTCGCACATGCTGCTGGCGAGCTGGGGCAGGCCAGCGGGGCGCGCGATGAACCACCAGTGCAGGTGCGCGCCGCCCTCTCCCCAGCGGCCGATGTGGACGCGGCCGACCTCGCCGACTGAGAGCACCGCACGCTCGACGCGGCCGAGCATCAGCCCCTGGTCGCGCGCGAGTTCCTCGGGCAGGTCGGCCGGCGAGTCGTGGTGCTCGCGCGGCTCGAGAATCACGATGATCGGCAGCCCGCTCGGCTCGAGCGCTGACAGACGCCAGCGCTCGTCCGTCCAGAGGTAGTCGCCGTCGGGCCTGGCGCACGCCGAGCAGTCGATGCCGCCCTCGCCGTCGCGCTCGGGCTCGGGGCCGGGCGCTGCCAGCGCACGCGGCCTGACCGGTCCCTCGAATGGCCAGGTGTCCCACTCCTGGACCGCCGGGGTGAGCAGTGCCTGCGCCGCGCGGGCGTGGATCTCGTGGGCGTTCTCTGGCATGGCGGTCGATCCTACCCGCGGTAGGTTGCGCTGCTGTGGAGTGGCCCGAACAGTTCTACGCGTGGCAGTCGGGCGACGGGTGCCCGGCGTGCTTGGAGGGCCGGCCCGACGCGACCCCCGACGGCGTACGGTTCTACGCGGGCACGGTCTGCGACGCGTACCTGGTCCGCGCCGACATCCAGCGCGGCCTGTCCGTGGTCGTCTGGCGCGGGCGCCACGTCGTGGAGCCGACCGAGCTGACCGACGCCGAGGCGGCCGCCTACGGCTCCGAGGTGCTTCGGGTCGGGCGTGCGATCGAGGCGGTGCTGCGGCCGGTGAAGCTCAACTACGACCTGCTCGGCAACAGCGTCCCGCACCTGCACACCCACATCGTGCCGCGCTACGCCGACGATCCGCGGCCGGGCTGGCCGTTCCCGTTCCCGGACCCCGACCCGGGACCGATGCCGACCGATCGCCTGACGGCCGACGTTCAGGCACTGCGACGCGCGGTCAGCGAACGGTGAGCAGCGCGCGTGACGCGCGCGAACTTCTTGCAGGGTTCGGTCATGTGACAGACATGGACCGCTCGAACGACGCCGAAGTGCTGCGCGGGTCGTTGGACGATCCGTCACGGTTCGCCGTCGTTTACGAGCGCCATCTGCCGACGGTGCACAGCTACCTGCGACGCCGCGTCGGCGACGGCCCGGCAGGTGACCTGAGCGCCGAGGTGTTCGTTCGGGCGTTTCGCGCACGCGCCCGGTACGACCCGCGCCATGAGACCGCGCGGCCCTGGCTGCTGGGCATCGCGAACAACGTCATCAGCGAGCACCGTCGCTACGAGCGCCGGCGACTTGCGACAATCGAGCGGACCGCCGCTGGCGGCGAGTGGGCGGCGAGCGATCGGATCACCGCCGACCTGGCTCCGGAGGTGGCGCGCGCGCTGAGGCGGCTGCGCGCAGCCGAGCGCGACGCGCTGCTGCTCGTTGTCTGGGGTGAGCTCTCGTACGCGGAGGCCGCCGACGCGCTCGAGGTTCCCGTCGGCACGATTCGTTCGCGGAGAGATCGCGCGGGAGCGCCGCCCGCGCGGTCGTCGCTCGCCGCGAACAATCCTCGTGTTGCCGCGGCTGACGGCCACCGCCGTGGTCGCCGGTGTCCTCGCGGTAGCGGCTGGCACGTACGCCGTTCCGGCGACCCGCGCCGCGGTCGACGACGTGTACGGGGCGCTCGCGGATTGGATCGCTCCCGGCAATCGCGCGGCACCCGGCCGCGCCGTGGACCCTGGCGAGGCACTGCCCGACTGGGTCACGGCCGAGGACGGCGAGAAGCGCGTCCTGGCCGAAGCAGCCGGAGAGAAGCTGATCGCGATCCGCCGCGGCGACAGGATCACGTTCGCCCTCAACAACTACGGGTTGTCGGGCACGATCGAGGACCTGCGCGCATCGCTCGAGGGCCAGAAGATCGTGGTGATCGGCCCGGGCGATTGGGTCGCCGATGGACGCCACGACCTGCGTCCGCTGTTCGGCGTCCTCACCAGTTCGGTCAAGCGCATCCGGTTCGACTATGCCGACGGCGGCACGCCCATCTCCCGGTCCGGGCTCGACGGCGCCTTCGCGCTCGTCGTCGAGTCCAACCGTCGTCCCGGCTCGCTGACGGGCTACGACCAGGACGGAAAGCCGATCGCTCGTGTTGACCTGATGAGCGCCGGGGGCGACTACCGCTACTGCCCCGGCGTCGGTCCCGTCTGCGAACCGTGGCCGAGGTAGCACCAGATCGGTTTGATGTCCCCAAGTGCAAGCAGCGGTGGAACCGGCCCCCTTCATCGAAGGCGGCAGTCGTCTGGAACGATCAGGTCATGCGTCGGGACGCGAACTCATGGTGGGCGGTGGAGGCGGACTACGCCGGCCGCGAGCACTTCGACGCGCAGCACGCGCGACGCTACGACGCGAAAGAGGACGCGCACGCCGCCGAGGAAGTCGCCTTGCTGATGCGCCTCGGCGTTGCCGGCCCCGGATGCTGCGTCGTCGAGCTCGGTACCGGAACAGGGCAGTTCGCGTTAGCCGCTGCCGCCGTGTACGGACGCGTCGTCGCGGTCGATGTCTCGCCGGTCATGCTCGACAAACTCAGAGAGAAGGTCGCGACCCGCGCTCCAGACAACCTCTCGATCGTGCAGGCCGGGTTCCTGACCTACGAGCACTCCGGCACTCCCGCCGACGCGGTCTACAGCCGCTTGGCGCTCCACCACCTCCCGGACTTCTGGAAGGCGCTGGCACTTGCTCGGATCGCCGGCATGCTGCGACCGGGCGGGGTTCTCCGCCTTTGGGATGTGGTGTACGCCTTCGCGCCTCAAGAAGCCGAGCGGAGAATCGAGGCGGCAATCGCGCTATACACCGCCACTGACCCCGACGACGGGTGGACTCGTGCTGAACTGGCCGAGCACATCAGGGATGAGCACTCGACCTTCACCTGGCTGCTGGAGCCGATGATCGAGCGCGCCGGCTTGGGCATCATCGACGCCGACTACTCCGACGACCAGATGGTTGCGCGCTACGTCTGTCGCAAGCGCTGACCAACGTGCGCCCCGCGAAACCAATGTCGGGTGGCATCTAGTCGGCTGCTGGCCTGCGGGCGACGAACATGCCGCGCCCGAGAAGGTGGCTGCGGTGGCGAAGCGGATCGTCGGGCAGCGCCTTGATGTCCTTGGGTACATGCCACGCATCGAGACCAGCGGCCTCAAGAGCGTCCAGGTACTCCCGGATCGTGAACATGCTGATGGCGTGTTCCTCGACGAAGTGCTCGATGCCGTCGGGGCGTCCGACGAGGTGGTGCAGTTCGGCCTTGGTGCTGCGGTCTTCGACCCAGGAGCGGCTGATGCGTGTGAGCTTGAAGTCGGGCGTCTCGACGAAGTCGTGTCCGATGAGTCCTGGCACGAAGTCGTCGGGATGCAGCCAGGGCTGCACGAGAAGCACGCCTCCGGGCCTCAGATGGTGGGCCATGCAAGCCACGGCGCGGTGGAGGGCATCAGCATTGGGCAGGTGGCCGATGGCGCTGAACAGGCACGTGACGGCGTCGTACGTCTTGCCCGTGTCGAACGCGGTCATGTCGGCCAGATAGAAGACCGTGTCGGGCAGCCGGCGCTTGGCGACTTCGAGCTGCTCGGCGCTGAGATCGAGGCCTTCGACGTGGAAATGCTCGGACAGGTACTGCGCGTGAAGCCCGGTGCCGCACGCGACGTCAAGCAGCTCGTGGATCTCGCGCTGCGTGTACTGCGCGAGCAACTGCCGGACTTCGTCGGCCTCCTGGCGGTAGTCCTTGAGGCTCTCGTAGATCGCGTCGTAGTACTGAGCGTGCTGGTAGGACATTGGTCCCTGAACGTACTGCCCGCACGCACGACCCGCTCCGTGCTGCGGGCGGGACTTCGACACCGCGGAATCGGCCACTGGGACCGCACCGCTCAGCGGGTTCACCATATCCCGAATGATCGCGGGGAACCCACGGTCGTCGCACGGCGACTGCGCTGGAGAGCGCCACTCGGTCCTGCCGCACTGGGTACCGTCAGCGCGATGAGCGCGGAGCAGGCAAGTGCGCGTGCGGCGGACGAGGGGCTGGACCGGCATCGCTCGCTGGATGATCGCTTGGACCCGGCCGTTCGCATCGTTGACTACGACCCCGCCTGGCCGGCTCTGGCCGGCGCGGAGCTTCGTCGCATCGAGGAGGCACTTCCTGAGGTCGCCGTGCGCTTGGAGCACGTGGGCTCGACGGCCGTGCCGGGCCTCGCTGCCAAGCCCATCCTCGACCTTCAGCTCTCCGTCGACGCCATCCAGCCGCGAGCGCGGTATGTCGAGCCACTGGAACGGGTCGGGTACCTGTTCGTCGCTGATCCCGAGTCGCCCGACTACCACTTCTTCGCCAACCCGCCGGCGCGCCCACGCACGCATCACCTACATGCCTGCCAAACCGGAAGCGAGCACGAGTTCCGGCACCTTGCCGTCCGGGACTTCCTGCGCGCCCATGCCGACGAGGCGGCGCGCTACGCCGACCTCAAGCGCCAGCTGGTCACACGTCACCCCCAGGACCGGCTCGCCTACATCGAGGGCAAGGACGAATACCTCAGCGCGCTCGAGAAGTGCGCGCTGGCGTGGACTCGCCGTCCCGACTGAACCAGCGGCCCGGCGGATGACCGATCGACACGCGCCGCCGTCAGGTCAACGGCCTCGCCCGGCGGGCGCTGTGGAAACGTCCCGCGCGTGACCGGCGTTGACTACGACTCGATCGGGCAGGGGTACACCGAGACGCGGCGTCCGGATCCGCGCATCGCTGCCCTGATCTGGCGCGCGCTCGGGGATGCGCGCGACGTCTTGAACGTGGGCGCCGGCGCCGGCGCCTATGAGCCTGAGGATCGCGAGGTCGTCGCCGTCGAACCGTCAGCGGTGATGATCGCTCAGCGACCACCGCGAGCGGCAAAGGTCGTCCAGGCGGCGGCCGAGGAGCTGCCGTTCGACGACGGGAGCTTCGACGCCGTCATGGCGGTCCTCAGCGATCATCATTGGCGCGACAGGCTGCGCGGGTTCGCCGAGCTGCGCCGGGTCGCGCGCCGACGGGTCGTTCTGGTCAACTTCGACCCTGCGCAGTCGGGTCTGTTCTGGCTGACCACCGAGTACCTGCCGAGCTTCGTCGACCTGATCCCGGAGCTCTATCGCACGGCCGGCGTGTGGGAAAGCGAGCTTCGCCAGGCGTTCGGTGACCTCACGCTCGTCCCCGTCCCGATACCGCACGACTGCTTCGACGGGTTCTACGGTGCGTTCTGGCGGCGCCCGGTCGCATACCTCAACGCCAGGGTTCGCTGCGGGATCTCGGTGTTCGGAACCACATTGGAACCACGGAGGCCCCCCGAGAACGCCCCGGAAAGAGCAGATCCCGCCTGGCGAGAGGCGGGATCTGCATAGCGGGGGCGGGATTCGAACCCGCGACCTTCGGGTTATGAGACGGCGGCAAGGGGGTCAAGTACGGCCAGGAAGCCGCAGTTTGCGAGAGATTTCTTCGGTTCGGTGGGGCCTGTTTCGCTCAGATTGGAACCACATTGGAACCACGGGCTGGAATTGCCGCGTCATCTCGGCCCGGCGACCGAGCTCACAGCAGCAGCGCGACGAGGCGCCCCGTGACGGCTCGCGCCTGCGTTCCGCAGTCGGCGGCAGACGATCTTCCGGCGACTGAGATCCAGCCCGGCGTGCATCATGGCTACGGGCCTCCTCGACTCGTTTCTCGAGGACACGCGAAGCGTCCCACCGGGGAGGTCCACCTTTCATCGCGGTCCAAAGCGGGGGCGGGCTATGCGACTGTTCAGAACGCCTTGCGAGGGTCAAAGCCGCTTCCCCAGCAGACGACTTTCCCGCTCCGGGTCAGCGCGCACGCGTGGTACTTGCCCGAGACGATCTGCGCGAATGTGCCGCTGGGGACCTCCTTGACCGCAGCGGCGTTTCGGCGTCCCCAGCAGACCACGTTCCCGGCCCGCGTCAGCGCACACGCGTGTGTGTACCCGGCGCCCACTTGCGAATACGAGCCCGGGGGAACAGCGGTGAGCCCGAACTCGCGGGCGCTATCGCCCCAGCAGACTGCCGCTCCGCCCGGGGTCAGCGCGCACGCTGTCCCGAAGTGGCCGCTGATCTGCGTGAACGTGCCCGGCGGGACGCCCTGCACGACCGATGTCGGTGCGGAGTACAGGTTCCAGCAGTTGATCTTCCCCGCCCGGGTGAGCGTGCACGCGTAGCCGTCGCCGACGAGAACCTGCTTGTAGAGGCCGGCGGGAACACGCGTACGAGCTCCCTTCTTGTCTGACAAGCAGATGGCCTTCCCGGTGCGGTTCAGGACGCAGGCGACGCCGCCGCCTTCGTCGATCTGCACGCTGCCCGCCGGAACGCGCTTCTCTCGAAATGGCCGGAACTTGCCCCAGCAGCGCGCCGTCCCAGCTCGCGTCAGCGCGCAGGTCGACCCTTCCCCGGCCGTGATCGCCGTGTAGACGCCCGCCGGGACGCGCGTTTGACCGTAGGCGTTGTAGCCCCGGCACACGACCTTCCCGGCCCGCGTCAGCGCACATGTATGACCGTCACCAGCCGTGATCTGCGTGTAGGTGCGAGCCGCGGAGACCGCCGGTGCAGGCGGTCGGTAGGTCGTCAGGTACAGCCGCCCGCCCCCGTCCAGCTTGTCGACAACCTGGATCCAGGTGACAACGGCGTACTGGGGCGAGGTCGCAGCCCTGAGCCGGTTGGTGTCAATCTCGGGGGCGGGCAGCGGGCGAAGCACGGTCCAGCCGCGCCCGACGGGGCGGACTGCGATCCGAACGCGCGGGCGACCCGGGCCGGTCTCGCCCCACGCGGCCACGGTGCGGTCGGTGAGGGCGCCCGCCCGTGGTGTGCCGGCAAGCCAGCCGCTCGTCGAGAGCTGCTTCGCGGGTGAGAACACGCCGCCGGACGGTCGGCTGCTGCTCTTGACGGCGGCGAACGTCAGCTTGAAGTTGCGCGTACGGCTCTCGCGCCACAGCGCATCGTTCGAGCCGCCGGCGGGGAGCCCGAGCGCGACGTGGTCGCCCAGATCCGCGCCCCCATCCCACCGATGCCGATACGGCGGCAGCAGCACAGCAGGCGCGAACACGTTCCCGGTCGTCAGTGGTGCGAGTCGCACCTCGGTGGCAGCCTGGCGCCAGGTGACGGCGGCGCCGCCCGGTCCGCTCGCGGCCTCAGGGCCCGAGGCGCTGAGCGCGGCGAGTTCGGTGCTGGGGTCGAACCTCGCGGCGCCCGCCGCGAGCGTCGCGGCCAACACGCGGGCGGTCCTCACCGTGAGCGGCGGCGCCGGTGGCGGCTGCGGCGGGGTCGGGGTGTCCAGCCAGGCCACAACCACCGTCCCGCTCGGCGCGACGGTGACGACGGGCACGGTGCCACTCGGCCCGGACTGCCGGTTCTCGCCCAGTGTCTGCGGCGTACCGAAGGGGCGCCCTGGCGCCGCGATCGCGACCTGCACCGGCGTCGTGCTCGCACCCCGTCGCCACGCGACCACCGCGCGGCCCGTCGAGGTCACGCCGACGCCGCCGAGCGCGCCCATCGGAGACAAGGTCGACAGGGTCTGAACCTGTCCGAAGCTGTGACCCGGACGCGCGACGGCGACGCGCAGGACCGGGGTCGAGTTCCGGCGCTGAGCTGTCCAGGCCGCGACCGCGGTTCCATCGG
Organism: Solirubrobacteraceae bacterium; assembly: GCA_036510915.1. Taxonomy (GTDB): domain Bacteria; phylum Actinomycetota; class Thermoleophilia; order Solirubrobacterales; family Solirubrobacteraceae; genus F1-60-MAGs163. Next base: position 512 of record DATCDC010000019.1, on the reverse strand, counting down.
CCCCCACGGCGACCTGAGGGAACTCCACACTACCGTCCAAGCGCTGAAGCGGGCCAAGGCCGCGGACGCCACCCGTTCGCGCCTGCAGCGAGAAGTCGCGCGACGAGCGGTAGCCGAGCATCACCACCGCGATCCGGCCACCGCCGGTCGCCACGGCGCCCTCCTGAACGTGGAAGCCGGTCGGCGACACCGGCTGCGGCGAGGTCACGCCGGCCTGCGCCGCCCCGGCGCAGGCCGTCAGCGCGGCGCAGGCGACCATGGCCGTCACCGCGGCGCGCACCGTCTGCGAACGAATGGACTGGAGCATGACGCCCACCTTTGCCTTGACAGGGTGTCACCTACTGAGACACCGCATCTCGCCCGGAGTTGCGGCCTGCCACGACACTACCCGGGGCCCATCCCGGGAATAACCGTGCTCGCTACGAGCGGTCGGCCGGAAAACCCGTCACGGGGCGGCGGGTGCACTCGTGACGTCAGGTGCCCGGCCTCTACGACGCGGGGCTCCTGCTTCC
>DATCDC010000018.1:0-35914 GCA_036510915.1 Solirubrobacteraceae bacterium | reverse complement strand
CCGCTGCGCCGCCCGTGAACAGCACCCTGCCGGCGATCAGCGGGACGGCGCGCGACGGGCAGGCGCTCAGCGCGTCGACCGGCACGTGGACCGGCACGCCGGTCATCTCCTTCGCCTATCAGTGGCGGCGCTGCGATGCGGCGGGCGCGAACTGCGCGGACATCGCCGGCGCGACCGCCGCGACGTACACGCAGCTCGCAGGCGACGTCGGCTCGACACTGCGGGTCGTCGTGACCGGGACGAACTCCGGCGGCAGCGCGAGCGCCACGTCGGCCCAGAGCGTCGTCGTCCTGGCTGCGCCACCGGTGAACACCGCGCTGCCGGCGATCAGCGGGACGGCGCGCGACGGGCAGACGCTCAGCGCGTCGACCGGCGCGTGGACCGGCACGCCCGTCATCTCCTACACCTACCAGTGGCGCCGCTGCGACGCCGCAGGCGCCGCCTGCGCCGACGTCGCCGGGGCCACCGCCGCGACGTATGCTGCGACGGCGCCCGACGTCGGCGCGACGCTGCGCGTCGTCGTCACCGCGACGAACGCCGTCGGCGGCGCGAGCGCCACGTCCGCCCAGACCGCGGTCGTCGCCCCCGACAGCCCGCTCAACACCGCGCCGCCGACCCTCTCCGGGCCGGCGATCGACGGCGGGACGCTCGCCGCGGCGAACGGCACGTGGACCGGGACGCCCACGATCACCTACGCCTACCAGTGGCGCCGCTGCAACGCCGCGGGCCTCGCATGCGCGGACATCGCCGGCGCGACCTCCGCGACCTACGGCGAGCTCCCGGCCGACGTCGGCGGGACCCTGCGCGTCATCGTCACCGCGACGAACGCCGTCGGCAGCTCGAGCGCGACGTCCGCGCCGAGCGCCGTCGTCGCGGCGCTCGCGCCCGCCGACACCGTCCTGCCCTCGATCTCCGGCACGCCCGTCGACGGCGGCACGCTGAGCGCGGCCAAGGGCACGTGGACCGGAACGCCGCCGCTCGCCTACACCTACCAGTGGCGCCGCTGCGACATCTCCGGCCTGCTCTGCGTCGACATCATCGGCGCCACCGGTTCGAGCCACCCGCTGACCGCGGGCGACGTCGGCACGACCGTCCGCGTCGTCGTCACCGCGACGAACGCCGGCGGGAGCGCGAGCGCCACATCGGCTCCGACGGGGCTCGTCGCCGCGGCCGCGCCGGTGAACCTGGCCCTGCCGTCGATCGCCGGCACGCGCATCGACGGCGCGACCCTGACGGCCGTCGACGGGGCCTGGAGCGGCACCGCGCCGATCTCCTACGGCCACCAGTGGCGGCGCTGCGACGCCGCGGGCAACGGGTGCACCGACATCGCGGGCGCGACCGGCGCGACCTACGTCCTGACCGGCGCCGACGCCGACCACGCCCTGCGCGTCGTCGTCATCGCGACGAACGCGGGCGGCAGCGCAAGCGCGACGAGCCCCGACAGCGGGCCGATCGCCGCGACTCCGCCGGTGAACACCGCGCTGCCGGCGATCACCGGCAGCACCGTCGACGCGAGCACCCTGACGGCCGTCGACGGCTCGTGGACCGGGACGCCCACGATCACCTTCAGCCACCAGTGGCAGCGCTGCGATGCGGGCGGATCGAACTGCAGCGACATCGCCGGCGCGACCGGGCAGACGCGTGACCTCACGCCCGCCGACGTCGGCCACACCCTGCGCGTCGTCGTCACGGCGGCGAACGAGGGGGGCTCGGCGAGCGCCGCGTCCTCCGCCACGGCGCTCGTCACGCCCGCGCCGCCCGCGAACACCGCGCTGCCGGTGATCTCCGGCACGCCGACCGACGGCGCCGACCTCAGCGCCACCGACGGCACCTGGACCGGCACGCCGACGATCACCTTCACCTACCAGTGGCGCCGCTGCGACGCGGCCGGCAACGGCTGCGGCGACATCGCCGGCGCGACCGGCGCCACGCATGCGCTCGCCCTCGGCGACGTCGGCCACGCCCTGCGCATCGTCGTGACCGCCACGAACGCCGGCGGCAGCGCGAGCGCGACGAGCGCCGCGACGGCCACCGTCGCCGCAGCCCCGCCGATCAACACGACGCTGCCCGCGATCTCCGGCACCCCGCGCGACACGCACACGCTCAGCGCCGACCCGGGCGCCTGGACCGGCACGCCGACGATCACCTACGCCTACCAGTGGCGCCGCTGCGACACGGCCGGCAACGGCTGCGGCGACATCGCCGGCGCCACCAACGCCACGCACGACGCCCAGGCCGCCGACGTCGGACACACGCTGCGCGTCGTCGTCACCGCGACGAACGCCGCCGGCAGCACGAGCGCCACCTCCGCGGCGACCGCCGTCGTCAGCGCCGAGCCGCCGGCGAACACGGGCGCGCCGACGACGACCGGGACGCAGGTCGACGGCAGCACGCTGACGGCCGACCCCGGCACCTGGACCGGGACGCCCACGATCGCCTACGCCTACCAGTGGCAGCGCTGTGACGCGGGCGGAGCGAACTGCTCCGACATCGCCGGTTCGACCGCGCAGACGCGCGACCTGACGGCCGCCGACGTCGGCGCCACCGTGCGCGTGCTCGTCACCGCGACGAACGCCGCGGGCAGCGCCTCCGCCGCGTCGGCCGCGAGCGGGGCGATCGCTGCCGTCGCGCCGGCCGACAGCACGCCGCCCACGATCACGGGCACCGCCCGGGACGGCAGCACGCTGGCGGCCGACCAGGGGACCTGGACCGGGACGCCCACGATCGCCTACGCCTACCAGTGGCAGCGCTGCGACGCCGGTGGCACGCTCTGCGTGGACATCGCCGGCGCGACGGACGCCACCTACGACCTGACCGGCGACGACATCGGCCACGCCGACCTCGTGGTCGTCACCGCGACGAATGCCGCCGGGTCCGCCAGCGCGACGAGCGCGGCGACCGCCGTGGTGCTGCAGGCGCCCGTGCAGAACGTCGTCGGCGCCTCGATCGACGGGGTCCCGCTCGAGGGCACGACGCTGACCGCCGACCACGGCTTCTGGCACGGCAGCGACCCGATCACCTACGGGTTCCAGTGGCAGACCTGCGACGTCGACGGCCACGGCTGCACCGACATCCCGGGGGCGACCGGCGCCACGTACTTCCTGGTCCCCGGTGACATCGGCCATCAGCTCCGCGTCGTCGCGACCGCCACGAACCCGCTCGGCAGCGCCGACGCGATCTCCGCCGCCATCGGCCCGATCGTCGGCACACCGCCGGCGAACACCACCGCCCCGTCGATCTCCGGCGGGACGGCGGCCGGCGGAACCGCCGACGGCGACCAGGGCACCTGGACCGGAACCGCGCCGATCAGCTACGCCTACCAGTGGCGCCGCTGCGACGCCGCCGGGAGCGGCTGCAGCGACATCACCGGCGCGACCGGGCTGACGCGCGCGCTCGACGGCTCGGACGCCGGCGGCACCGTGCGCTTCGTCGTCACCGCGACGAACGCCGCCGGCAGCGTCAGCGCGACGTCCGCACCGTCGGCCGTGATCACCGGCACGCCGCCGGCGAACGTGTCGCGCCCGTCCATCCTGGGCACCTCGCTCGAGGGCCGCACGCTCAGCGCCGACCGCGGCACCTGGAGCGGCAGCGCCCCGCTGATCTACGCCTACCAGTGGCTGCGCTGCGAGCCCAACGGGACGCTCTGCTCGAACATCGACGGCGAGACGACGCCGGCCCACCAGCTGACCCAGGACGACGTCGGCGGCTCGCTGCGCGTCCGCGTGACCGCCACCAACGGCCTGGGCCTCGACAGCGCGCTGTCGGAAAACACGGCCCCGGTCGCCGCGCTGCCGCCCGTGAACGCCACGCTGCCGACCGTCACCGGCGTCACCCAGAACGGCCGGACGCTGACCGGGCACCACGGCACCTTCACCGGCTATGCGCCAGTGACCGAGACGACGCAGTGGCAGCGCTGCGACGCCGACGGCACCCACTGCGCGCCCATCGCCGGCGCGACCGGCGACACCTTCGACCTGACGCCCGCCGACGTCGGCCACGACCTGCGCTTCGTCGTCACGGCCACGAATCCGGGCGGCTCGATCTCCGTCGCCTCGAAGGACGCCGGCCCTGTCGGCCCGGCGCAGCCTGCGGGCCAGTCGAAGCCCACCGTGACCCAGGAGGGCGGCCTCCTCACGACGACCACCGGCCAGTTCACCGGCGACGGCCCGTTCACGTTCGCCTACCAGTGGCAGCGCTGCGACGCGGCCGGCACGACGTGCACCGACGTCCCGGGCGCGACCGGCGCGACCTACCGCATCATCGGCACGGACGCCGGCCACGCGTTCGTCGTCGTCGTGACGGCCACCAACGCCTCCGGCTCCGCGCCGCAGGCCTCCGCGCCGCTCGCCCTCCCGGGCCCGCCCGCGCCCAGGCCGACGACGACGACGGCGCCCTCGACGAGCGCGCCGTCCACCCCGGACCTCAGCGGCCTGCCCGGCAGCCGCGTCGCGCCGGCCGTCTGCCAGGAGCTGACCAACGGCGTGGGCTACCACCGCCTGAACCTGCCGGGCGCCGGCGCGGTGCGCCTGCGCGTGCGCGCCGACGGCGTCGTCGTCCCGGAGGCGCCGCTGACCGCCGAGCTCAGCGCGGACGCCGCCGCCCAGCTGCGCTCGGTGCGCTTCTACCTCGACGGGCGCGTCGTGCGCGCGGCCGGCAGCGGCCCGTGGGCGATCGCGCTCGCGCCCAAGACCCTCGCGACCGCCCCGCGCCACCGGCTCACCGTCGTCATCCGCCCGGTCGCGGGCCGCACGCGCAGCGTGACGGAGCCGATGCGCTCGGTCCCGTGCTCGGCGCGCTTCAGCGCCGGCGAGTGGCGCACGAAGGCCGGCACAGGGCTGCGCCTGCGGGTCGACAGCCGCAGCGCGCTGAGCAAGGTCGTCTTCCCGCTGCCGTCCGCGCTCGTCTCGCCGCTCGCGCTCACCCCGCGCCCGGGCCTGGGCCGCCTGCGCGTCGTCGTCCAGGGCGGCGGGCGCCGCATGCTGCCGCTCGGTGCCGCGCGCGTCAGCAGCGATGCCGGCCTGCTGCTTGCGGGCGCCGGGAAGCCGACCGTCCGCATCCAGGGGCGTTCACTGACGGTGAGCGGCCTGCCGAAGGACGCTGGAATCGTGGAGCTCACGCTCTACCCGGCGCCCGTCGCAGGGGGCGTGCGCGTGCCGGCGCCCACGCAGGCCCTCGTCCTGAGGTCGCAGATGCACACCGCCGATGTGCCGCAGGGCCGCGCGCTGACCACGAGGCTGCGCGTCTTGACCGTGCGGTGATCGCTGCAGGTACGGTTGCGCCATGAACGCGCAGCCTGCCCCGGCCGGCGGTGAGGGCTACCTCGACCGCTCGCGCCTGTCCCGCCCCGAGGTCATCGGCATGCTCTCCGGCCTGCTGCTGGTGATCTCGCTGTGGGTCCCGTGGTTCTCGACGAGCGCCAACCCCAACTCGAAGATCACCTCCGCGGGGATCGGGCCCAGCTCCAGCGCCACTGCGTGGGAGACGTTCCCGACGCTGCGCTGGCTGCTGCTGCTGCTCGGCCTCGCACCGTTCATCCTGGCCTGGATCGTCGCGCGCGGGCACAAGCTCGGCTGGCGGCCCGGCGAGGTGACGATGATCCTCGGCATGGCCGGGGTCGTCCTCGTGCTCGGCAACGGGATCATCTTCGGGCGCCCGGCGCCGCACATCGACATCTCGCTCGACTGGGGCTACTGGCTGGCGCTCGTGGCCTGCATCGGGATCGTCGTCGCGGGCTACCAGCGTCAGGCGACGTTCGGGGCAGGCCCCAAGAGGCCGCCCGGCTCGGTCTAGCGGACGAGGCGCGTGTCCCGCAGACGCGCAGCCGTGCGCTGGGGTGCCCCGGCGCTCTACGTGGTCATCGTGGCCGTCGCCGCCGCGCGCGGCCAGCTGTCGCTCAGCACCGACTCGCTCTTCCTGTGGATCGCGGGCTTCATGCTCGCGTGCACGATCACCAGCCCCCGGCGCTTCCTGAGCGGGCTCGTCGACTGGCTGCCGCTCGTCGTCGTGCTGCTGCTTTACGACCTGCTGCGCGGCACCGCCGACGGGCTGCTGACGACGCCGCATCTGCTCCCGCAGATCCACGTCGACCGCTTCCTGGCGGGCGGCCAGGTCCCGAGCGCGTGGCTCCAGCAGCACCTCTGGCACGGGCCGTCGGACCTGCGCTGGTGGGACTGGGCGACGCTCGCCGTCTACATCACGCACTTCATTGCGACGCTCGGCCTCGCCGCGGCGCTGTGGGTGTTCGCCCACGACCGCTTCCGGCGCTACATGGTGATGGTCATCGTGCTCTCGCTCACGGGGCTCGCGACCTACGCGCTCTACCCGGCGGTCCCGCCCTGGATGGCGGCCGACGGCGGGCACGTCCCGCCGCTCGCGCGCATCGTCCCGATCACCTGGGCCCACGTGCACGTCTTCTCCTTCGACACGATCTTCGAGACCGGCCAGCGCTACGCGAACGACGTCGCGGCGATCCCCTCGCTGCACGCGGCGTTCGCGCTGCTGTTCTCGCTGACGCTGTGGGACCTGACGCGCCGGGCGTGGGTCCGCGCGCTGCTCGTGCTCTACCCGCTCGCGATGGGCCTGGCGCTCGTCTACGCGGGGGAGCACTACGTCGCCGACGTGCTGCTCGGGTACCTCTACGCCGCGGGGACGTACGCCGCCGTGACGCTGGGGGTTCGCGCGTGGGCGGCGCGCCGCGAGCCCGCCCCGCGCAGCGTGCGGGCGGAGCGCACCGCCGCCGCGCGTACGACCTGAGCGAGCCGCTCTCAGAGCACGCTCAGGTCCGTCTCACCCTGCGCTGAGGCGCGGCGTCGAGGGTGCCGTCCATGCAACGACGCAACGGACTGTGGCGCCTGGTCGCCGCGCTGGCCATCGCCGCGTTCTCCGCGGCGTTCGCGGGGCTCTCGGTGCAGCTGGCCGCCGGGGACGACCCGGCGCTGTCGCGCACAAAGCAGCCGCGCAGGCTGCTCGCCGCCGCAGCGCAGGCCGCCGCCACGGCGAGCGCCCAGGCCGCGGCCGCGACGCCGGCGACCACCGCGACCTCCGGGCAGACGTCTCGACCACCCCGTCGCAACCGTCGGCGCCGCTGACGACCTCGACGTCGTGCGCCGCCCGCTCTCAGAGCGCTCTCAACGGCCCGCGCGACAGTACGTCCCCGCTGCGACGTCTCCCAGCCTTCTCCCAGCCGTCTCTCCCAGTCCTCCCACACCGATGACCGACGCTGACCCCATGGCCTCCGCAGACCTGCATCCCGTACCGAGCCCGGCGCCCGCGCCGCGACTGGAGGTCGTCGTCCCCGTCTACAACGAGGAGCGCGTGCTCGCGGCGTCCGTGCGCCGGCTGCGCGACCACCTCGACGCGTTCGTGCCGTTCAGCTGGCGCATCGTGATCGCCGACAACGCGAGCACCGACGCGACCCCGCGCGTCGCCGCACAGCTGGCGGGCGAGCTCGACGGCGTCGAGGTGCTGCGCCTGTCGCAGAAGGGCCGCGGGCGCGCGCTGCGCACCGCCTGGCTCGCAAGTGACGCCGACGTGGTCGCCTACATGGACGTCGACCTGTCGACCGACCTGCGCGCGCTGCTCCCGCTCGTCGCCCCGCTGATCTCCGGCCACAGCGACATCGCGATCGGGACGCGTCTGGCGCGCGGCTCGCGCGTGGAGCGCGGCGGGCGCCGGGAGTTCATCTCGCGCACCTACAACCATCTGCTGCACCTGACGCTGCGCGCGCGCTTCACCGACGCGCAGTGCGGGTTCAAGGCGGTGCGCGGCGACGTCGCGCAGCGGCTGCTGCCGGCGGTGCGCGACGACGGCTGGTTCTTCGACACCGAGCTGCTCGTGCTCGCCCAGCGCGCCGGGTTGCGGATCCACGAGGTCCCCGTCGACTGGGTCGACGATCCGGACTCGCGCGTCGACGTCGTCGCCACGGCGATCGGCGACCTCAAGGGCATCGCGCGCCTGCTCGTCGCCTCGCCGCTGCTGCGCTTCGTCCTCGTCGGCATCGCCTCGACGCTGGCGTTCGCGGCGCTCTACGTGCTGCTGCGCGGGCCGCTCGGCGCCACGGGCGCGAACGCGATCGCGCTGGCGATCACCGCGGTGGGCAACACCCTCGCCAACCGCGCCTTCACCTTCGGCGTGCGCGGCCGCGCCGGCCTCGAGCGCCAGCTGTCGATGGGCTTCGTCGTCTACGTGATCACCGTCGCGCTGGCGACGGGCGCGCTCACCGTGCTTCATGCGCTGCAGCCCGACCCCTCGCGCGCGCTCGAGGTCACCGTCCTCGTGGCCGCCAGCACGTGCGCCACCGTCACGCGCTACGTCGCGCTGCGCATGTGGGTCTTCGCCCACCGCCCCCAGCCCCAGGCGCTCGAGACCCCACCGCTGGCCATCGTGCCCCCGGCGGCCGACAGCACGCCGCTCGTCTGAGTCCCCGCACATGATCGATCGAGGAACCACCACCGTGTCCACGCCGTCCGTGACCCTTCCGTCCCCCGCGCGCGAGCGCCGCAGCGCACGCGCCCGGGCGATCCCGCGCCCGACGCCCGAGCTGCTCGGCCTGCTCGTGCTGGCGCTCGTCCTGAACCTGTGGGCGCTCGATCGCAATGGCTACGCGAACGAGTACTACAGCGCCGCCGTGCGCTCGATGACGCAGAGCTGGCACGCGTTCCTGTACGGCTCGTTCGACGCGTCCGGCGTGATGACCGTCGACAAGCCGCCGCTCGCCCTCTGGGTCCAGGCGCTCTCGGCGCGCGCGTTCGGCTTCAGCGCGTGGAGCATGCTCGTGCCGCAGGCGCTGATGGGCGCGGCGACCGTCGGCCTCGTCTACGACCTGACGCGCCGCAACTTCGGCCGCGTCGCCGGCACCGCCGGCGGCCTGGCGCTCGCGCTGACGCCGATCACCGTCGCCATCTCGCGCCACAACAACCCCGACGCGCTGCTCGTCCTCTGCGTCACCGCCGCCGTCTGGTGCCTGGTCCGCGCGCTGCAGGACGGGCGCACGCGCTGGCTCGTCTGGGCCGGCGTGGCCGTCGGCCTGGGCTTCGAGGCGAAGATGGCCGCCGCCCTGATGGTCGTGCCGGGCATCGCAGCCGCATGGCTGTGGGTCGCCCCGAAGGGCCGCCTCGCGGCGCTGCGCCAGCTCGCCTGGGGCGCGGTGGCGATGCTCGTCGTCGGCCTCGCCTGGCCGGTGCTCATGTGGCTGACCCCCGCCGCGAGCCGGCCGTGGATCTCCGGCACGAGCGACAACAGCGTCTGGTCGCTGATCTTCGGCTACAACGGTCTCGGGCGCCTGTTCGGCCAGAGCGGCGGCCCGGCGGGCGGCGGCGGCTTCGGGGGTCCGGGCGGCGGCGGAGGAGGACCGTTCGGCGGCAGCCCCGGCGTGCTGCGCCTGCTGAACTCGAGTCTCGGCGGGCAGGCCGGCTGGCTGCTGGGCTTCGCGATCGTCGGCGGCGCCGCGATCCTCTGGCGCTCGCAGCTGCGGCGCGCCGACCGGCGGACCGGCTGGATCGTCGCCGTCGGCGGCGCGTTCCTCGTCACGGCGGTCGCCTTCAGCACCGCCAAGGGCATCTTCCATCCGTACTACACGTCGGCGCTCGCGCCGTTCACCGCGGCGCTGATCGGCGCCGGCGCGGTGCAGCTCACCGGGCGCGGCACGGCGATGCGCATCCTCGGCCCGCTGGCGATCGCCGCCGCTGTCGCGACCGAGCTGGTCGTCCTGCACCACGGCGCGGGCGGCGTCGGCTGGGTCGCGCCGCTCGCGGTGATCGTGTGCGCCGGGGCGGCGACGGTGCTCGCCTGGGGCGGCGACGCGCGGCTGCGTGCCGTCGCCGTCGCGATGGCGCTCGGCGCGCTGATGATCGCGCCCGCCTCGTGGGCCGTGCAGACCCTCGGCCACGCGACGAGCGGGACCTTCCCGGCCGGCGGCGGGGCGGACGGGCCCGGTTCGGCCTTCGGCGGCCGGATGGGCGGGCCCGGGAACGGCTTCGGCCGCGGCGGGCGGGCCGGCGGGCCGCCCGCGGGCTTCACCCCCGGGGCCGGCGGGCCGCCCGCGGGCTTCGCCGGGCCCCAGGGCGCTCCCCCGGCCGGCCTGCAGGGCGCGGGCGGCCCCACGGGCCTGGCAGCCGGCAACGCCCAGGGCGGCCCCGCCGCGGGCGGCGGCGGCATCTTCGGCGGCGACACCGGCTCGCTGGCCCAGGCGGTGTCCTACGCCAAGGCCCATGGCGGCGGGACGATCGGCGTCTCCAGCCAGTCGGGCGCGGCCTCGCAGATCCTCACGCGCGATGCCCCCGTCGCCGGCATCGGCGGGTTCTCCGGCCGTGAGAGCGAGGTCAGCGCCGCGTGGCTGGCCGACGCCGTCCACAACGGGAAGCTCCGCTGGGTGCTCGCGGACTCCGGCGGCCTGCCGACGGACAACCGCGTCGGCGCGCGCAGCGTGCTGAGCGTGGTCGCGAAGGCCTGCACGGCCGTGCCGCTGTCCTCGAGCGCGGCCGCGACGACGACGGGGTCGGCGGGCAGCTCGTCCAGCGTGCTCTACGACTGCAGCGGCAGGGCCGCGGCGCTGCGCGCGACGACCTAGTGTCCTGAGCGCATAGGACACGCGCATATCCTGGGGGCCGTGAGGTCCGGAGCCGCCGCCCAGCGCCGCCTGCGGGCGACGTCGTTCCTCTCGAGCTTCGACCGCTTCACGATCCCGCCGCTGCTGGTGCCGATCCACCGGGCGCTGGGCGTCTCGCTCGGCACCGCCTCGCTGGTGGCGAGCGCCTACTTCGTCGCCTACGGCCTGAGCCAGCCGCTCTGGGGCGCGCTGTCGGACCGCGTCGGCCGCGTCCCGGTGATCCGTGGCGCCGTCGTCGGCGGCGCGCTGGCGTGCGTCGTCGCGGCGGCCGCGCGCGACATCGGCGTGCTGATCCTCGCGCGCACCGTCGCCGGGCTGTTCTTCGCCGCGCTCGTCCCCACCGCGATCACCTACATCGGCGACACGGTCGACCTGCGCCACCGCCAGCACGCGCTCACGATCATGATGGCGTTCGCCACCGCGGGGATCGCCTCGGCGACGGTCGTCGGCGGCGTGGCGGCGCAGGTGCTCAGCTGGCGCTGGGCGTTCCTCGTCTCGGCGGTGATCGCCGCGCTGCTGACGGCCTTCCTGCGCGGGCTGCCCGAGCCGGTGCGCGAGCGCAGCACGCGCTCCTTCGGCCAGCAGGTCCAGGCGATCGCGCACCGGCCGTGGGTGCGGGTCGTCGTCGGCCTGGCGTTCGTCGAGGGCGCCGTCATCTTCGGCTCCCTGACGTTCGTCGCGGCGTCGCTGCAGCAGGCGGGCGTCGGCGCGGCACTCGCCGGGTCGGCGGCCGCCGGGTTCGGCCTGGCGAACGTCATCTGCACGCCGCTCGTGACGCGCGCGATCCCTCGGGTCCCGGCGCCGCGGCTGATCGCGGGCGGCTCGAGCCTCGCCGCGCTCGGCCTGTTCGTCGCGGCCGCCGACACGACGGTCGCCACGGCCGTCGTCGCCAGCGTGGGGCTGGGGGCGGGCTTCGGCTTCCTGCACTCGACGATGCAGACGTGGGCGACCCAGGTCTATCCGCAGGCCCGCGCGGTGACCGTCTCGTTCTTCGCCAGCGCGATCTTCATCGGCGGGGCGGTGGCGAGCGCGGCGGCGGCGCCGCTCGCGAACGCCGGGCGCTTCTCGCTGATCTTCCTCGTCGCGGCGGTCGGCGCGGCGGGGCTCGCACTCGGTGGTTCGCTGCTGCGCGCGCGCTACGCGGCCGGCTCCGAGCAGGCCGCGGCGGCGGACGAGAGCGCGGCCGTCGCGCTCTGAAACCCGGCACGTCACCCACCGAACCCCCCGGTTCGCGTGCCCCACACCCCCCGGTCGGGGGGCATGGGCGCCGATCGCGGCGGATCCGGGCGGCCTCGCGCAACGGTGTCCGCATGGCATCGCCGCGGGCCACCGCGTACCTCTTCCCGGGTCAGGGCGCCCAGAGCGCCGCCGCCCTCCCCGCCGTCCGGCGTGACGCGCCGGACCTGCTGGCGTGCTGCGTCGAGGAGCTCGGCGACGAGCCGTTCACGCGCTGCGACGAGAGCACGCGCTTCGCCCAGCCGGCGATCCTGCTCGCGAGTCTCGCGGCCTGGCGGCGCATCGCCCCCGGCGGCGAGCGCGCCTTCGCCGGCCACTCGCTCGGCGAGCTCTCCGCGCTCGCGGCCGCCGGCGCGCTGAGCCAGCTCGACGCGGTGCGGCTCGCCGTCATCCGCGGCGAGGAAATGGCGCGCGCGGGCGAGACCGGCGAGTCGGGAAGCATGCTCGCGCTGCTGAAGGGCACGCCGCAGGACGCCGCGGAGCTCGCCCGCGAGCACGGCCTGTCGGTCGCCAACGACAACGCCCCCGGCCAGCTCGTCGTGTCCGGCCCGCGTGCGGGCATCGACGCGGCGCGGCGCGGCGCACGCGAGCACGGCCTGCGCGCGCTCGAGCTCAACGTCGCCGGCGCCTTCCACTCGCCGGCGATGGAGCCGGCCCGCGCCGCCTACGAGCGCGCGCTCGGCGCGATCGACTGGCGCGCGCCGCGCCACCCCGTCTACAGCGGGCTGACCGCGGCGCCGTTCACCGACCCCGTCCGTGAGCTCTCGCAGGCCGTCGTCGCCCCGGTGCGCTGGCGCGAGGTCATGGCGGCGCTTGCGGCCGCCGGCTGCGAGCGCTACGTCGACGTCGGACCCGGCGATGTGCTGGAGAAGCTCGTCGCCCGCAACCTGCCGCAGGAGGGCGAGCGTGCCGCAGCCTGAGACCCTCGCGCGCCGAGCGCCGGACGCCGCTCCGGCCGCCCGCGGCGCCGCGCTGTTCGGTCTCGGCGCCGCGCTGCCCGAGCGCGTCGTGACGAACGCGGAGATCTCCGCGACGCTCGGCGTCGACGAGCAGTGGATCGTCAAGCGCACCGGCATCCGCGAGCGCCGCTGGGCCCCGGCGGATGCGCGCCTGCACGCGCTCGCCGCCCGCGCGGGCGGCGCCGCGCTCGCCGACGCCGGCCTGGAGGCGGCCGAGCTCGACCTCGTGCTGGTCGCGACCTGCACGGCCGACCAGATCATCCCCAACACCGCGCCGCTCGTGGCCGAGGCGCTGGGCGCCGCGCACTGCGGTGCCGTCGACCTCGGCGCCGCCTGCACCGGCTTCGTCGCGGGCCTGAGCCTCGCCGCCGGGGCGATCGAGGCCGGCCGCGCGCGGCACGTGCTCGTGATCGGCGCGGAGATCCTCTCGCGCCACCTGGATCCGGACGACCGCAAGGTGGCGGCGATCTTCGGCGACGGCGCGGGCGCCGCCGTCCTGGGCGCGGCCGCCGGCTCGGCCGTCGGCCCGGTCGTGCTCGGCTCCGACGGCACCCTCGGCGGGATCCTCTACGCCGACCGCTCCGACGGCTACATCCGCATGGACGGCCCCGAGGTGTTCCGCCACGCCGTCGACCGGATGGCCGCCGCGTCGCTGGAGGCCTGCGCGCGCGAGGGCACCGAGATCCACGACCTCGACCTGCTCGTCTTCCACCAGGCGAACGCGCGCATCCTGCAGGCGCTGATCGAGCGCCTGGCGCTCGATCCCGCGCGCGTCGTCGCAGCGATCGGCGAGCACGGCAACACGTCGGCCGCCTCGATCCCGCTCGCGCTCGACGCTGCGCGTCGCGACGGACTCCTGCGCGACGGCGCGAGCATGCTGCTGGCGGCCTTCGGCGCCGGCCTGACCTGGGGCGCCGCCGTCGTCCACTGGGGGTCCGATGACGCGGCCTGACGACGCTGTCATCCTCGTCACCGGCGGCTCGCGCGGCATCGGCGCCGCCTGTGCCCGCGCGCTCGCCGACGACGGCTGGGCCGTCGCGCTGACCTATCGCACGAGCCCCGACGGGGCTGCGCGGACGGTCCACGACATCGAAGGGGCCGGTGGACGCGCCACCGCGCTCGAGCTCGACGTCACCGACGCGGGCGCGATCGGCGCCGCCGTCGAGGCCGCCGGCGCGACGCTCGGCGGCCCGGTCGTGGGCCTCGTGAACAACGCGGGCGTGCGCGCCGACGATCTCGCCGTCTCGCTCGACGACGACGCCTGGGACGTCGTGCTCGACACGAACCTCACGGCCGCCTTCCGGCTCACGCGCCAGGCGCTGCGCGGGATGGTCCGCGCGCGCTTCGGGCGCATCGTGAACGTCGCCTCGGTCGTCGGCCCGCGCGCGAACGCCGGGCAGGCGAACTACGCGGCGGCGAAGTCCGGGCTGATCGGCTTCACGCGCACGGCGGCCACCGAGGTGGCCCGGCGCGGCGTCACGATCAACGCCGTCGCGCCGGGCTTCATCACCACCGACATGACCGCCGGGATCCTGCAGAACGGCGCCCTCGAGGCGATCCCCGCGCGCCGCGCCGGCGAGCCCGACGAGGTCGCCGCCTGCGTGCGCTTCCTCGCCTCCGACGGCGCCGGCTACGTCACCGGAACCACCCTCTTCGTCGACGGCGGCCTGTCCGCCTAGTGCAACCCGCGACACGAAAGGACCACCACACCATGAGCACCACCGTCACCGCAGAGCGCGTCGAGCAGGTCGTCTACCAGGCGCTGGAGAGCTTCGGCGCCGACCCGTCCGAGTTCTCGCGCGAGGCGACCTTCGAGCAGCTCGACGTCGACTCGCTCGACCTGGCCGAGCTCTCGCAGATCGCCGAGGAGGAGTTCGGCGTGCCGCTGAAGGGCGACGACGTCAAGGGCATCCGCACCGTGGGCGACGCGATCGACCTCATCGTCAGCCGCGCGTAGATGATGGTCCGCGAGGTCGTCGTCACCGGCGTGGGCGCCGTCACGCCGCTCGGCGTCGGCGCCCGGACGCTGCACGAGCGCTGGACCTCCGGCGCGAGCGGCATCACGGGCGGTGAGGCGCCGTGCGCGGAGTTCGACCCGCTCGACACGCTCACGCGCAAGGAGGCCCGCCGCGCCGACCGCTTCACGCAGCTCGCCGTCGCCGCAGCCGCCGAGGCCGTGGCCGACGCCGGGTGGGACGGTGAGCTGCCCTACGCGCCCGACCGCGTCGGCTGCATCATCGGGACCGGGATCGGCGGCCTGGGCACCTTCGAGAGCAACCACGAGGAGCTGCTGGGCCGCGGGCCCGGCGCCGTCTCCCCGCTCTCGGTGCCGCTGATGATGGGCAACGCCGGGGCGGGCACGCTCGCGATGCGCCACGGGCTGCTGGGCCCGTGCTTTGGCGTCGTCTCGGCCTGCGCGGCCGGGGCGAACGCGATCGGGGCGGCCGCGCGCACGATCCAGGCCGGCGACGCCGACGCCGTCCTCACGGGCGGCTCGGAGGCGGTGCTCACGCCGCTGGCGCGCGCGTCGTTCGCTGCGCTCGACGCGGTCTCCAGGACCGGCGAGTCGCGCCCGTTCGACGCGCGCCGCGACGGCTTCGTCATGGGCGAGGGCGCCGGCGCGCTCGTGCTCGAGGAGGCGCAGGCGGCGCAGGCGCGCGGCGCCCGGATCCTCGGGTGGGTGCGCGGCTACGGCGCGACCTGCGACGCCCATCACCTGACGGCGCCCGACCCCCGGGGTGCGGGCGCCGCGCGGGCGATCCTCGCCGCGCTGGCGGACGCCGGGATCGAGGCGGGCGACCTCGTCTACGTCAACGCCCACGGCACCTCGACGCCGCTGAACGACCGCAGCGAGACGCTCGCGCTGAAGACGGCGCTCGGCGACGACGCCTACGCCGTCCCCGTCTCCTCGACGAAGTCGGCGATCGGCCACCTGCTGGGCGCGGCCGGTGCCGTGGAGGCGATCGCCACGCTGCTCGCGCTGCGCGACCGGGTCGCGCCGCCGACGCTCGGCTGGGCCGAGGAGGACGAGGGGCTCGACCTCGACTACGTGCCCGACAGCGCGCGTCCGCTGGCGCTCGCCGACGGCGAGCGCGTCCTGGGCCTGTCGAACTCGTTCGGGTTCGGCGGCCACAACGCCGCACTCGTGCTGGAGACCGTGTGATGCCGCCCGCCCTCGCCCTCGTGCAGCGCGCCGATGAGCGCCTGACCCCGCTGGAGCGGCTCGAGGTCCTCTGCGACCCCGGCTCGCTGCAGCTCGTGCGCACCGGCGTGCGCTCGCATCGCATGGGCGACCGCGCGCAGGACGGCGACGGCGTGCTCGGCGGCACCGGCATGGTCGACGGCCGCGCGGTCGCGTGCTTCGCGCAGGACGCGAGCTTCGCCGGCGGCTCGCTCGGGGAGGCGCATGCCGACACCGTCGTGCGCGTCCTGGAGATGGCCGGCCGCGGGCGCATCCCGTGCGTGGGCTTCATCGAGTCCGCCGGCGCGCGGATGCAGGAGGGCGTGGCCGCGCTGGCCGGCTATGGGCGCATCTTCCGCGCGCACACCGTGCTGTCCGGGCAGGTCCCGCAGATTTCGATCGTCTGCGGCGCGAGCGCCGGCGGGGGGTCCTACGCGCCGGCGCTGACCGACGTCGTCGTGATGACGAAGCACGCGAGCATGTTCCTGACGGGCCCGGGCGTCGTGCAGGAGGTCACCGGCGAGGACGTCGATGCCGCGACCCTCGGCGGTCCCCGTGTGCATGCGCGCAACGGCGTCTGCCACGTGGTTGCCGACACCGAGGTCGACGCGGCGCTGCTCGCCCGCGACCTGCTCGACCACCTGCCCCAGCACGCCGGCGTGACACCGCAGCGCTGGCCGACGGTCGAGCCGCCCGAGGGCGGCCCGGACGCCGTCGTGCCGGCCGAGCCGCGCCGCGTCTACGACGTGCGCCACGTCATCGCGCGTCTCGTCGACGGCGGCCGGCAGGTCGAGATCGGCGAGCGCTGGGCGCGCAACATCGTCTGCGTGTTCGCGCGGATCGACGGCCGCGCCGTCGGCGTCGTCGCCAACCAGCCGAAGTTCCTCGGCGGCGTGCTCGACGCCGAGTCGGCGTCGAAGGCGGCGCGCTTCGTGCGCACCTGCGACGCCTTCGGGCTCCCGCTGGTGGTGCTCGTCGACACGCCGGGCTTCCTGCCCGGCAGCGCGCAGGAGAAGGCGGGCGTGATCCGCCACGGCGCCAAGCTCGTGCACGCCTTCGCCGCCGCCACCGTCCCGCGGATCACCGTCGTAACGCGCAAGGCGTTCGGCGGCGCGTTCATCGCGATGAACTCGAAGGACCTCGGCGCCGACTACGTGTTCGCCTGGCCGCAGGCGCAGATCGGCGTGATGGGCGCCCAGCAGGCGGTCGGCATCGTCAACCGGCGCGAGATCGCCGCCGACGAGGACCCCGATGCCGCGCGCGAGCGCCTCGCGGCGCGCTACGCGGGCGAGCACCTCGACGTCGGCGCCGCGTCGGCCGGCGGCTTCGTCGACGAGGTCGTCCCGCCGAGCCGGACGCGCGAGCGCCTGATCGCGGCGCTCGACGCGCTCGCCACCGTCCACCGTCCACCCCGACCGACGAGGAACATCCCCCTGTGAACTGGTCCGCACCGTTCAACGAGCTCGCCGAGGGCGAGCGCTTCCACACGCGCGGCCGCACGGTCACCGAGTCGGACGTCGTGATGTTCGCCGCGCTGACCGGCGACTGGCATCCCCAGCACGCCGACGCCGAGTGGGCAGCGGACGGGCCGTTCGGCCAGCGCATCGCCCACGGCATGCTGGTCATGTCGTTCGCGGTCGGCCTCGTGCCATTCGACCCCGAGCGCGTGATGGCGCTGCGGCGCGTGCGCGACGTCGTCTTCCGCCGGCCCGTGCGTCTGGGCGACACCGTGCACGTCGAGGGCTCGGTGCGCGCGCTGAAGCCGGCGAGCGACGAGGCGGGCCTGGTGACGCTCGGCATCGACGTCGTGCGCCAGGACGCGCGCCGCGCCTGCGCCGCGCAGGTCGAGGTGCTCTGGCGCGCCGCGGCCTCCGGGACGCAGGACGCCGGCGGCGAGGGCGCCGCGCCCTGCGGCGAGGACGTCTGGGCGGTCGCGTGAGGATGCTCGAGGGCCGCCGGCTGCTGATCACGGGCGTCATCACGAAGGACTCGATCGCCTACGCCGTGGCGCGCCGCGCGCAGGAGCTCGGCGCGCAGACGGTGCTGACCGGGTTCGGCCGTGCGCGCCGCATGACCGAGCGGGCCGCGCGGACGCTGCCCGAGCCCGCCGACGTGCTCGAGCTCGACGTCAACCGCAGCGAGGACCTCGCCGCCGTCGCCGAGGCCCTCGACGCGCGCTGGGGCGGCCTGGACGGCGTGCTGCACGCCGTCGCGTTCGCGCCGCCGGACGCGCTCGGCGGCGCGTTCATGAGCGCCCCTGCCGCCAGCGCGGAGCAGGCGTTCCGCACGTCGGCCTATTCGTTCAAGGCCCTCGCCGAGGCGCTGCGCCCGCTGATGACCGGCGCCGACGCGGCGATCGTCGGCCTGGACTTCGACGCCACGGTCGCCTGGCCGGCCTACGACTGGATGGGCGTCTCGAAGGCGGCGCTGGAGGCGGTCTCGCGCTACCTCGCACGTGACCTGGGCCCCGAGGGGATCCGCGTGAACCTCGTCTCGGCGGGTCCGCTGGAGACCCTCGCCGCCGGCGGCATCCCGGGCTTCGAGCGCCTTGCCGACGGCTGGGACGCGCAGGCCCCGCTGGGCTGGGACGTGCACGACCCCGAGCCCGTCGCGGAGACCGTCTGCTACCTGCTCTCCGCGCGCGCCCGCGGGATCACCGGGGAGATCGTGCACGTCGACGGCGGCTATCACGCGATGGGGGCGCCCGCGTGATCCTGCTCACGGGCGCGACCGGGTACCTGGGAACGCTCGTGCTCGCGCGCCTGCTCGACGAGCCGCAGGGCGCGCAGGTGCTCTGCCCGGTGCGCGCGACGGACGCCGAGGCCGCGCGCGAGCGGATGGACGCCGTGCTCGAGCGGATCTGGTTCGAGCCGGGGCGCCGGCGCCGGGCGCGCGTGCTCCCGGTCGCCGCGGACATCACCGGCGGCCTGGACCACCCGGCGGTGCGCCAGGTCACGCACGTGCTGCACTGCGCCGCGGCGGTCACGTTCGACCAGCCGCTCGACGACGCGCGCGCGATCAACGTCGGCGGCACCCGTGCCGTCCTGGACCTCGCCGCGCGGGCGCCGCGGCTGGAACGCGTGGTCCACGTCTCGACGGCGTACGTCGCCGGTCGCCACGCAGGACCGTTCCTCGAGACGCAGCTCGACGTCGGCCAGCGCTTTCGCAACACCTACGAGCAGACGAAGTTCGAGGCCGAGCAGCTCGTGGCCGCGCGCGCCGCCGCCGGGCTCCCGGTCGCCGTGGCGCGGCCGAGCATCGTCATGGGGGAGGCGGGGACCGGCTGGACGACGAGCTTCAACGTCCTCTACCCGCCGCTGCGCGCCTACCGCCGCGGCCTGCTGCGCGAGGCTCCGGCGGCGCGCGACGGCCTGCTCGACATCGTGACCGGCGACTACGTCGCCGACGGGCTGCTCGCGCTGCTGCAGGCACCGCAGGCCGAGGGCGCCTATCACCTGGTTGCGGGCGACGGCGCGCTCACCGTGCGGGAGGTGGGCGATCTCGCCGCCGACGCGTTCGACCGGCCGGCGGTCGAGCTCTCCAGCGCGGCCACGGCCCGGGCGGCCGACGGCGACGGCGTCTTCGCGCCGTACTTCGACGTGGCCTGCCGCTTCGACGACCGCCGCGCCCGCGCGC
Source organism: Solirubrobacteraceae bacterium (assembly GCA_036510915.1). GTDB lineage: Bacteria > Actinomycetota > Thermoleophilia > Solirubrobacterales > Solirubrobacteraceae > F1-60-MAGs163. The sequence continues at coordinate 16,296 of DATCDC010000018.1, read as the reverse complement.
TGCTCGCGCAGGTCGGCGTCACGCCGACCTCCGCGGCGGACGAGTTCGGCACGCTCATGCGTTACGCCGACGCGTCGTTGTGGGGCAAGCGCCGCCCGGTGCGCGAGGCCGTCGTGGCGCGCGCCGCCTGAGAGGCCTCTGGCGCCCGCCCGCGTTGCGTGCGATCCTGCCACCGTGCGCCTGAGACATCACGCGGTCCCGATGGCCGGCTTCCCGAGCATCCCCACGCCCCATCTCGAAGTCGACGCGCCGGCCTGATGCGGAGCTTCGCCGTCGGCCTCCTGGGCTCGCTGCTGATGCTCGCCGCGGGCGTGGCGACCGCCGAGCTGCTGGCGCCGACCGGCCTGCCGTACCTTGCCGTCTTCGCCGCCGCCGCCGGCGTCGTCGTCGCGATGTCGCTGCTCGTGATCCCCCGGCTGCGGGCTCGGCTCGGCGTCGGCGAGCGGGACGCCACGTCGTCGTGACGGTGCGACGGCGTGCGGATCCGTGCTGGATGAGCGATTCCAACGCCTGCACCCGCGCCGATGTGGGGGATCAATCATCTAGCCTGCGCGAATGGCCAAGACGTCGAGCAAGGCAAACCAGGCGAAGAAGGCGAAGCAGCGCGCGCCGGAGCCGGCGCAGCGCGCGCGGGGGGTGCTCGACCTCCCGAAGGCGATCGAGGAGCGCATGAGCGAGGGGCGCGCCGCGCGCGAGGCGGTGCCGGTGGAGGCCCACGCCGAGTGGACCGCGCCGACCGACCGGCCCGACCCGGTCGGGATCCTCGAGGAGCAGAACCTCGCCCGCGTCCAGGAGCTCGTGCCGATCCGGCACGGCCGCATGATCGTCTCGCCGTTCACCTTCTATCGCGGCGGCGCCGCGATCATGGCCTGAGATCTGTCGCGCACCCCGACGACGGCGCTGCGCGTGCAGTGCTGCGGCGACGCCCACCTCTCGAACTTCGGGGTCTTCGCCGCGCCCGACCGGCGCCTGGTCTTCGACCTCAACGACTTCGACGAGACGCTCCCCGCGCCGTTCGAGTGGGACGTCAAGCGCCTGGTCGCGAGCCTCGTCGTCGCGGCGCGCGACAACGGCCACCGGCCCAAGGACCAGCGCGCGGCGGCGCGCGCGGCGGCGGCGACCTACCGCGCCGTGCTGGCCGAGGCAGCGGCGATGCGCTTCATGGACGTCTGGTACACGCGGATCGACGCCGAGGAGATGCTCGCCCAGCTGAGCGTCACGGCGAAGAAGAGCACGATCAAGGCGGCGGAGAAGAACCTCGCCAAGGCACGGCGCAAGACGAGCCTGGGCTCGCTGGAGAAGTTCGCCGAGCCGGTCGACGGCGGCTTCCGGATCCGCCAGCAGCCGCCGGTGATCGTGCGTCCCCCGGAGATGATGGCGGAGGCGGCCGAGCAGATCGTGCGTCAGGGGCTGACGGACTACGCCCAGACGCTGACGCCCGACCGGCGTCTGGTGCTGGACCACTACCACTACGAGGACTTCGCCCGGAAGGTGGTCGGCGTGGGCTCCGTCGGGACCGAGGCCTTCATGATCCTGCTGATGGGCGACCGCGACGACGATCCCCTGTTCCTGCAGATCAAGGAGGCGACGACCTCGGTGCTCGCGCCGTTCGCCGGCGCCAGCGAGTACGAGCACGCCGGCGAGCGCGTCGTCCAGGGTCAGCGCGTCACGCAGTCCGCGAGCGACGCGTTCCTGGGCTGGGTCACGGGCACGGGTGAGGCGCGGCGCGAGTTCTACGTGCGCCAGCTGCGCGACATGAAGGGCTCGGCGGTGATCGAGACGATGTCGCCCGAGGTCCTGGCACGCTATGCGCAGATCTGCGGCGGAGCGCTCGCGCGCGCCCATGCGCGCACCGGCGACGCCGCGAGGATCAGCGGGTACCTCGGCGACGACGACGTGTTCGATCGCGCACTCGAGCAGTTCGCCGTCGCATACGCCGACCAGAACGACGCCGACTACGCGGCGTTCACCGAGGCGGCCGACACGGAGCGCATCGCGGTCGAGCGCGGCGTCTAGCGTCCTGAGTCGTCAGTTCGCACCAGCCTGCTCGGCCCGATACGGCAGTATGCGGCCTGTGCGCGGGCCCGCCGTGTGCCGACGACCAGACCAGGAGTACGCATGAGCCTTTCGGGCAAGACCCTCTTCATCTCCGGCGCGAGCCGCGGCATCGGCCTGGCGATCGCGCTGCGCGCCGCGCGCGACGGCGCCAACGTCGCGCTCGTGGCGAAGACCGCCGAGCCGCATCCCAAGCTCGAGGGCACGGTCTACACGGCGGCCGCGCAGATCGAGGAGGCGGGCGGCACGGCGCTGCCGATCGTCGGCGACATCCGCGACGAGGCCCAGGTCCAGGCGGCCGTCGACGCCGCGGTCGAGCGCTTCGGCGGCATCGACATCTGCGTCAACAACGCCTCGGCGATCAACCTCGTCGGGACCGAGGCGCTGGAGCTCAAGCGCTACGACCTGATGCAGGACATCAACGTGCGCGGCAGCTTCGCGGTGACGCGCGCGTGCGTCCCGCACCTGCGCGGCGCCGAGAACCCGCACATCCTCACGCTCTCGCCGCCGATCACCCTCAAGCCCGAGTGGCTCGGCCCGCACGTCGCCTACACGCTCGCCAAGTACGGCATGAGCCTGCTCGCGCTGGGCTGGGCCGCGGAGTTCGCCGACGCGGGCATCGCCTCGAACGCGCTCTGGCCGCGCACGCTCGTCGCCACGGCGGCGGTGCAGAACCTGCTCGGCGGCGACGCCGCGATGGCCCGCGCGCGGCGCCCGGAGGTCTACGCCGACGCCGCCTACGCGATCCTGAACCGCCCCAGCCGCGAGTGCACGGGGAACACCTACCTGTGTGAGGACGTGCTCGCCGAGGAGGGCGTCACCGACCTCGAGCCCTACAGCTACGTTCCGGGGGCCGAGCTGCAGGTCGACCTCTACGTCGACCACGTCTGAGCCGCGTCAGCGCGCGCGGGCGTTGAGCTCGCGCGCCACGGCGACGACCGCCGAGCGCTCGTGGAAGTCGACGGCGATGATCCCCGGGCGCGGCCGGCCGGCCTGCTCGCAGCCCCGCACACGCGCGTGCAGCGCGTCGGCGGTGTTGATCTTCGCGTTCAGCGACGGGCGCGGCGGAAACTCGATGTTCCAGTGGTTGATCAGCAGGATCGGGCTGTCGGCGTCGCCGCGGAAGCGCGCGCAGGACACGTTGCCCGGGCCTGCAGCGGCCAGTGGTGTGTCCTGGATGAACGAGAAGGCCGGCATGTACCACGCGGGCTCGCCACCGTCCTCCTCGGCGAAGACGACGAGCCGGTGGTTCTCCTGGACGAGCTCGCCCAGCGTCGGCAGCGGAGCGTGGCGGTCGAGCACGGCCGCGTACCGCACGAGGCCCGCGCGCTCGAACGCGCGCTCGATGTCACGCGGCGGGACGTAGTCCTCGACGATCACCTGCAGGACGTCGGAGCGGTGCGTGTCCAGGAAGCGGCGGATCAGCCGCAGCTCCTGATCGATCGGCTCCGCGCCCAGCTCGCACAGGGTGTGGCACAGGTAGAGCTCGGGCGTCCCCGTGACCGGGCGCGCGCCGATCCGCCCGGCGACGCGATCGGCGGCGCGCAAGCCGCCGGCGCCGAGCGCCTGCGCCGCCTTGTTGCGTGAGCCGCCATCCGCCTGCAGGTCGGTGCGCACGATGCCCGACGCGGGGTCGCGCACGCCGAAGTGCACGTCGATGAGCAGGGCGCGGATCCCGTCGTCGAGCTGGCGGGCGATGCCGAAGCGCTGATTGGGGAACAGCCAGCCGGGCTCGTCGGAGGCCGCGTAGGAATTGTGCGTCCCGGGGAAGACCACGTCGTTGAGGCGCACGCCGCACAGGGCGGTGGCGCCGTTGCACGGCGCACCCGCCGCCAGCGGCGCTGCCGGGGCGTCGGGGGCGCCGGAGCCCGCGGACAGCGCCCCGGCCAGCGTGGCGATGGCGACGACCCCGGCCGCCGCGAGAATCAGCCGGCGCACGGCGCGCCGGCTGTGCAGGCGCTCGGGCATCCCGCCCGCGATCAGCGCCACGACCAGGCCACCCGCGAGGACGACCAGGGCCGCCGTGCGCAGGTCGCCGAGCAGCGCGTCCCACAGCTCGCGCGCCGCGGTGCCCGTCACCTGCGCCCGGCCGAGCGTCAGTGCCGCTGCCAGCAGCGCGCCCGCGCCGGCGGCCGCGGCGCCGAGCCGCGCCGTGGCGGTGCGGTGGTCGGCCGCGACGGCGACCGCAGCGCCGCCCGCCAGGATCGCGCCGGCGAGCAGCCACCAGGCCCAGCCCGCGAGGTCGGCGAGCCGCCGGATCGTCCGCAGCTGGGCGTCGCTCGCCGGGACCGTGACGAGCACCGGTGCGGCGCCGGGGCTCGTGCGCTGCGCGACGGCCGGCGAGAGGCTGCGGACGGCGTCCGGGAGCAGCGCACCGGCGCGGTCCAGGCGCACCGCGACCGTCCGCTCGCCGGCGACCAGCGTCCGGTGGGCGTCGTCGACCGCCTGCGCGGCCGCCTGCGCGAATGCCGGCGACCCGATCACGCCGTCGACCGCCGCGGTGGCGAGTGGGCGCACCGTCAGAAGGTCGCCCGAGGAGCCACGCACGATCGCGTCGACGGTGCGGCGGGTGACGATCGCCCGCACCGCGCCGTCGTCGAGCGTGGAGACGACGCGCGCGCTGAATGCCCCACCATCGAGGATCTCACCGCGGACGTAGAGCAGGGTCCCTCCGCACGCCAGCAGCAGCCCGGCCAGGAGGGCGAGCGCGGCGCTGAGCGCGGTGCGGCGCGGAGGGGACACGCGCCCGGACGCTACCGCCAATCACGGGCGCTTCCGCCGTGCGCGCCCCGTACGCTGCCGTCATGCACGCCGACGCAGACGTCCAGCCGGGCCGGATGCCCGCCGAGTGGGCGCCGCACGATCGCTGCCTGATGGCCTGGCCGGTCGCCGGGCGCACCGAGCTGTGGGGGCCGATGTACGAGGCGGCGACGGGGGAGTTCGCGGGCGTGGCGCGTGCGATCGCCCGCTTCGAGCCGCTCCTGATGGTCGCGCGCCCGGGCGACGGCCCGGCGGCACAGGCGGCCTGCGGAGCGGGCGTCGAGGTCCTCGAGCTGCCGCTCGACGACTCGTGGATGCGCGACGCGGGGCCGATCTTCTGCCTGGAGCCCTCCGGCGCGCGCCACGGCGTGACGTTCCGCTTCAACTCGTGGGGCGAGCGCTTCCTGCCCTACGACCAGGACGCGCTGCTGGCCGGCCGGCTGCTGGAGCGGCTCGGCGAGCGTCGCGTCGTCTCGGCGATGGTCCTCGAAGGCGGCGCGATCACCGTCGACGGCGAGGGGACGCTGATCACCACCGAGCAGTGCCTGCTGAACCCCAATCGCAACCCCTCGATGGACCGTGGGCAGATCGAGGACGAGCTGCGCGCGCGCCTCGGGGTCGAGCGCGTCGTCTGGCTCCCGTACGGCCAGTTCGACGACCCGCACACCGACGGTCACGTCGACGGGGTCTGCGCGTTCACCGCGCCCGGCAGGGTGATCCTGCAGACATGCGCGATCCCCGGGCATCCCGACGTCGAGCGCTCCGCGGCCAACCGGGCCGCGCTCGAGGCGGCGACCGACGCGGCCGGGCGCCCGCTGGAGATCGTCGAGCTGCCGTACCTCCCGTTCGTCGAGGTGGGTGGCGACGAGCTCGCGGTGTCCTACCTGAATTTCTACGTCGCCAACGGCGGGGTGGTCGTGCCGCTCGCCGGCCATCCGGACGACGAGCCGGCGCTCGCGCTGCTCGCCGAGGTCTTCCCGGGCCGTGAGGTCATCGGCGTCCCGGGGCGGGTGATCTCCTACGGCGGCGGGGGCGTCCACTGCATCACGCAGCAGATCCCTAGCTCGTCGCCGCGCTGACGCCCTGCACGAGGAGGCTCACGCCGAAGGCACCGACAAGCCAGCCCATCACGCGCAGCCCATTCGCGTTGAGCCACTGCGCGAACGCCTCGACGCGCGCCGCCGTCGTCTCGGGGCGCACGAGGTAGCCGACCAGCGGCACCTCCAGCAGCAGGAACATGATCGCGTTGAAGAGCAGGATCAGGAGGATCTGCTGGGCGGTGCTGTAGCCGCCCTTGGCCATGTCGCCGAGCGCGAGCAGGTAGAACGGGCCTGGCAGGTTGATCGCCGCGCCGACGAGGAATGCGACGCGCGCCGACGCGCTGCTGAGGTGGTGCTCGACCCAGGAGGGGCCCTCCTTCGCGGGCTTGGGCGGGCGGCGCGCCGCCCGGCGCGCGTGCCAGCGGTCGAGCAGCCCCTTCCCGCGGCGGGAGGCCATGAGCCAGGCGAGGGCGAGTGCCGCGAGGCCCGCGCCGATCGACACCGACGGATGCGGCGTCGAGGGCGTGCTGCCGGCGACGTCGTGGCCGTGCTTGAACAGCGTCAGCACGATGAAGCCCGCAGTGACGCTCGTCAGCAGGCCGCCGGCGTAGAACGCGAGCAGCAGCCAGCGCGGCTGCGGGCGCGAGATCAGGATCGCGACACACGCGAGCAGCGTGGGAAAGACCGCGCTCCCCAGCGCGAGAAGAACGATCTGACCCATTCGCGCCCATCATGACGCCGTTCGCGGCGGCCGGGCATGGCGCCCGGCCGCCGCGAACCGCCCCGGGCTACCGGCGCACGAACGTGCCGGTCAGCCGCCAGACGCCGGTGAAGCCGTTGAACGGCCCACCGGTGATCCTGCTGCTCCACGAGAGGACGTACCGGCGCGTGGCAGGGTTGAAGGCCCCGATCGCGATCGACCGCGCGCTGCCGGGCTTCGGTGCGCCCTGGTTGAAGTAGAGCCTGTTCCAGGCCGCCGTCAGCGCGGTCGTCTGGCCGTAGATCCGCCGCCCGGCGAGCGTGAACGTCGGACGGGGGACCCCGCGCCTCGTCTGCGGATCCTTCGGGAACGTGGCGAGGCCGAAGCGGATCCCGGCGAACGCCTGCGGGCGCACGATCGCGCCGGCGCGGGAGTTGCCGCGCCCGTCGAAGGCCCGCCGCGGCTGGCCCTGGTAGATCCCGGTGACCAGCCCGCCGGCCGTGCCGGCGCTGAGCAGCGTGTAGGTCTTGTCGCGCGCGCGCGAGTCGGGGTTCTTGAAGTAGGCGCCGCCCGTCGGGAAGCGCATGCGGAAGTACGAGCCGCCCTGGATGCGGAACGTGCCGTTCAGCGCGCTCGCGGCCGTTGCGCGCGGCGCCGCGGAGGCGGGCAGGGCGGCGGCGGCCAGCGCCGCCGCCGCGGCCAGCGCCGCACCGCGCCGCACGCCGGTATGGAACCGGGTCACCGCAGCTTTCCCTTGAACGTGCCCTCGAGGTGCCAGACGCCGGTGAAGCCGTTGAACGGTCCACCGGCGATCGTGCTGCGCCAGTCGAGGGTGTAGGCGTTCGTCTTCTGCTTGAACGTGCCGGTGGCGAGCGGCTTCCTCGAGCCGGGCTTGGGCGTGCCCTGGTTGAAGAAGAGCTTGTTCCAGGCGGCGGTCAGCGCTGAGATCTGGACGCTGAGCTTCGAGCCCTTGAGCGTGGCGCTCGGGGCGGCGCTCGCGGGGGCACCCGCCGGCTCGCGCCTCAGTGTGGCGACGCCGAACAGGATCCCCGCGAAGGGCGTCGGCCTGATGATCGCTCCGGCCTGCGAGTTGCCGCTTGCGTCGAACGGCGCCGCGCTCTGGTACTTCCCGAGCACGAGGCCACCCGCGGTGCCGGGCTTCAGGAGGGTGTAGCTCTTGTCGGTGGCCGACGACCCGGGATTGGCGAAGTAGTTCGCGCCGCCCGGCAGCGCCATACGGAAGTAGGAGCCGGCCGGCTTCCCGGCGGCGAACGTCCCGGCCCGGATCTTCAGCGTGCCGCTGAGGGACGCCGTGGTCGCGGCACTGCGCGCATGGGCCGAGGCGCCGGCGGGGATGGCCGCTGCGAACGCGGCGGTGGCGAGCATGCCGAGCGCGGCTCGGCGGCTGGACAGGGTCATGAGGTGCTTTCTGGTCGGGGTCGGGGTGGTGACTGGACGACGGGCTCGGCGCGCTCCTCGCGCCGCGACCGCCGCGGCCCGGCGACGATCGCCAGAGCGATCGCGATCAGGCCGGGGAGCACGAAGAACCAGGGGAACAGCGTGAACGAGGGCAGCGCGGCGACTGCCTGGTAGTTGCCGACGTTGTCGCTCATCGCGCCGATCATCGGCGTGAGGTTCTGCAGGATTGCGATCCAGCGACGGTCGAGTGTCTGCACCGCAGGGAAGCGCTCGGCGATCTGCCGGTCGCTGAGACCGGTGCGGCGCAGCGCGGGGACGAGGTCCAGGCGCACCGAGCCCTGGCCGGCGGCGATCGTCCCGAAATACCCCTGGATCGTCTCGACCTTCCTGCGCGTCTCGATCGTCGTGAAGGCGCTGACCATCTTCGCGCCCTTGGGGGCGCGGTCGAACATCTGGAAGGCGACGGGCGCGAGCACGAGGCCGACGCCGATCGCGACGAGCGCCCAGCGGATCGTGCGCCACCATGCGGGGCGCAGCAGCGCCGCGCCGCTGAGCAGGAGCACGAGCGCGCCGGGAATGACGAAGAACCAGGGGAACAGCGTGAACTTCGGCAGAGCGGCAACCGCCAGGTAGTTGGGGACCTGCGCGTGGATGCGGTTCAGCAGGTCGCTCATGTCGGCATGGGTCGGCGGCCACGCGCTCGCGAAGCTCGCGAACTCCGGATGGGCGGCCGGGAAGCGGGCTGTCCCGGCGGATCCGCTCAGGTGGCGGGCGACGCTCGTGTTCCCCTGCTGCACCCCGTCCTGGATCTGCTGGATGTCGCGCGTGAAGCTCGCCAGGCGCGCGTTCGTCATGTACGGCTTGAACTCGCGGATCATCGTCGCGCCCTTGGGGGCGCGGTCGAACATCTGGAAGATCGCCGGCGCGGCGATCAGGCCGACGCCCAGCAGCGCGAGGACGACGAGCGCCCAGCGCTTCGGCGCCGGGCGGCCCGCGGAGGCGGCGACGCTCATACCGCTCCGCCGGCCGGCGTGCGTCGCAGCGTGATGTCGTTGCAGCTCTCGCAGACCTCCTCGGGGATCACGCCGATGCGCATCAGCACGCCGAAGACCTTGCATCCGACGCACAGGCCGAACACCGATTCGAGCGTGGCGAAGAACACCAGCACGCCCAGCACGACGTAGGCCGCCGTCGTGTCCCCGAAGCCCACGGCGAGCACCGCGGCGGTGACCGAGAACACGACGCCGATCCCCTGCGCGAAGCGCTTCGGCGGCCCCGCGACCGGCCGCTCGCCGAACGCCAGTCGCGGGGTCAGCACGCGCGTCACGAACTGCCCGAGCGGGCTGAGCCTCGGGCCGGTCAGGACGCGCGCGATGAAGCCGTAGGCGATCACGAGCGTGAGCCAGGGCTGGTCGAACACGATCGTCGCCAGCCCGAGCAGCACGACCCCGCCGGCCACGAGGCGCGCCGACACCTCGTTGACCGGGTTGGGGAACGAGAACAGCCGGTCCTTCATGAAGCCTCCTTGAGCGCCGCGGCCGCGATCGACTTGCCGAATGCGACGCTGGTCACGTCGGTGCTGCGCAGGTGGATGCCCGACCAGACGCGCGCGTCGACGTTCTCCTGGGTCAGCGTCGACCAGGCGTCGTAGTTGCGGTAGGTCCCGGGCAGCGCGCTGCTCGTGATCGTGAACTGGGCCTTCGGCTTGGCGCCGAAGAGGGCGGCGAGGGTCGCCTCCGCCGCGCCGGCGTAGCCCGCGTGCCCGCTGGGGTACTCGGGGTGGGCGGGCGTGGCGATCAGCGACGTGAACGTCGGGTCGTACGGCGTGTCCGGGTTGCCGTCATCGGTGCGCAGCGCGGTGATCGGGCGCCAGCGCAGGTACTTGTACTTCGAGGCGTAGATCGCGATCTGCGCGTCGGTCGTCACCTCGTGGAACAGGGCGACGTCATGCACGCGCTCGGCGATCGGGCGGCCGGCGCCGGTGATCTGGGTGCGCAGGACCTGGGTGAAGGCGTTCACCGACGTCTGCGCCCAGAACTTCGCGACCTCGGTCTGCTGCGGCGTGCGCGTCGCCGAGATCGCGCTGCCGAGCGCGTCGACCTCCTGCAGGTCGGCGATCTCGGTCGGCGAGTCGATCGCCGGCGGCTCGGGCGCGACGAACTTCGCCGCGACGTCCTTGATGATGAACGGCTTCGCCGACCCCTGACCGGACTGCACGGCGCCCGCGAAGGCCGGCGGCGTGGGGCGCCAGACGCCGAGTGCCGGGGTGGGTGGGGTGAAGGGCGCATTGATGGCGGCCGGATCGAGGCCGTCGCCCTTGCGCGCCTTCACGGCGGCGGCCGCGGCCTTCGCGCCGGCGACCTTGCCCGCCGTCTTCGCCGCGCTGCCCGGCACGGGGCGCAGCGTCTTCTGCAACGTCGCGTTGACGGCAGCCTTCGCGGCGGGGATCAGGTAGAGCACGGCGTCGTGCACCGCGGTCGCGAACGCCGCGCGGGTGTAGGCATCGCGACCCTTCGGGGTGAGGCCGGCGGGCGCCGCCTTGATCGCGCTGTCCGCGGCGCCCCAGGCGATGGCCCAGGTGCGCGAGGCCGCGATCTGCGTGTTGCCGGCCGCGGGGTACCCCGCGATGTCGACGGCGGTGCTGGTCGCGTCGTACCAGTTGAGGACGATGTCCGAGCTCGGGCTGGGGAGCAGGCTCGCGTCCGCGGAGGCGGCGGTGGGCGCGGCAGCGCCGATCGCGAGGGCGCTGAGCGCGGCGACGGTGAGGCGGCGTCCGGACCGGAATCGGGAGGGACGGCGTGCTGGAGTGCTGAGTGTCGAGTTCACGGCGCGGCAGTAAAGCATATATTCTCTATCGGGATTATAGAGATTAGCGTCCGGCGACGATCACGTCGGGTCGGGCGGGCCGAGCCCCCGAGCGCGGGAGCCCACATGCCCTGCGGATGGGTCCACTAGCCTCGCGGGCGTGCCCCCGGCCGCAAAGCCCCTGCGCGCGCCGCAGGTCGACGAGGAGCTCGAACCCGCCTCTGCGGATGCGGTCGAGCACGACGCGCGGCTGCGCGGGGTGCTGCTCGCGGGGGCCGATCTCGCCGATCGGCACGCCAGCGGCGTGTCGATCGCCGCGAGCCGCCTGGAGGACGTCGACCTCGCGGGCGCGACGCTGGACGAGCTGAGCCTCACGGACGTGGTCCTGGAGCGCTGCAACCTGGCGAACATGCGCGCGCGCCGCGCGCACGTCCGCGCGGCGGCGCTCACCGGCGCCCGGATGACGGGCGCCGCGCTGACCGAGGCCGACATCGCCGACGTGACGATCCGCGGCTGCCGCCTGGACCTCGCGTCGTTCGCCGCCGCCCGGCTCGAGCGCGTCGCGTTCGAGGACTGCCTGATGACGCAGGCCGACTTCCTGGAGGCATCGCTGCGCTCCGTGCACTTCCACGGCTGCGACCTCTCGAAGCTCGACCTGCGCGGCGCCCGGCTCGTGCAGTGCGAGCTGCGCGACTGCAGGCTCGACGGGATGGAGGGCGTCGAGCGCCTGCGCGGCAGTGCGATGCCCTGGGCGGACATCCTCGGTGCCGCCGGCCTGTGGGCCTCGGCGCTCGGGATCGACGTGCTGGACCGCGAGGACGGCGAGGACTGATGCCGCGCCACGCCGACCCGGCGCGCGCCACGATCGCGCGACGCGCTTCGGCGTCGGCACGAGGCCTGATGGCGGTGTCTCGGTGAGCGCCCGCCTGACCTTCGCTCGCCACCTGTTCGAGGCGTTCGAGCACGGCGGGATCGACGCGGTGATCCACCTTGCGCCTCCGGACGTCGTCTGGGAGCCGTTCGGTGCGCAGCAGGGATTCGACACCCAGGACGCGCTGCGTGACTGGCAGGACGAGCGCAACCGCCGGGTCGCCGCGCACGAGTTCGAGGAGATCGGCGACTGCGTCCTGATCACCGGCTCGCGGCGCGAGGACTACCCGGGCGGCGGCTTCGCCGAGAGTCAGCTCGCGTGGATCTACTTCTTCGACGGCGAGCGCCTCGTGCGCGCCACGGGCTACGGCGACGAGTCGGCGGCGCGCAGCGCGATCGCCGCGCTCGACGTCACGTGATCTCGCTCTCGACGACCACGCCGCGCGGATGGCGCAGGCTCCACAGCTCGCGCGCGAAGATGCTGATCGCCGCGGCGCTCGGGATCGCGACGAGCGCCCCGAGCACGCCGAGCAGCTTCGCGCCGATCAGCACCGCGATCACCGCGACCAGGCCGCTGACGCGCACCGTTCGCCGGTAGATCACGCGGACGAGCACGCTGCTCTCGACCTGCTGGTAGACGATTGCGGTAGACGTGGCCGCTGAGGATCTCCCAGTGCTCCGCGTGCTCCTCCGGCAGGAGGACGTCGATGGCTCTTCGGATGATCGCCCCGCCGTCGAGCAGCAGGAAGAAGCCGATCGTCAGCACCGTGATGAGCTCGACGGCCGCGCTGAACACCCCCGACCGTCACGTCGCGCAGCGTGCCCGCCGCCGAGCCCAGCTGCGTCGGCAGCTTGGAGACCTGCTTCTCGACGCTAACGGTGATCCTGTAGCGATTGTCGTAGTGGCGGAAGGTCTTGTTGCGCCGCAGGTCCTGGAGGTAGTGCGGGGCGTCCTGCGAGAGCGAGGTGACGCCCTTGGAGACGGCCGGAACGAACAGCAGGCCGATCGCGAAGATCGGTGGCGGCCAGCAGGAGGTAGACCCCGACGATCGCCGTCCAGCGCGGCATGTGGCCGAAGCGCGAGGTAGTCGACCGGCGGCCCGAGGGCGAGCGCGACGAAGCCCGCCAGGCCCGTCAGCAGCAGGACGCCGCGGATCTGCCACAGCAGGTACAGCGCCAGCAGGCAGCCCAGCACGACGGCGCTGGCGACGAACGCGATCCGCGCCACAGAGCGTGACGATGCCCTCGGCGGAGGACCGGCTGGCGGGGATTGGGAGACCGGGATGTCGTGCATGGGGCACCGCGTCTACCCTCAGATGGTGGCCGCGACGCGGACGGATCAGCCGCACGACCATGGCCCGCACGGTCACGGACACTCGCACGGGCTCGTCGACGAGTCGATCAAGCGCTCACGCGCGGGGCTGCGCGCGGTCTTCGTCTCGTTCGGCGTGCTCGGGCTGACCGCCCTCGCGCAGGGCGCGATCTTCGCGCTGTCGGGCAGCGTCGCCCTGCTCGCCGACCTGATCCACAACGTCGGCGACGCGCTGACGGCGGTGCCGCTCGCGATCGCGTTCCTGCTGCGCTCGGCGCGCGCAGAGCGCATCGCCGGGCTCTGCGTCGTCGCGGCGATCTTCATCTCCGCCTGTGTTGCCGGCATCGAGGCGATCTCGCGGCTGATCCATCCGCAGTCCCCGACCCACCTCGCGGCGCTCGCGCTGGCGGGCGCGATCGGCTGGCTCGGCAACCGGATCGCCGCCGTCGTCCGCACGCGTGCCGGACGCCGGCTGGACAGCCCGGCGCTGATCGCGGACGGCAACCACGCGCGCGCCGACGCCTACGTGTCGCTGGCCGTCATCGCCTCGGCCGCGGTGGTCGCGATCGGGCTGCCGGTCGCCGACGCGCTGATCGGCCTGGCGATCACGCTCGTGATCCTGCGCATCACGTGGCAGTCGTGGGCGACAGTCCGCGGCCACGACCACGTGCACTGATCGCTGCACTAGGGTTGCGCCATGCGCCGCGTCCTCGTACTGAGCACCGCCGCGATCCTCGTGCTGCTCGTGACATCGCCCGCCGAGGCGGCGAGCTCGCCCTTCAAGCTCGGGACGTACAAGGGGAAGACCAGCCAGGGGAACCCCGTGCTGTTCAGCATCGTCAAGGCCACGTGCAACACCGGCCAGGTGGTCGGGGGTGTCGAGCAGACGAAGGCCGGGACCTGCCTGTCGATCCAGAACGAGACCCCGCACATCGTCGGGACGTGCTCGAACGGCGTGCCGGTGCAGTACGGCTCCGTGGGCGGCACCTACCTCATCCCGAAGTCGGGCACGGTGAAGCTCAAGGGGCTGATCGGCACCTACGACCTGCGCGTCACCTTCAGGATCGGCCACAACGGCCGCGCGACGGGCACCGGCCACTTCCACGAGGAGTACCGGTACGCGCCGTCGCCGACGGCAGCCCCCGTCAACGTCGTCTGCGAGAGCGGCGCGGTGACGTTCAAGGCCAAGCGCACCGGCAGGTAGCAGAGGCCGGGCGGCCCGGCCGAGCCCCAGCAGCGAGATCGTGCTTGACCACGGGTGTGTGCTGGTACTTCCCGCACACTCAACGAAAGGCGGCAACGTGAGCTGGAGGAGCACGCCGGGGCCCGCGAACTCCCGCGGCTACGGCGGGAAGTTCGCCTCCTGGGCGCCCGGATGCACACGCACCCCTGCGTCGCCAGGTCACTCTGACGGCCGGGCGTCCCTGTGCGGCGGGTCCTGTCCGGCTCGCGCGCTAGATGGTCCGCCATGGCAACAGGAATCAGCCGGTATCTCAGCGGGGAGACGCGCACGCCGGAGGAGATCCGCGAAGCGGTGTACCTCTTCACGGGCGATGTCGGCGCGAAGCAGAGCCGGTTCTGGCTGCTGCTCGTCATCTCGACCGTGATCGCGACCGCCGGGATCATCGGCGACTCCACCGCCACGGTCATCGGCGCGATGATCGTCGCGCCGCTGGCGATCCCGATCCAGGGCGTGGCCGTCGCGATCTCCGGCGGCGAGCCGCGGCCCCTGGGGCTCTCGACCGCCACCGTGATCGGTGCGGCCCTGGTCGTCATCGTGCTCGCCGCGGTGCTCGCGCTCGTCCTCCCGGAGCTGAAGCCTCTGTCGGACAACTCTCAGGTCACGGGCCGCGTCGCGCCGACGCTCGTCGATCTCGCCGCCGCCGCGGCGACCGGGCTTGCGGGGGCGTTCGCCGTGGCGCGGCGCGACATCGCGGACATTCTTCCCGGGGTGGCGATCGCGATCTCGCTCGTCCCGCCGCTGTCCGTCGTCGGCGTGACCGCGGTCGCGGGCGACTGGAGCGGCGCGCTCGGCGCGCTGATCCTGTTCCTCACGAATGTCCTGGCGATGATCGTCGTCGGTGTCGCGCTGTTCAGTGGGCTCGGGGTGCTCCGCGCGCGGCGCGTGGACGCGACGTTCCACCGTCGCCCGGTCTACGCGATCATCGGCGCCGCGGGCGTCATCGTTGTCGGGGCGCTGGCCGCTTCGACCTACCGCACGGTGCAGCTCGAAGACTGGCGCAGCGGGGCCACGCGCGTGGCCTCCGCCTGGGCGCGTGGAAACGGCGAGCGGCTCGTCGAGACGCAGTTCCAGGGCGATGAGCTCGTCCTGGTCGTCGCCGGCTCACGGACGACCGCCGTCGACCGCGAGCTCCCGTCGCTGCTGCGCGGCGCGATCCCGGCCGGCACGCCGGTCGTCGTCAACCGGATCCCTGGCACCCGCCACGACGTCGGGGACGTCCCCGGCTGACCCCCGGCCGTGGCCGCCCGTTCAACCGGCCAGTCGTGAGCACGCCGCGACTCGCCGTGCCCCCGCCGCGGCTCAACCTCACGCTGCGGCTCGACTGCCCCGCCGCGAAGCGGGCGGCGACCAGAACCGCCCTCGCGCCCGGCGCGGCCCGGCTGAGCTGGGCGCTGAACCACGGCTTCGCGGCGACCCAGATCAGGAGCGGCGCGATGTTCTACAACGATCCGAAGGTCACCTACGCGGGCAACCCCGGCGACGGGAGGAACTACATCGTCGGGGCCCCCGCGATGCAGGCGTACCTCACCAAGCAGTGGGGCCCCCCGGATCTCAGGTTGTCCAACCTCGATGTCTACTCCACCGATCCCGTCACCGGCGCCTCCGCGAAGACGACCGAGGGGGACGCGAGCGCGCTCAGGGCACGTCTGGGACCGGAGGGCGTCGCCATCTTCGCCGGGGCCCACCACGTCGGCGTGATCAGCCAGAGGCTCAAGACCGACGACTACATCTACTACGACCGCGATGTCGTGCCGGCCGTCGCATGGATCCTGCCATAAGGAGCGCCCGCGCACGCGCGTCGACGCTGACCGTCCGGGTAGTGTCGGCCTGACCGATTCCCCGGGGTCCGGCGGAGGGACGAGATGGCCGACTACACCGTCAAGCGCTTCGAGGAGATGGAGCCGATCCTTGGAGGGTTCTTCCTACGGGCGCGCGCGTCGCTCGGCGCGACCTCGTTCGGCATGCAGATCCTGCAGATGCCGGCAGGCGGGGGCGACTTCTATCCCAACCACGATCACGCGAACACCGGCACGGAGGAGGTCTACGTCGTCCTCGACGGCGAGGCCGACTTCGAGATCGAGGGCGAGCGGGT
>DATCDC010000017.1:0-36729 GCA_036510915.1 Solirubrobacteraceae bacterium | reverse complement strand
GCCGTCGGCCTGCAGGCCGCGCTCGGCGTCCTGGGCACGGGCACGGCGATCCTGCTGTTCGTCGTGCTCGGGAACCCGTCGTCCGGCGGCCCGTTCTCGACCGAGCTGCTCCCCGGGTTCTGGCGCGCGATCGGGCCGTGGCTGCCGACGGGCGCCGGCGTCGACCTGATCCGCAACATCGCCTACTTCGACGGCAACGCGACCGGGCGCCCGATCGCCGTGCTCGCCGCCTGGATGGTGCTCGGCATCCTGCTCGCGGCGCTGTTCGCGCGCGTGCGCCCGCTCGGGCTCGGCATGAAGGCCGACCACGAGCTGGAGACCGCGCAGGCCGAGGCGATGAGCGCCGCGGCGGCGGGCTGAGCGCCCCGCCGCACGGCGTCGCCTCGCGCCGCATCCGATGCACTACCGTCAGGCGCGCCATGAACCGCCGCACCAAGATCGTCGCCACGATCGGTCCCGCCTCGCGTGAACCGGAGGTGCTCGCGCGCATGGTCGAGGCGGGCATGGACGTCGCTCGCCTGAACTTCAGCCACGGCGACCACGCCTCGCACGAGGAGACCGCCCAGCTCGTACGCGACGCGGCGAGCCGCGTCGGGCGCCCGGTCGCGCTGCTGCAGGACCTTCCCGGGCCGAAGATCCGGATCGGCCCGCTCGAGGGCGACAAGGCGATCCTGCGCGGCGGCGACTCGGTCACCTTCCGCTGCGGCGGCGAGGAGATGACCGGGACGGCCCAGGCGATGACCGTCGCCTGGCCGGGCCTGGCATCCGCGGTCGAGGTCGGAGAGGCCGTCTACCTCGCCGACGGCTCGGTGCGCCTGCGCGTCAAGCACGTGCGCGAGGCCGACGGCGAGTTCGACGCCGAGGTCGAGCTCGGCGGCATGGTCGCCTCACGGCAGGGCCTCAACATCCCGGGGCCCGCCGACCAGCTCCCGTCAGTGCCCGAGGAGGACCTCGAGCATCTGCGCGCCGGCCTGAAGATCGGCGTCGACATGGTCGCGCTGAGCTTCGTCCGCACGCCCGAGGACGTGCTCCAGGTCCGCGAGCACACGCGCGTCCCGCTGATCGCGAAGATCGAGAAGCCCCAGGCGGTGGCGCGCGCCGAGGACATCGTGCGCGTCAGCGACGGCATCATGGTCGCGCGCGGCGACCTCGGGATCGAGCTGCCGATCCAGGAGGTGCCGATGGCGCAGAAGCGCCTGCTGCGCCTCGCGGGCGAACGCGCGCGGATCTCGATCACCGCGACGCAGATGCTCGACTCGATGGTGCGCTCGGCGCGGCCGACCCGCGCCGAGGTGACCGACGTCGCCAACGCGATCCTCGACGGCACCGACGCCGTGATGCTCTCCCAGGAGACCGCGATCGGCGCCTACCCGGTCGAGGCGATCGAGATGATGGCCTCGGTCGCCGTGACGACCGAGCGCGAGGCGCCCTACCGCCGCTGGATGGAGACGCGCGTGCGCCGTGACGGCCGTGACGCGAGCTACACCGTCGCCCACAGCGCGGTCGCCGCCGCGCAGGAGCTGGAGCTCGACGCGATCATCGTCCCGACGCTCTCCGGCCGCTCCGCACGGCTCGTGTCCGCGCACCGGCCGACGGTGCCGATCTACGCGCTGTCGCCCGGCCGCGAGACGGTGCGCCGCTGCGGCCTGATGTGGGGCGTGCGCGCCGCGTCGATGCGCAAGCACACCATCACCGAGGCGCTGATCGCCGACGCCGCCCAGCGCGTCATCGAGCTCGGCTGGTGCACCGCCGGCGAGCGCGTGGGCATCACCGCCGGCCTGCCGAGCGGCCGCCCGGGCACGACGAGCCTGTTCCAGATCCAGCGGCTGGAGCCGCTGCGCCCGGGTCGGCCTCCGTTGGCCGAGTAGGGCTTCGGTGGCTGTCGTGCCGCGCGCTCCGCGTGCGTCCGTCCTGCCTCCATCCCAGCCGGCCGAGGCGCCCCGGCAGGACGAGTAGATCCCACACCGTCACGGCGCAGCCGACGGAGCGCCGCGCCGCGCCGCCCGTTCGCGCCGCACGTCCCGCCGGACGACGAACACCCCGCCCACGGCCATGCCCACCAGGATCGCCACCGCGATCACCGTCTCCGGTGACCCGAAGCTCCCGAACGACCCCCCCAGCGCCGCGTAGGCGAAGGCGCGCGGCGCGACGCCGATCGTGGTCGCCAGCGCGAACGTCGCGAGCGGGATCGCCGTCAGGCCGGCGGCGTAGTTGATGACGTTGTAGGGCATCAGCGGAGCGATGCGCGCGTAGAGGACCGAGGCGAAGCCGCGCTGCGCCACCCACGCGGCGAGCTGCGTGACGCGCTCGCCGCCCAGCTCCTCGACGGCGTCCCCCGCGACGCGCCGGCCGATCAGGCACGCGAGCGTCGCCCCGCAGGTCGCGGCGACGATCGCGACCGGCGTGCCGAGCGCCGTGCCGAACAGCAGCCCGGCCGCGCCCGCGAGCAGCGGGCCGGGGAACATGGCGACGGTCAGCAGGCTCGAGACGAGGATGAAGACGACCGGGCCGGCCCACCCGAGCCCGTCGAACCAGCTCTGCACGCGTGTGACCGACAGCGACCCGGACAGCGCGAGGATCGCGAACGCGCTGGCGGTGCCGATGACGAGCATCGTCAGCCGCGCCCGCGGGCCCGGCGGCCGTGGACGCGGGCGACGCAGGCGCCGGCGCATCGCGCCGGTGTCCGGGCCCGCCCGGCGCCTCATGCGCGGCCCGCGTAGTAGACGGCCTCCTGGCGGCCGAGCTCCGTCTCGGGCTCGGCGTCGTAGAGCCACTCGCACGCCACGCGGAACCAGTTGCCGCGCGGGCGCAGCTGGCTCATCACCGCGAGCGTCATCATCTCCAGCCGGCGGCCGAAGACGTGCTCGGCCGGCAGCCGCTCGTGACGGATCTGCTGAAACTGACCCTGGGTCGGGTCGCTGAAGTCGAGGACGATGCGCGTCGCCAGGCTCGGGTCGAGCTCCACCACGGCGTCGGTGGTGAACCACCACGAGTACGCGCGGAACTGCGCGAGCACCCCCTCGGGCGTCGCCCGCTCCGGGTTGGGCAGCATGCCCGCCGCGGCCATCGTCTCGATCATCTCCGCGCCGCGCTCCTCGACGCCGAGGCGCTGGATCTCGAGTTCGCTCTCGGCCGCGGCGGCGCTGATCCGCTTGAAGAGGCCGAAGTCCAGGAAGGCCATCCGCCCGTCGGCCAGCAGCAGCGAGTTCCCCGGATGCGGGTCGCCGGAGAACTGGTGGTGGCGGTACATGCAGCCGAAGTAGAAGCGGAAGATCATCTCGGCGACGCGGTCGCGCTCGTCCTGGGGCAGCGCGCGGATCTGCTCGTGGCCGAGCCCTTCGACGAAGTCCATGACGATCACCTTCTCGCGGCAGAGGTCGCCCACGACCTGGGGCACGACGATGAACGGGTGGCCGCGATGGGCGCGCGCGACGGCGCGCTGGTTGGCCGCCTCGAGCTCGTAGTCGAGCTCCTCGTGCATCCGCTCGCGGACCTCGGCGGCCGTCCCGTCGACGTCGAGCCCGGGGATGATCTGTTTGGCGATCCGCAGCAGCGGCCCGAGATTCTGCAGGTCCGCGCGCACGGCGGCGGCGATGCCGGGATACTGGACCTTCACCGCGACCGCACGCCCGTCATGGAGCCGCGCGCGGTAGACCTGCCCGATCGAGGCGGCGGCGATCGGCTCGTGGTCGAGCTCGGCGAAGACGCGGCCGACCGGCTCGCCGTATTCCTGCTCGAGCACCTTGCGCATGTCCTTGAAGGCGACGGTCGGCGCCGCGTCGCGCAACTGCGAGAGAGCCGCCTGGACGTCGGCGCGGTAGGGCTCGGGGACGGAGCTCAGGTCGGCGACCGAGAGCATCTGCCCGAGCTTCATGGCGACGCCCTTCATCGACCCGAGCACGCGCACCATCTGCTGCGCGGCCTCGACCTGGCGGCGTCCGATCGCGTCCTCGGCCTCCTGCGGCGAGCGCGTCAGGTTGGCGGCGTAGGTGCCGGCGTACTTCGCGGCCTCGGTCGCCGCCAGCCGGCCGAGCACCGCGCTGCGCCGCAGCCGCGTCGCGGGCATCTCGTCCGCGTCGGGACGATCGTCACGCGCGTCGCGGTCGTCCGTGGCCATGGTCCCCGCCGGCTCAGCCGGTCTGCACCTGCGAGCCGGGGACGATGTCGTCGCGGCCGTCGGGCCAGCGCACCCAGGCCTTGTGCCCGCCGTCGTAGTCGTCGCCGAGCAGGATCAGCGTGGCCGGCTCGCCCAGCGCCGTGCACGGCTCCGAGCCCTCGGCGTCGACGCCGCGCCAGATGCGGATGAAGCCATTGTGCTCCCACTCGTCGCCGATCGTCGTCGGGTCGGAGTGGCCGGGCCGGACGACCGTCTCGTGCGGGAGCTGCATGAGCCCGTCCATGATCGACGTCTTCAGGTCCGCGTAGCTCGTGCTGCCGGGCGCCCGCACGCCGCCGACCGACCCCTTGAACAGCGTGTCGCCCGTAAAGACCTCGCCGTCGACGACGAGCGCCAGCATCCCGGCGGTGTGGCCCGGTGTGTGCAGCGAGGTGATCTGCAGGCCGCCGATCGCCAGCGGGGCGCCCGGAAGCAGGTCGCCGGTCGCCTGCGGGACCTCGGCGCGCTCGGCGGGATGGATGAGCACCTCCATGTCCGGCCAGCGCGCGAGCAGCGCGTCGAGCGCGCAGACGTGGTCGTAGTGGTGGTGGGTCAGCAGCACGTGCGTCGGGGTCATCGCGTGCCGCTGCGCCGCCTCGATCAGCGGCTCGACCGGGCCGCCGGCGTCGACGAGGAACGCCGCGCCGCCGGGCTCCCCGACGAGGTAGGTGTTGGTGAGGAAATCCGGGAGAAGCGAGCGCTCGACGACCATGCCCCGCAGGCTACGCTACGCCGCATGCCCGAGCTGATCCACACCTGTTACCGCATCGGCGAGATCGACCGGTCGGTGGCCTTCTACAAGGCGCTCGGCTTCGAGGAGCTCGGCCGCCTGCCGATCCGTGACGAGGCCATCAACGTCTTCATGGGGTTCCCGGACGACGGCGCCCGCCTCGAGCTGACCTACAACTTCGGCGTCGACTCCTACGAGCTCGGCACCGGCTACAACCACATCGCCGTGCGGCTCGACGACCTCGACGGCACGCTCGCGCAGCTCGCCGAGCAGGGCATCCAGCCCGAGAAGCCGCCGTACACGGTCAGCGAGGACGGCCCGCGCCTGTGCTTCGTGCGCGACCCGGACGGCTACCGCATCGAGCTGCTCGCGTTTGCGCCCTGACGGCGAGGCCCGGCTGGCGGTCGTCGACCTCGGCTCGAACTCCTTCAGGCTCGTCGTCTTCAGCTCGCACGCGGCCGTTCCCGGCGGCCTGGGCAGCTGGTGGAAGCGCACCGACGAGATCTACGAGCCGGTGCGCATCGGCGCCGGGATGGACGAGACGGGCGCGCTCGGCGAGGACGGCATCGCTCGCGCGATCGCGGCGATCACGGTGTTCGCGCACTTCTGCGAGGCCGCCGGGCTGACACCGGGCGAGGTCGATGCGGTCGCCACGAGCGCGATCCGCGAGGCCTCGAACTCCGCGAGCTTCCTCCAGCGCGCACGTGCCGCGTCCGGCCTCCCGGTGCGCGTGCTGTCGCGTGAGGAGGAGGCGCGCTGCGGCTACCTCGCCGCGATCAACTCGACCGACCTGCGCGACGGCGCGGTCCTGGACCTCGGCGGCGGCTCGATGCAGCTCGTGCACGTCGCCGGACGTCATCAGCTCGACGTCGACTCCTGGCGCCTGGGCGCCGTGCGGATGACCGAGCGCTTCCTCCCGGGCGACGAGCCGCAGAGCGCGAAGGCGCTCGGGCGCCTGCGCGAGCACGTCCTGCGCAAGCTCGAGCGGGCCGACTGGCTGGCCGGCTGCGGCGCACGCATCGTCGGCGTCGGCGGCACGGTGCGCAACCTCGCCGCCACCGCGCAGCGGATGGACGACGTCCCCGAGTTCGGCGTGCAGGGCTTCCTGATCGAACGCGCGGTGCTCGACGAGCTCGTCGAGCACCTCGCGCGCGTGCCCGTCGCCGAGCGCGCGCGGACCCCCGGCATCAAGCCGGCGCGCGCGGACATCGTGCTCGCCGGCGCCGTCGTCGTGCAGTCGGTGCTGGAGGCCGGCGGCTTCGCCGGCATCGAGGCGACCGAGGCCGGCCTGCGCGAGGGCGTCTTCTTCGAGCGCACGCTGACCGGGGGGGACGGGCCGCTCTTCGACGACGTCCGGCGCGCCAGCGTCCTGAACCTCGCCGCGCAGTACGACCCGCACGCGGCGCACACCCGGCACGTCGCCGGGCTCGCGCTCGGCCTGTTCGACCAGCTCGCCGCGGCCGGCGTGCACGCGGGCGACCCCGCCGAGCGCGAGCTTCTGTGGGCCGCGTGCCTGCTGCACGACGTCGGCGTGGTCGTCGACTACGACGACCACCACAAGCACTCGCGCTACCTGATCCTCAACACGGGACTGCCCGGCTTCGCGCCGCGCGAGGTCGCGTTGATCGGCCAGGTGGTGCGCTACCACCGCAAGGGCATGCCGGCGCTCGGGCCGTTCGAGGCGCTCGCGCAGCCCGGCGACGACGCACTGCTGGACCGCTGCGCGGTGCTGCTGCGCCTGGGCGAGGACCTGGAGCGCAGCCGCGACCAGATCGTGCGCGAGGTCCGCGCGCACGCCGCCGGCGACGCCGTGCGGCTTGAGCTCGTCGCCGACGGCGACGCGACCGTCCCGCGCTGGGCGGCCGCGCGCGAGGTCGAGCTGTTCGCCCGCGCGTTCGGCCGCCGGCTCGAGGTCGTCTAGGAGAGGGTCCAGTAGGCGTCGGCGCCAACCGGTTCGGCGCGGGCGACCCGGCTCAGCGCGGTGCGCACGGCGGCCGGTTCGTCCTGCATCACCGCGACGACCTCCGCGGTCGCGAGCGGCTCGCCGGCCCAGGCGAGCAGGTCCTCGACGCGCTGCGGTCGCGGCCGGCGCTCCAGCTCGGGCGCAAGGTTCGCGATCGCCGTCTCGTACGCCTCGACCGGGTTGAACCCGGGCACGACGACGACGCCGCCGGCGCCCGGGCGGCGCAGCTCGTAGCTCGGCGTCGTGTAGCGCCGCCGCCCGGGCGGGCCACCGAGCTTGTGGTCGAGCGCGTGGGCAGCCGGAGCGGGTGTGCGCGCCGCCTGGATGTCCTCTCCCAGCGCCGCCTCGACCTCCGGTGCGGCGGACCATCGCGTCAGCTCGTCGGCGTCGATGCCGGCGTCGGCGGCCGCCGCCGCGATCAGCTGCGGATCGTCGAGCAGCCCCCCGGCCATCACGCGCACCCGCAGCCGGCGCAGGAGCGCCTCCGCGGAACGCGGCACGTTGCGCTGCGCCGCGACGACCGCGCGGCAGGCCGGCTCGGAGGAGACGGGCCGGGCGTAGGGCGCCGGGTCGATCGGCATCCCGTACAGGCGCTGGAGCGTCGGCGCGCCCTCGGCGAGCCTCTCGGCCTCCCCGAGCTCGCGGGTCAGGACGATCATCCGCGTCTTCCAGCGCAGCTGCTCGCCGTAGTGCCAGCGCAGCCGCCATCGCACGGGCTCGGCGGAGAACGCGAACGGACAGGCCGGGTCGGTGAAGTGGGTGACCTCGATCAGAACGGCGGCGCGTCCGGGTCGGTCTCGGCATCGTCGTCGTCCCAGGCCGGCCCGACCGGCACGACGACGGGCAGCTCGTTCGGGCTCGAGACCGCGTCGGCGACCTGGTCCTCGATCCCGAACGCCGACCCGTCGCACTGGATCCGCACGCGCTTGGTGGCGACGCGCTCATCGGGCAGCACCGGGAGGCCCCACAGCTCGTCCCAGCCCATCAGCTCGTGATCGACCGGGTTGAGCAGAATCGCGTTCGCCGGGACCGGGCAGTCCGCGTTGTGATGGTCGAGGGCCGCCCGGATCGCAGCGAGGTTCTTCGACTCGAAGCCGCTCACGACACGGAGGGTAGCGGCGCCTCCCGGTCGAGCGCCACTGTCGCACGGGACGCGCGCCGCCGACCGGGAACCAGCAGCGCGGCGCCCGTGCCGACGGCCAGCACCGCGGCGCCGATCGGCAGCGCGGCGGTCATCCCGTCGACGTAGTCCTGTGGCGACAGGTAGCCGCCCGCGCTGCTGAAGACGGTCGCCAGGACGGCGATCCCCAGGACCCCGCCCAGCTCGCGGATCGTGTTCGTCGCACCCGAGGCCTGGCCGGCCTCCTGCGGGCGCACCGACGACAGGACGGCGTTGGCGGCGGGCGCGAAGACGAGTCCCATGCCCGCCCCACCCAGCACGAAGGCCGGGACGAGCGTCGCGTACGGCGTGTCGACGCCCGCGACCGCCGCGATCCACGTCAGCGCGATCGCCTGCAGCGCCAGCCCCGCGGCCATCAGCGGCCTGGCCCCGATGCGGTCGGACAGGAGCCCGGCGATCGGCGCGACGATCATCGGCATCGCCGTCCACGGCAGGGTGTGCAGCCCGGACTGCAGCGGGGAGAGACCCTGCACGGTCTGGAAGTACTGGCTGAGGAAGAAGATCGAGCCGAAGACCCCGAAGAACATCGCGAACGACACGACGTTCGTCGCCGAGAACGTGCGGCTGCGGAAGAAGCGCAGCGGCAGCATCGGCTCGGCGGCGCGCGCCTCCCAGGCGAGGAAGCCGGCCAGCAGGGCGATGCCGGCGGCGATCGAGCCGATCACCGGTGCGCTCGTCCAGCCCAGCGCACCGGAGCGCACGATGCCGAAGACGAGCGCCAGCAGGCCGGCTCCTGCCAGGCCGACGCCGCGCAGGTCCAGTCGCGTGTTCGGGCCGTGACTCTCGGCGAGGCGCGCGCGGGCGGCGGGCACGAGCACGACGCCGATCGGCACGTTCACCCAGAAGATCCAGTGCCACGAGATCCCGCCGGCGATCGCGCCGCCGACGACCGGGCCGAGCGCGACGCCCAGGCCGCTGACGCCGGACCACAGGCCGATCGCCAGGCCGCGGCGCTCCGGGGCGACGGCGTCGGAGAGCATCGTCAGCGTCAGCGGCGTGATGATCGCCGCCCCGACGCCCTGCAGGGCGCGCGCGGCGACGAGCGCACCGGTGCTCGGGGCGAGCGCGGCGCCGGCCGAGGCGGCGGTGAACAGCGCGAGCCCGAGCGTGAAGACACGCCGGCGGCCGAAGCGATCGCCGAGCGCCGCGCCGGTGAGCAGGAAGACGGCGTAGGCGAGCGTGTAGGCGTTGACCGTCCACTCGAGCGACTCGAGCGTCGCGCCCAGGTCGATCCGGATCGACGGCAGTGCGGTCGTGACGACGAGGTTGTCGAGGGTCACCATGAAGAGGGCCGCCGAGACGATCAGGAACGTCGCGAGGGGGAACGTAGTGTGTGATTGCTTACTCACAGTTGGCGCGTCGGAACTCATCGTGCGGTCCTTTCGTCCTTCGAGGGGTCAGCAGTCCCTGTCGATGCCGGCCATCAGGCCGACGGCCCAGGCCGTGTCCAGCTCGTGGGCACCCATCGCGGCGACCACCATCAGCAGCATGCCCGTGGCGAAGAAGGCGCTCACGCGCTCCTGGCCGGCGCCGGTCGTCTCGCGGACCATGTCCACGATCAGGCCGTAGTGGCGCCGCACGGCCTCGCGGATCGCGGGCTCCTGGCACGCCGCGTAGGACTGCAGCTGCATGAGCAGGAGGTCGCGGTCGGCGAGCAGCGTCCCGTAGGCGTCGCCCATCGCCGAGAACATCGCGTCCTCGTCGCCGGCATGCGGCGCGGCCGCGCGGCGGAACGCCTCGCGGACCGCGTCCATGCAGCGCTCGGCGACGGCGATGAACAGCTCCTCCTTGGTCGGGAAGAGCCGGAACAGGTAGGCCTGCGAGATGCCGGCCGAGCGCGCGATCTCCGTCGTGGGAGTGCCGTAGTAGCCCTTCACGGCGAAGTGCGGCAGCGCCGCGAGCAGCACGTCCTCGCGACGTTCGTCGGCGGTCTGGAGCTTGCGGAGTGTCTGAGGGTGGGATGCCATGCGACAGGTGTGAGTATGCACTCACTCACATAGTCTGTCAAGCCTGAGGTCCACTGCCACGTTACGGTTCCCGCGCCCGGCATGAAGCACACTCTCCAGCTCACCCCCATCGGCCTGCAACGCCGCGAGGCGCGCCTCTTCGGGTTCGGCGCGCTGCTGTTCGCGCTCGGCGCGGCGCCCGGCTACGCGCAGGCCGTCGGCGTGACCGCGGACAACGCCACGTACTTCATCGGCTCGATCTTCTTCACCGGCGGCGGCGTGACCCAGTGGGCCGCACGCGAGCTGGGCGCATGGCGCCGGCCCGGGGAGTGGCAGGACTGGTGGGCGGCGGGCATCCAGGCGATCGGCACCTTCTTCTTCAACATCAGCACCGGCTCCGCGCTGATCGTCGGGCTCAGCGCCGCACAGGAGAACAGGCTCATCTGGCGCCCGGACGCCTTCGGCTCGGTGTGCTTCCTCGTCGCCAGCGCGCTCGCGCTCGTCGCGACGACGAGGCGCCGGCACCTCGCGGACCCCGACTCTCGAACGTGGTGGTCGGCCTGGCTGAACATGCTCGGGTCGATCGCCTTCGGCATCTCGGCGCTGGGCGCCTATGTCAACCCGGACTCGGGGCAGCTCCAGAACGCCTCGGCCGCCGCCGCCGGAACGTTCATCGGCGCCGTCGGCTTCCTCGCGGGAGCGCTCGTCATGCGCCCGCGCGGCGCCCCGCGCCTCAGGGCAGAAGCACGCCCGGATTGAGCAGCCCCGCGGGGTCCACGGCCGCCTTCGCCCCGGTCAGCGCAGCGGCGAAGACGTCCGGGCGCTGGCGGTCGTACCACGGGCGATGGTCGCGCCCGACCGCGTGGTGGTGGGTGATCGTGCCGCCGCCGGCGATGATCGCGTCGCCGGCCGCCTGCTTCATCTCGTGCCACTGGGCGATCTCGTCGCCGCGCCGCGCGGGGGCGATCACGGTGATGTAGGGCGCGGGCCCGTCGGGGTAGACGTGCGTGAAGCGACAGGTGACCCGGCACGGCTCACCGAGCGCCTCGCGCACCGCGCCCGTCACCGACGCGTGGAAGGCCGGGAAGCGCTCCCACGTGATCGCGGTCTCGAACGTGTCGCTGAGGATCCCCAGCCGCATGAGCATGTCGCGCAGGTAGGGCATGCGCAGGAACGCCTCGCGCCAGGCCCCGGCGGAGCCGCCGCCCGCGCCCTCCGGCGGCGGGTCCGGCGTGCCGCCGTGCTCGCGCGCGAGCTCGAGCGCCCGCGCCAGCTCGTGCTCGACCGGGTGGTCGACGGACTCGAAGCCGAGCACGACGACGGCGTGCGTGCCGTCGCCGGCGCCGGTCTGGAAGGCCTCGAGCTCGTCGAGCAGCCGGCAGTTCGCCGGCCGCAGGCCCGACTGGACGATCGCGCGCACCGCCTCGGCACCGGCGAGGACGCCCGGAAAGCGCACGGTGCGCCCGGCGCGGTGCTGCGGGCGCGGCTGCACGCGCATCCATGCCTCGGTGATGACGCCGAGGATCCCCTCCGAGCCGATCAGCATGCGGTCGGGGCTCGGGCCCGCGCCGGACCCGGGCAGGCGACGGGACTCCCACGCCCCGCGGGGCGTGATCGCGCGCACGCTCTCGACGAGGTCGTCGATGTGCGTGGGCCCGGTGGCGAAGTGCCCGCCGGCGCGCGTGGCGATCCAGCCGCCGAGCGTCGAGAGCTCGAAGGACTGCGGGTAGAAGCGCATGGTCAGCCCGTGCGCGCCGAGCTGCTCCTCCAGCCGCGGGCCGCTCGCGCCCGCGCCGATGCGCGCCGCGCGCGAGACCGCGTCGACCTCGTGCAGCGCGTCGAGCCCACCGACGTCGAGCGCGACGACCCCGTCGAAGCGCGCGGGCACACGCGCCTCCACCCCGCCGACGACGCTCGTGCCGCCGCCGTAGGGGATCACCGCGGCGTTCGCCCCCGCCGCCCATTCGAGGACCGCCTCGACGTCGTGCTCGTCGCGCACGCACGCCACGACGTCCGGCGCATGCTCGTAGCTCCCGCGGAACGCGCGGATCGTGTCCAGGTAGGACCTGCCGTAGGCGTGCAGTGCGCGCGCCGCCGGCTCCTGCGAGCAGATCGCGCCCAGCGGGCCGGCCGGCGGGGCGATCCGCGCCGCCGGCAGCGTGGCGTCGTCGAGCGCGACCGGCTCCTCGAGCTCACCCGCCGGGACGCCGAGCAGCGCGCTCACGTGCGGCGCCCCGGCACGCGCCTCCGCCGCCGGGATCACGGCGTCCTCGAAGCCCCACCCCCACCGGTTCCTGACCCGCTGCCCGCTCATGGCCCCGACCCTATGCGTCCGTCACGGCTCCGTGCTCGTAGCCTGTATCACAGATGAGCACCGTGCCCGGCATCCTCGCCCGCGGACCCTGGTCGAGCGACCAGGTCACGGCACGCTGGTCGCAGGAGCGCTACGCGCCACCTGCCGAGCGCACGGCGGCCGCGGACGCCGCCGTCGCGGCGCTCGCCGAGCGCGGCTCGCCGAGCCACGACGGCTGGAGCGCGCGGCTCGTCGGTCACGAGCTCGACGCGGACGGGCGCCTGACCATCGACCTGCAGCCCGCGCGCTGGGCGCTGCGCCTGGTGGAGGGCGATGCCTCGGGCTCGATGGCCGCGCTGTGCGCCGTGCGCGACGCGGAGGGACGCTGGCTCGCCGGGCGCCGCGCGGCGTGGCTCGCGTCCTGGCCCGGCCGCTGGGCGCTCGGCGCCGGCGGCGCGGTCGACCTCGGCGAGAGCCCGTTCGAGACCCTCGTGCGCGAACTGGACGAGGAATGGTCGGTCGCCCCCGAGCGCGTGCTGGGCGAGGCGCTCGTGCTGCTGCCGCACGGCATGAGCATGTTCATCGGGCAGGCGTGGCTCGCGGCGGGGGCGCAGGTCACCCCCGACCACGAGCACGACACCTACGCCTGGTGGCCGGCCGACGTCGCGCAGTGGCCCGACGAGGCCGACGAGCCGCTGCGCCGGATGGCCGAGCTGCTCGACGGAGCCCCGTCGTGAGCCTGTCGTTCCCGACGCTCAAGCGCCTCTCCTTCGCCCACTCGACGATCTACACGTGCCTGCTGATCGTCTGGCTCGTCCCGGGGCTGGCGACCGAGGAGATGGTCTTCGGGTTCACGCACGGCGTCGGCTGGATCCTGATGGTGATCCTCATCCTCGCGGCCCTGCGCGCACGCGTGGTGCCGATGCGGACGGCCTTCGCGGTCAGCGTCCTGGGGGGCATCGCGCCGTTCTTCGGGTCCTATGAGTTCGTGCGCGAGGAGCGGCGGCGCGCCGCGCTCGGCGACGCTGCGCAACCGGTGATCGAACGCCCGTCTGCCAGCGCTCCTGCACCCACGACCCCCGCGCCGCGCGCACGCTAGAGTCAATTCCGAGGCCGAAGGCTGGCCGGGACGGTGGGGATGCCGGCCCGATCTCCGCAGGTGAGGCTGAAGGCCTCGCCACACACCTTTCACGCAACGGCGGTCTCTTCCAATGGCGGTCTCCACCACAGTCCAGGTCACGCTCCCGGCGATGGGCGAGTCGGTGACCGAGGGCACCGTCCTCGAGTGGCACAAGGCCGAGGGCGACCGCGTCGAGGTGGGCGAGACGCTCGTCGAGATCTCGACCGACAAGGTCGACGCGGAGGTTCCCTCGCCGGTCGCCGGCACCGTCGTGAGGACCCACTTCAGCGACGGGGACACGGTCACGGTCGGCGCGGTCCTCGCCGAGATCCAGCCTGCCGACGGGGCCGCGCCCGCGGCGCCCGACGCCGTGGACGGCAACGGCGCGTCGGCCACCCCGCCCCCGGCGGCCGCAGCACCGGCCGCGGAGGCCGAGGGCGAGATCGTCGACATCGTCACGCCCGGCGCCGGCGAGTCCGTCACCGAGGGCACCCTGCTCGAGTGGCACGTCGAGGCCGGCAGCGCCGTCGCCGACGGGGACACGATCGTCGAGATCTCGACCGACAAGGTCGACGTCGAGCTCCCGGCCCCGGCCGCGGGCGTGATCACCGAGCTGCTCGCCGCCGAGGGCGAGACGGTCACGGTCGGCCAGGTCATCGCGCGGATGCGCCTGGGCGCCGGCGCCGCCGCACCCGCGGCGCCCGCATCCGGCGGCAACGGGGCCGCGCCGGCCCCGGCGGCCGCCCCGCCGAGTCCGGACGGCCTCAAGGTCTCCCCTGTCGCGGCGCGCGTCGCCGCGGCCGAGGGCGTCAGCCTCGCCGCCGTCAGCGGCAGCGGTCCCGGCGGACGCGTCACGAAGGCCGACGTGCTGGCGGCGAAGGACGGCGTGCCGGCTCCGGCCGCGGCGGCGAACGCCCAGCCGATCCGCGGCGCCGCGGCGATGCTCGCCAAGTACATGGACGAGAGCCGGTCGATCCCGACGGCCACGTCGTTCCGGACGATGACCGTGACGCAGATGGACGGGCGCCGCAGGCAGCTCAAGGAGGCCGGGCTGAAGGTCTCCTTCACCCACCTCATCGCCTACGCGATCGCGAGGGCGACCGCCGACGCGATGCCCGTGATGGCGCACCACTTCGCCGAGACCGACGGCAGGCCCCAGCGCATCGACGACGGCTCCGTCAACCTGGGCATCGCGGTCGACGTCGAGAAGAAGGACGGCTCGCGCACGCTGATGGTGCCGGTGATCCGCGACGCCGGGCGCATGACCTTCACGGAGTTCAAGGCCGCCTTCGACGCGCTGATCGACAAGGCGCGCACGAACACGCTGTCGGCAGACGACCTGCAGGGCGCCAACATCTCGCTGACGAACCCGGGCGGCATCGGCACCGTCGGCTCGGTCCCGCGCCTGATGGTCGGCCAGGGCACGATCGTCGCGACCGGCTCGATCGCCTACCCGGTCGGCCTCGGCAACGTCGGCGCGCTGCTCGGCGCCGAGAAGGTCATGACGATGACCTCGACCTACGACCACCGCATCATCCAGGGCGCGGAGTCGGGTCGCTTCCTGCAGACCGTCGAGGGCTACCTGCAGGGTGAGCACGGGTTCTACGAGGGCATCTTCGGCGACCTCGGCGCGCAGCTCGGGCCCGTGCCCCAGCCGCCCGAGCCGCAGCTCGCGGCGGGCGCCCCGGGCGCCGCGCCGGCCGGCGGGCGGGCGGAGACGGCATCCGGCGACGACCTCGTCCTCATGCAGGCCGTGCAGGCGGCGACGTCGCTCGTCAAGGCCTATCGCACGAACGGGCACCTCGCGGCCGACCTCGACCCGCTCGGCTCCACCCCGCTCGGCGACCCCGCGCTCGACCCGGACACCGTGCATCTGACGCCCGCGCTGATGCGGCGCATCCCGACGAAGATCCTGCGCACGTACGTCGCCGGCGAGACCCTCGAGGACGCGCTGCCGCACCTGCGAGAGACCTACACGGGCACGATCGCCTACGAGATCGAGCACATCTCCAACCACCGCCAGCGCGTCTGGCTGCGCGAGCACGTCGAGAGCGGGACGTTCCGCACGCCGCTCGAGGCCGACCGCCAGCGCTGGCTGCTGCGCCGCCTGATCTCCGTCGACGCGCTCGAGCGCTTCATGCACAAGGCCTATCTCGGGCAGAAGCAGTTCTCGATCGAGGGCCTCGACATGACGGTGCCGATGATCGACGAGGCGATCGAGCTGTCGGCGCGCGCCGGTGCGCGCGAGGTCGTCATCGGCATGGCCCACCGCGGCCGCCTGAACGTCCTCGCACACAACCTCGGCCGCCGCTACGAGACGATCTTCGGCGAGTTCGAGGGCACCTCGACGGTCGAGGTCGTCAAGGCCGTCACCGAGATCCCGCAGGGCGGGACGGGCGATGTGAAGTACCACCACGGCTTCACGAAGGAGTACGAGCTGCGCGACGGCGACGGGACCGTGCTCGTGAACCTCGAGTCGAACCCGAGCCACCTGGAGTTCGTCAATCCGGTCGTCCTCGGCGCGACGCGCGCCGCCCAGACCGACCGCGGCGAGGCGATCGCCCACCGCGACCCGAGCGCCGCGGTGCCGATCGTGCTCCACGGCGACGCGGCCTTCCCCGGCCAGGGCATCGTCGCCGAGTCGCTGAACCTGCAGGGCCTCGACGGCTACCAGGTCGGCGGCGCGCTGCACATCGTGCAGAACAACCAGATCGGCTTCACGACCGACTTCGAGGACTCGCGCTCGACGCAGTGGGCCTCGGACCTCGCCAAGGGCTTCGACGTCCCGATCATCCACGTCAACGCCGACGACGTCGAGGCCTGCATCGCGGCGGTGCAACTCGCGATGGCCTTCCGCGAGGAGTTCGGCCACGACGTGCTGATCGACCTGATCGGCTATCGGCGCTTCGGCCACAACGAGGCCGACGAGCCGGCGTACACGCAGCCCGAGATGTACGTCGAGATCAAGCGCCACGAGCGTGTCGCGAACCTCTACGCCACCAGCCTGATCGAGCGCGGCGTGGTCACCAGGGAGGAGGTCGACGCCTGGCAGCAGGACGTCTGGGACGACCTCACCCGTCGCCATCAGGAGCTCAAGGCGCACATCAAGGCCGCCCAGGACGCGGGCACCGTCGAGCAGCCCACGGGCGAGTACCAGCTCGACCGCACCCAGAGCCCGCCCGTGCAGACGGCCGTCCCGGCCGACCTGCTGCGCACGCTCAACGACGAGCTGCTGACGGCGCCCGAGGGCTTCAACGTCCACCCCAAGCTCGTCAAGCAGCTCGAGAAGAAGCGCGAGGCCGTCGGGCCCGACGGCGGCATCGACTGGTCGCAGGCCGAGGCGCTGGCCTTCGCCTCCCTGCTCGTCGAGGGCGTCCCGCTGCGCCTGACGGGCCAGGACGCCGAGCGCGGCACCTTCAGCCAGCGCCACATGGTGCTGCACGACTCCAAGACGGGCCAGACGTTCGCGCCGATCCAGCACCTGCGCGAGGCGCAGGCGCCGATGGAGCTGCACAACAGCCCGCTCTCGGAGGCCGCCTGCCTGGGCTTCGAGTACGGCTACTCGCAGGAGTCGCCCGAGACGCTCGTGCTCTGGGAGGCGCAGTTCGGCGACTTCGGCAACGGCGCCCAGGTGATCATCGACCAGTTCATCGTCAGCGGCCTGGCCAAGTGGGGGCAGACCTCGCGCCTGACGCTGCTGCTGCCGCACGGCTACGAGGGCTCCGGGCCCGAGCACTCCTCCGCGCGCCTGGAGCGCTTCCTGCAGCTCGCCGCCGAGGGGAACATCCGCGTCGCGAACCTCACGACGCCGGCGCAGTACTTCCACCTGCTGCGCCGCCAGGCGCTGATCGGCAAGCAGCGCCCGCTCGTCGTCATGACGCCGAAGTCGCTGCTGCGCCTGCCGCAGGCGACGAACCGCATCGAGCACCTCAGCGAGACGCAGTTCTTCCCCGTGCTGGGCGAGCCGCGCGTGCCCGCCGAGAAGGTCACGCGCCTGGTGCTCTGCACGGGCAAGGTCTACTACGACCTCGTCGGCCACAAGCTGCGCGAGGGCAACGAGTCGGTCGCCATCGGGCGCGTCGAGCTGCTCTACCCGTTCCCCGAGCAGGACATCCGCGCGCTGATCGCCACCTACCCCAACCTCCACGAGGTCCTGTGGGTGCAGGAGGAGCCGCGCAACATGGGCGCCCGCGCGCACATGTTCCCGCGCCTCATGCAGATCATGCCCGAGGAGCTCGAGTTCGGGTTCGTGGGCCGTCCGGAGCGCGCCTCACCGGGCGAGGGCTATCCCGCCGCCCACAACGCCGAGCAGAACCGCATCCTCGCCACCGCGCTGGATCCGGCGATTCCCGTCTCGGCGTACCCCAAGAAGCTGCCCGGCGAGCGCTAGACCCGGGTCAAGCCTTCCGCTCGATCTGCCGATCGGGCGGGTGATGCCGGTCCAGACGTCGCGCCTCGCCCTCCTGCCTGCGCTGCTGCTCGCCCTCGCCCCCGCGACGGCGCGCGCCGCCACGCAGGCGCCGCTGCGCGCGGCGCCCGATCCACAGCCCGCCACGGCCCCGGCCGACGCCGGCGGGCGCTACGTCGTCGGCCTCGCGCCGGCGCGCGCCGCGCGCGCGCTGCACAGCCTGCGCGCCGACCGCGCGGTGACGCTGCGCGCCGCGCTCGATCCGCTCCACGCCGCCGTCGTCGACGTGCCGGCGGCCGGCGCGGGCGCGACCCTCGAGCGCTTGCGCGCGCAGCCGGGTGTCGCCTACGTGGAGCCGGACGCCGTCCTGCGCGTCGACCACGCGAGCTGCGCCGGCAACGCGGCCTGCGCGATCCCCGACGACCCGCTCTTCAGCCGCCAGTGGTACCTGCAGAACGACGCCGCCACGCTGGCGCCCGCGTTCGGCGGGGCGCCCGCCATCCTGCCCGGCGCCGACGTCGACGCGCCGCTCGGCTGGGCGCAGACGACCGGATCGCCGGCCGTGAAGATCGCGATCATCGACACCGGGATCGACGCGAACCATCCCGACCTCACGGGCAAGGTCGCGGCCCACGTCCTGCTCGGCAGCGGCGACCAGACCGACCACGTCGGCCACGGGACGTTCATCGCCGGGCTGGTCGGCGCCGGCTGGAACGACGCGACCGGCATCGCCGGCGTCGATCCGAGCGCGACGCTGCTCGACGTCAAGGACACCACCGACGGCATCCTCGACGGGGAGACGGCGACCGCGAGCGCGCTGGCCTCGGCGATCGTCTGGGCGACCGACAACGGTGCCCAGGTCATCAACGTCAGCCAGGGCAACGCCTACTACTCGGCGGTCGTCGACCAGGCGGTGACGTACGCCTGGAACCACAACGCGCTCGTGATCGCCTCCGCGGGGAACGACGGCACGCAGACGCCGAGCTACCCGGCCGCGGACGCGGACGCGATCGCCGTCGGCGCGCTCGACGACGCCGACCAGCGCGCCTCGTTCTCGCAGTACGGCGCATGGGTGCAGCTCGCCGCGCCCGGCCAGGGGATCCTCTCGACGCTGCCGCTCACGCCGTCGAACTTCTCGCGCACCCCCACGACCCCCTACGGCTGGGGCGACGGCACCTCGTTCTCGGCGCCGATCGTCGCCGCGGTCGCGGGGATGATCTGGCCGCGCACGAGCGACGCGAACGCGAACGGCTTCACGAACGACGACGTCGCGCGGCGGCTGTTCGCCACGAGCGACCGTGTCGCCGGGACTGGCACGCAGTGGGCCTACGGCCGCGTGAACCTCTGCCAGGCGCTGGCCGGCGCGGGCGTACAGGTGTGCGCCACGACGGCGACCGTGCCGCCCCCGCTGCTGCCGGCGCCCGCGGCGTCGCCGGGAGTCCAGGCCCCGCTGACGCCGACGCCGGGGCCGACCGCCCCGCGCGTGCTCCCGGTCCGGCCCGGCGCCTATACGGGGAACATCCGCACGACGACGCACGCGATCCACCTCGTCGTCGCCCCGAACGGCATCTCGGTCACGCACGTGACGGCCGCGTTCGTCATGCGCTGCGCACGTGGCCGTACCTGGAAGGTCACGCTCAATGCGCTGCGCCCGGGCTACGCGCACGCGCTCAGCTCGGACGGCTCCCTGAGCCTCATCGCCGCGGGCAGCGACCGCAACCTGACCCACCTGCGCTTCCACGTCAGCGGGCGCTTCACGAGCACCGGCGGCGCCTACGGCGTCACCAGCGCCTGGGGCATCAGCCGCAGGTTCGGGCGCTGCCGGACCGGCCAGCTGAGCTGGCGCGTGCCCGAGCCGCCGCTGAGGACGGCTCGGGTCGCGTCGGTCAGGCGGCCTGCTTCAGCTCGCCGCTGACGCGCGCTGCGGCGACCAGCGCGGCGACGTGCTCGGCGAGCTGCTCGTGCTGGGCCGCGTCGGCCAGCACGTCCCCCGCGGGGCTGAACGCGTCGGCCGCGCTCATCACCGGAAGCTCGCGGTCGACCACGCGGCCGCCCATCGCCGCCAGCACCTTGCGCAGCTCGGCCTGCGCCCAGACCGCGCCGAACATGCCGGTGCTGGCGCCGAGGACGCCGACGTCCTTGCCCTTCAGCGGGCTGCTCGCCAGCGGGCGCGAGACCCAGTCGAGGGCGTTCTTCAGGACCCCCGGGATCGAGCTGTTGTACTCCGGCGTGGCGAACAGGACGGCGTCGGACTGCGCGACCATCTCGCGCAGCGCGCGGACCGCCCACGGCGACGCCCCCGACGACTGGATGTCGTCGTCGTAGGGCGGGATCGCCCGCAGGAGCTCAGGGTCGAGGATCGTCAGCTCGGCATCCGCCGGCAGCAGCGCCGCCGACGCGCGCAGGAGCCGCGTGTTGTGCGACTCGCGTCGCAGACTGCCCGAGATGCCGAGGACGCGCATCGCTCTACGCCTGCGCGGCGGCGAACTCGAGGTTGACGGTCAGGGTCACGTCGTTGTCGACGGCGAATCCGCCCTTGGGCAGCGGCGCGTTCCAGTTCAGGCCGAACGCCGTGCGGTCGATGACCGTGGTCAGCTCGACGCCGACCTTGGTGTTGCCGGCGATGTCCTCGGTCGGCTCGGTGATGTAGCCGGTCGCGGTGACGGGGTTCGTGGTGCCCTTGATCGTCAGGTCGCCGTCGACCTCGACGGCGGGGCCGCCGTCGATGCGACGTACGCCGGTCGAGGCGAACGTGATGTTCGGCGTGCGCTCGGCGTCGAAGAAGTCCGGCGACTGGAGGTGGCCCTGGAGGTTCTCGTCCTTCACGACGACGCTTGCGACCGGCACGGTGCCGGTGATCTTCGGCGTGTCGCCCTCGTACTCGAGCGTGGCCTCGATCGTGTCGAACGTGCCGCGGAACGTCGCGACGACCATGTGCTTCACGCTGAAATCAGCAGTCGAGTGAACGGTGTCGAGGGTCCAGGCTGCGGTGTCCGTTGCGCTCATGGGAGCTCCTTCTGGAAGGGTTGTAATTGCGTGCGCAAGCAACATAGCACAGGCGGTTGCGCGTACAACCAGCTCCTCTCGGAGCATGCCGGCTACCCCAGCGCGTCGCGCACCGCGGCGGCGGACGGCGCGATGTCGGGCTCCAGGCGCGCAAGCAGCTCTCGCCACGAGGGCCGCAGCTCGATGGCGCGCTCCACACGGCTGAGCGCCGTCGGCATGTCGCCGGCCTGGGCCGCCGCGAGGCCGGCCCAGAACAGCAGCTCGTGGTTGTCCGGCGCCAGCGCACTCGCCCGCGTGTAGCGGTCGCCGGCCTCGACGTGGCGCCCCGCGCCCGCGAGCTCGTCGCCCTCGTTGGCCAGCTCGTAGGCGTCGCGCAGGTCGAGCAGGCGATCGAGCTCCACCAGCGGCTCGTCGCTGTCGTCGACCCGCAGGTCCGTGGTGGTCTCCCACCCCTCCCCCACGGGCGGCACGACGAGCAGCGCCGCCGACTGGCGCCCGCGCACGTCGCCGCCGTGCGCCTCGGCCGCGTGGAGCGCGGCGGCGAGACGCCGGGCGATGCTCCCCGGCGCCGATTCGAAGGCATAGGCCATCGCCGGCCAGACATCCGGCGAGGCCATCATGTTGGCCTGCGCGCTGAATCCGTCGCCCTGCTGGTCCCCGGCGTGGGCGATGCAGCGCTCACCGGTGTGCACGGCCACGCGACCCTCGGCGTCGACGACGGCCACCTGCCGGAAGCGCGCCGACTCGTCCCCGGCGAGCAGCCGCGCCAGCGCGTCGGGCGCGGGCGTGCCGGCCTCGAGCAGATCGAGCAGCCGCGGCCCGTAGGCGGGCTCGGCGGTCGCCTGGGTCGCCACGGCCCCGACGCCGGGGCGCGCCCAGGGGACGATCGGGCCGACGGCGAACCAGTGCGACTGCACGGCGACGCCGAGCGCGCCGCTGGCCGCGTCGCGCGCGACGATGGAATACGTGCCGGTGCGCAGGAGCATGCGCGGACGCTACCGTCCGCGCATGGCGGGCAGTGACACGCGGGCAGCGCAGATCGTCGAGCGCGTGCGTGCGATCCCCCAGGGCTTCGTCGCGACCTATGGCGACCTGTGTCCGCAGGCGCCGCGGTTCACCGGCACCGTGCTGCGCGCGAACAGCGACCCGCAGCTGCCCTGGCACCGCGTCGTGCGCGCCGACGGCTCGCTCGCGATGGGCGAGCGCCAGCGCCGGCTGCTCGACGCCGAGGGCGTCCCGCTGAACGGGGCGCGCGTCGACATGCGCGTCGCGCGGCTGCTCGGGCCGCCGGTCTGAGCGATGATCTGCGCATGACCGACGGCTGCTGCGCCCCGGCCTCCGGCCGCGAGACCCCTGCGGACCCCGCCGCCGTGGGCGCGCCACCCGCGGCGCCCGTCGCCGGCGACCTGCTCACCGAGCGGCTCGTCGCGCTGCCCGGAGGAACCTTCGCGATGGGCACCGACCAGCGCTACGGGTACCCGGCCGACGGCGAAGGTCCGGCGCACGCGGTCGTCGTCAGCCCGTTCTCGATCGGGCGCTGCGCCGTCACGAACGCGCAGTTCGCGGCCTTCGTCGCCGCGACCGGGCACCGGACCGAGGCCGAGACCTTCGGCTGGTCGTTCGTCTTCACGATGTTCCTGCCGGCGGACTTCCCGCCCACGCGCGCCGTCCTCGGCGCGGAGTGGTGGCGCCAGGTCGAGGGCGCCGACTGGGCGCACCCGGAGGGCCCGGACACGACCGTCGAGGATCGCCCCGACCACCCGGTCGTCCACGTCTCCTGGAACGACGCGCAGGCGTTCTGCGCATGGACCGGCTCGCGCCTGGCGACCGAGGCCGAGTGGGAGTACGCGGCGCGCGGCGGCCTCGTGCAGCGCCGCTTCCCCTGGGGGGACGACCTCGAGCCCGCCGGCGAGCACCGCATGAACGTCTTCCAGGGGCGATTCCCGGCGGGGAACACCGTCGCCGACGGCTATTCCGGCACGGCGCCCGTCACCGCGTTCGAGCCCAACGGGCACGGCCTGCACCAGATGACCGGCAACGTCTGGGAGTGGACGGCCGACTGGTTCGACCCGGGATGGTACGCCCGCAGCCCGCGCGTCGATCCGCAGGGACCGCCCGCGGGCGCAGCGCGGGTGATGCGCGGCGGCTCGTACCTCTGCCACGCCTCCTACTGCAACCGCTACCGCGTCGACGCGCGCAGCTCCAACACCCCGGACAGCTCCACCGGCAACCTCGGGTTCCGGGTCGCGCGCTAGTACACGTGGCCCGAAGTTCTGCGTGGAATTCGGCGCGGGCGCGGTCGTGATCTGAGGGTCGGCGGTGTTCCGGCTTCGTGCCGGTGGCACGGGGCCGGACGCCGACGGGCATCAGGCGCGAGCGCGCGCCGCCGAAACCCGCAGAACTTACGGCCGCGTGTACTAGTACGCGTGGCCCGAAGTCCTGCGTGTACTAGCGTCGGCGGTCATGTGGCTCCAGCGCGAGATCGTCCTGCCCGCCCAGCCGCGCGGCGTGCACCTGATAACGCGCGAGGTGACGCGCGCGCTGCCCGAGCTCGGCGAGCTGCGCGTCGGCCTCTGCCACCTGCTGCTGCAGCACACCTCGGCGTCGCTGACGCTGAACGAGAACGCCTCGCCCGACGTGCGCCGCGATCTGCGCAGCTGGCTCGACGTGCTGGCGCCCGAGGACTTCCCCTGGACGCACACGCTCGAGGGCGCCGACGACATGCCCGCCCACGCGAAGGCCGTGCTGACGGGCCCGGAGCTGACGCTCCCGGTGTCCGCCGGGCGGCTCGCGCTCGGAACGTGGCAGGGCCTGTACCTCTGCGAGCACCGCGACCGCGGCGGCGCGCGCACGCTGCTGGCGACCGTGCAGGGCGAGTGACCGGCGCTCAGCGCCGCGCGCCGACCCCGCGGCCGCGCATGCCCCGCACGGCGCGCAGCTCGCGCACCGCGGCGTCCTGCTGGACGCGCGTGCCGGGCGTCCCGAGCCGCTCGACCTCGAGCTCGCGCTCGACGGCCATCCCGTCCACCAGCTCGACGCGTGAGACGCCGGCGCCCGCCCGCGCGCTGACGACGCGCTCGACATGCCCGGCGCCGAAGACGATCCCCGCGCCGTCGTCGGCCGCCCAGCCGGGCTCCATCGTGCCCGCCTCGACCGCCTCGAGGAACGCCGGCCGGCGCTCGGGCTCCGAGTCGCGGTGGACCGAGAACGAGCCCGACAGGAACCCCAGGCCCGGCGCCGGCGCCGGCGCGCCGGCCGACCGCGTGAGCCCCTGCTCGAACCAGCACATCGCCCCGGCGCTCAGGCCGGCGAGCACCGTGCCCTGCTCCCAGGCCTCGTACAGCAGCTCGTCGAGCCCGTGTTCGCGCCACAGCGCGACGAGGTTGCGCATCGAGCCGCCGCCGACGTAGATCGCGTCCTGGGCCAGGATCAGGTCGCGCAGCGGCAGGCGCTGGTCGCGCAGCTTGAACAGCGAGAGCACCTTCGGCTGGCAGGCGCGGTGCATGTAGGCGTCGAGGAAGCGGTGGACCTGGTCGCCGGCGTCGCCGCTGGCCGTCGGCAGGAACAGCAGGCGCGGCTCGCGCCGGCCGGTCAGCTCGAGGACGAGCTCGTCGAGCGCCGGGTCGCCCGGAGGCGTCGTGAAGCCGCCGCCGCCGAGCGCGAGGATCGTGCGCGCCATCAGGCCGTCGCCAGCAGCGGCTCGCGCGCCGCCTCGTCGCCGAGGTAGCGCGCGTCGAGCGGCGTCTCGCGCACCGTCCCGCGGCGCGCCTCGACCCGGTAGGCGCGGCGGCCGGCCCGCGAGGTCACGACCTCC
Source organism: Solirubrobacteraceae bacterium (assembly GCA_036510915.1). Classification (GTDB taxonomy): domain Bacteria; phylum Actinomycetota; class Thermoleophilia; order Solirubrobacterales; family Solirubrobacteraceae; genus F1-60-MAGs163. The sequence goes on along the minus strand of DATCDC010000017.1, from coordinate 12,113 downwards.
GCGAGGTCGTGACCGACGAAGTGCAGCGCCGCCCCGTCCTCTGCGGCGTAGCCGGGCCGCATGCCGTCGCGCACGAACCGGTGGTACTCCTCGCGGCGGGCCGGCTCGCCGTCGTAGTGCACGCAGTTCGAGTACGGCAGCATCCCGAGGCCGTCGAGGCGCTGCGGCGGGCCATGGAAGGCGGTGACCGCCTCGGAGAACCAGCACAGCGAGCCCGCCGAGAGGCCGCACAGCACGACGCCGCGCTCCCAGGCGCGCGTGAGGATCGCGTCCAGGCCGTGGGCGCGCCATGCGCCGAGCAGGCTCACGACGCTCCCGCCGCCGACGTAGATCAGGTCCTGGTTCAGCAGGTGGGCCTCGAGGTCGCCCTCGACCGCGCCGCCGCCGGTGTCGCGGCGGAACAGCGAGACGTGGCTGGGCTCGCAGCGCGCAGGCGAGAACGCGCGGTAGAAGCGCACGACGTAGTGGTCGGCATCACCGGAGGCCGTCGGGATGAAGCACACGCGCGGGCGCCGCCGCGGGCCGGCGAGCGACAGCACGTAGTCGTCGAGCAGGGGATTGCCGGCCTCCATGGAGAAGCCGCCGCCGCCGAACGCGACGATCTGCGGGACACGCACTCCCATGCGCCGATGGTAGGCGCGCAGCCGCGCAACGTCCGAAATTTCGGCCGTCCGTACAGAGCCACCTGGACCACTTGTACAGCCCGCCCGAGATGCGTCCGGCGCGCTACCTGCCCTTCCAGACCGGGTCGCGCTTCTCGGCGAACGCGATCGAGCCCTCGCGCGCATCCTCGGAGGTGAACACGGGGCCGGAGACCTCGCCCTGCCTGGACCAGAAGTCCTCGGCGCTCCAGTCCCACTGCTGCTCGAGGATCTGCTTCGTGGCGGCGACGGCGAGCGGGGCGTTCTTCGCGATCGCGGCGGCCAGCTCGAGTGCGACGTCGACCGCGGTGCCGGGCTCGGCGAGGCGGTTGACCAGACCGAGCTCGTACCCGCGCTCGGCGCTGATCGGGTCGCCCGTCAGCGCGAGCTCCATCGCGACGCCGTAGGGCAGCTTGCGCGGGAGGCGCAGCAGCGCGCCGCCGGCGGCGACCAGCGAGCGCTTGACCTCGGGGACCCCGAGCTTGGCGCCGTTGGCCGCGACGATCAGGTCGCAGGCCAGCGCGATCTCCAGGCCGCCGGCGACGGCGAAGCCCTCGATCGCCGCGATCAGCGGCTTGCGCGAGGGCTGCTGGACGATGCCCGCGAACCCGCGCCGTGCGTGCCAGGCGCTCTCCCCGGCGACGAAGGCCTTGAGGTCCATCCCGGCGCAGAATCCGCCGCCGGCGCCGGTCAGGACGCCGAGCGACAGCGCATCGTCGCCGTCGAGCTCGTCGAGCGCCGCCGCGACGCCCTCGGCGAGGGCGCGGTTGACCGCATTGCGCGCCTGCGGGCGGTTCAGCGTGATGAGGAGGACGTTGTCGAGGCGCTCGGTGAGGACCGGCTGCTCAGTGCTCTGATCGGACATGCGCCGAACTCTATGACGCGTGCCGCGGCCCTGCGGCGCCGGTGTAGGGTCCGCCCGGTGCATCAGCTCGCCGACGACATCTGGCAGATCCCGCTCGTCCCGCGTCAGGGGATCAACGCCTACGTGATCGGCGACGTGCTGATCGACGCCGGCCTCGTGGTCCACGCGAAGAAGCTGCTGCGCGAGCTCCAGGGCCGGCCGATCGCCGCGCACGCGCTGACCCACGTGCACAACGACCACGCGGGCGGCTCCAAGCGCGTCGCCGAGACCCTCGGCATCCCGGTGTGGGTCGGCGCAGGCGACGCGTCGGCGCTGCGGCGCGGTCGCGCGGAGATCGCCCCGGGGCGCCGCGGCGCCTCGCTGATGGCCATCTACGGCGGCTCGCCGAAGGTCGAGCCGGCGCGCGAGCTGCACGAGGGCGACGAGGTCGGGCCCGGGTTCGTCGTGCTCGAGACGCCGGGGCACAGCCCGGGGCACGTCTCCTTCTGGCGCGAGCGCGACCGCGTGCTCGTCTGCGGCGACGTGTTCTTCGACATGAACATCCTCACGACGGCGTGGGGCCTGCGCCAGCCGCCGCACCTCTTCAACTACGACTCGGCGCAGAACCGCGACAGCGAGCGCCGGCTCGCCGCGCTGGAGCCGGAGCTGACGCTGTTCGGCCACGGGCCGCCGGTGCGCGGCAGCGCGGCGCTCGCGGCGTTCTCAGCCACACTGCCGGCGTGAGGACCGGCGATGAGGGATCAGCGCTACCGCCCGGCGAACACCGGCGCGCTGCCGGCGGCGTGAGCGCGGCGTGAGCACCACGGGGCAGCGCCGGCTCGACAAGGTCGCGCTGCGCCTGCGCGCGCAGGACGGCGGCGAGCAGCGCACGACGAACCTCGAGCTGTTCTTCGACCTCGTCTACGTCTTCGCCGTCACGCAACTCTCGCACCTGCTGCTGCACGACCTCAGCTGGACCGGCGCGGCGAAGACCGCCTTCCTGCTGCTCGTCGTGTGGTGGGCGTGGATCAACACGACGTGGATGGTGAACTGGTTCGACCCCGACTGGGTCGGCGTGCGGCTGGTGCTGATGTTCTGCATGCTCGCCAGCCTCGGGATGGCGATCGCGATCCCGGATGCCTTCGGCGACCGCGCACTGCTGTTCGCCGGCTCCTACGTGACGCTGCAGCTGACGCGGGACACGTTCTGCCTGGTGTCGATGCGCCACGGCGCCAGCGGTCGCGAGACCTTCATCCGCGTGACGGCATGGGCGGCGCTGTCGGCCGTGCCCTGGGTCGTCGGTGCGCTGCTCGACGGGGAGGCGCGCACGCTCGTCTGGGTCTTCGCGCTGACGCTCGACTACCTCGGCCCGGCGACGCGCTACTGGCTCCCCGGCCGCGGCGCCTTCGACATGCAGGAGTGGAGCATCGAGGGCGGCCACTTCGCCGAGCGCTTCCAGCTGTTCATCATCATCGCGCTCGGCGAGAGCATCGTCGCGACGGGTGCGACGGCATCGGAGCTGACGATCGACGGCGCCCGCGCGGCGGCGGTGATCGTCGCGTTCACCAGCAGCGCGGCGCTCTGGTGGCTCTACTTCGACGAGGTCGCGGTGCGCTCGCAGCGGTTCCTCCAGGGTCACGAGGAGCGCGGCAAGCTCGGCCGCGACGCGTTCACCTACCTGCACATCCCGATCGTCGCGGGCATCATCGTGACGGCCGTCGGCGACGATCTGCTCGTCGGTCATCCGCGCGAGGTGCTCAGCACCGCGGCGCGCCTGTGCGTCGTCGGCGGCCCGGTCCTCTACCTGCTCGGCCAGCTCGGCTTCCGCTACGCGATGATCGGCAGCCTCACGCGCAAGCGCATCGTCGCGACCGTCGCGATCGCCGTCTGGGGCATCGCCGCGCAGCGCCTCAGCGCGCTGGCGCTCACGGCCGGCATCGTCGCCATCCTCGTCGTCCTGCTGCTCAGCGAGACGCGCAACCGGCTGCGCCAGGACCTCAAGCTGACGTAGCGGACGGCCTCAGCCGAACAGCGTGAGCTCGGGCTCGCGCTCGCCGCGCACGATCGCCAGGTCGACCTCGACGCACGCGATCCCGCGCGACTCGGCGAGCGTCCGCGCCTGCGGCTTGATCACCTGCGCGGCGAGCACGCCGCGGCAGTCCTGCATCGCCGGGTCGAGCCGGATGCGCTCCAGGTAGCGCGCGAGCTGCTCGACGGCGTCGATCGTCGCGACCCGCTTGATCTCGACGGCGATCCAACCGTCCCCCTCGTCGCGGCACATGAGGTCGACGGGGCCGATGTCCGTCGGCCACTCGCGGCGCACGAGGCGAAAGCCCTCGCCGCAGAACCAGGGCGCGCCGGCGAGCGCCTCCTGCAGGTGCCGCTCGACGCCGTCCTTCTCCAGCTCGGCGGCCTCGCCCATGTCGTGCGTGACGTCGGAGAGGACCTCCGTGATCCGGATGTCGAGCCGGTCCTCGGTCGCCCCGGCGTGCTTGCGCACGACGATGTGGCCGGACGCCTCCTCGATCACCGTCGGCGGCGTCATCCAGTTCTGGGGCTTGAACCCCCCCGTGTCGGCGTGCACCATCACCGAGCCGTCGGACTTCAGCATGAGCAGCCGCAGCGCCTCCGGCAGCACGGCGGTCAGCCGCCCGGTGTAGGTGACCTCGCAGCGGGCGACGATCAGGCGCATCGCGAGGCAATGTACGTCGTCGCCGGGACGGGTGCGAGGCGGCTGGGCGTCAGCGGGCGCTGAAGCGCAGGCGGCTGGAGCGCGCCGACATGAACGGCTTCTGGCCCCGGTACTGGGCGATCACGCGCCAGCGCCCGGGCTTGGCGAGCCGCTGCGTGTAGGTGAACGGCTTGTTCGCGTTGCGGCTCGCCTTGTGCAGCGTGACCCAGTGGCCCTTGCGGGAGAACTGCCACTGCACGAGCACCTTGCCGGTGACCGGGAAGGACGTGCCGGGTGCCTTGACCGTGCCGCGCACCGTGCGCTTGAGGCCCTTGCCGCTGACCTTGAGCTTCACGACCGTCTGCTGGGCCGGGAGCGACGCGGCATCGGCGTGCACGACGTCGATCTCACGCGTCGTCGTGTTGCCGAACGAGTCGAGCGCCTCGATCGTGACCTTGACGGGGCCCATCGGGAGATTGCGCGCGCCCATCCAGTCGATCTGCACCGGGCGATCGCTCTGCAGGCCGTCGGTGAAGCTGCGGATCTTCTGGCCGTTGGCATAGAACGTGATCCGCCCGAGCGGGCTCTGGGCGTCCTTCGCCGAGGCGCTGATCAGCAGGTCCTTGTCGTACTGGCGGCCGGTCGTCGGGTTGAGCACGCTGACGGACGGGCCGTCGAAGTCGCCGCACGCGCCGGTCATGCGATCGCCGTGGTGGGCGATGTCGGAGAGCGCGGCGAACGCCGGGCGCTGGCTGAAGTCGAAGCGCAGCAGGCCGTAGCGGTCGAGCTCGTTGTCGGCCTGGCCGTAGTCCTTCATCGAGAACCACATCGCCGAGCTGACGTACGGGTAGCCGGCGAGGCAGTGGTAGGCCAGCTTCAGGTTGGCGGCCTGCTGGGCCTCAGTCACGCCTGCGGCCTTCTGGCCGGCGTAGGCGCCGCGCGCGCAGCGCGTGCCCGTCGCCGACCAGCCGAGCTCGGACATGACGATCGGCTTGGCGCCGTCGCCGTTGGCGTCCATCACGGCGTGGACCTCGCGGAAGCCGAGGAAGCTGAACTGGCCGATCCGGCCCGCGTCGTCGCGGTAGTAGCTGTCGGGCGGCGTGATCGAGCAGGCGGTGTCGGTGTGGACCGCGACGCCGTCGAACGCGCCGGCGGCGCCCGCGTCGTAGAGGCCCTGCACGAACGGGTAGTCGTTGCCGGTCAGCGGGCCCGCGTAGACCAGCGCGCCGGGGTCCGCGTCCTTGACGGCCTTGTAGGCCGGGCGCAGCAGTGCGGCGTACGCCGCGGGGCTCGGCGGGGCGCCGTGCCAGAACTCGGCGGCGTCCGGCTCGTTCCAGACCTCCCAGGCGGCGATGCGGCCCCTGTAGCGCGCGGCGTAGGAGCCGATGAAGCGTGCGAAGTCCGCGGGGCTGGAGGGCGGCACGTAGTGGTCGGTGCTGCCGTTGGCCCACTGCGGCGTCCCGACCACGACGGCGAGGACCTTGATGCCACGCGGCTGCGCGAGGTTCACGAGGTCGTCCATCGCCTGCACGTTGGCGGGGTTCCAGCGGCCCGGTCCGGCCGGCTCGGTGTCGTCCCAGCGCACGAAGGTGCGCACCCAGGTCGCGCCGACGGCGGTCGCCTGGTCGACGGCCTGCTGCGGCGTCAGCCCGTCGACGTTGACGCCGACGGCGGTGGCCCCGGCGGTCGCAGGGGCGGCCGCGATCGCGCCTGCGGCGAGCGCGACGAGCAGCGCCAGCCGGCGCAGGACAGCGGGAGGATTCCGCGGCACACCCGTCTCTTCGGGCGTCTGGAGCCGATGCTTGAGCGGCCTCTCGGCGGATGTCCGACGGCTGGACGCCGCCGGGCGACGAACCTACGCCGCCGGAAGGACGCGCGGTACCGATCCCCGCAATCGTGCGAGCAGATCGGCGAGTTCGGTACTGGTGCGATCGAGGCGCACGGCGTGCTCGGCGGCCTCGATGGCGTCGCTGACCCGGTCGGTGCGGGCGAGGGCGTGCGCGTGACGCGCCCAGGCCGGCGCGGACTCCGGGTCGAGCAGCGTCGCCTGCTCGGTCGCGGTGACCTCGCCGCCGAGATCCCCGGCGAGATGGAAGGCGAGCGCCAGGTCGAGAAGCCCGTCGACGCTCGGGCCCAGCCGGCGGGCGCGCTCGAGCGCGTCGATCGCCGCCGCGCGGTCCATGAGGCGCAGGCGCAGGCGCCCGACGCGCTCCCAGGCGTCCGCGTCCTGCGGCGCGCGGTCGGCGACGCGCTGGGCGGCCTCCGCCGCGAGGTCCAGCGCCCCCATGTCCTCGTAGATGCGCGCGGCGAAGCGGTGCGGCGCGGGACGCTCGTTCTCGATGCGGCCCCAGTCGCGCACCGCGCGACCGGCGGCCGGCAGGTCGCCGGCCTGCCAGAACGCAAGCGTCATCAGCCGCAGCACCGCGGGGTTCTGCGGATCCGCGTCGCGTGCGTAGACGAGGCGCTTGGCCGCCAGCTCGTAGTCGCTCTCGGCCATCGCGTGCTGGGCGGCCGTCATGAAGCGCTGCACGCGCTCGGCACCGGGGTCGGGCTTGGAGAAGTCGACGAACTGCAGGCTGCCCGCGGGCACCGTGCGCACGCCGGGCTGGAAGCGCACGCGCGCCCACTGCTGCATCTCGTCGCCGTCGCCGGTGAAGTAGATGCCGCTGACCGTGCCGACCCCCCACTCCGGGTAGCTCAGGCAGCGCGCGTAGCGGTGGACGACCGAGTGGTCCGGGACGCGCGAGCCGAACGGGTCGTTGGCCGCGCGGTCGGCGTCGCTGGCCTGGCGCCGCTGCTCCTCCTCGTAGGCCCTGCGCCCGGCCTCGGCGCGCGCCGCGCGCGCCGCCGCCGCGCTGACCTTGACCGCGTTGCGCGACACGGTCCCGCCGCGCGAGCCCTCCGCGATGCGCTCCAGCTGGTCGGCCGCCTCGTTGATTGCCTTCAGGTGGCGCTCGTGCGCGATCTGCTTGCCGGGAGGCGCGAGATCGGGGTGCCAGACCTTCGCCTGGCGCCGCCGCGCCAGCTGCACCGCGCGCTGATCGAAGGGCGGCTCGAGCTCCAGGAGCAGGAGCGCCTGCTCGATGTCCAGCACAGTCGGCACGACACCCGAGGATATCGGCCGAGTGGGGTGTCAACCCAACCCTCAGCGCCTGCATCCGCTCCGTCGGTGAGGTCAGGCAACCACGGCGCCAGGCCGCGCCAGGCGAGCCAACGAGGCGTCCGCCACGTCGCCGAGCGAGGGATCCGGCGCCTCAGGCGCCGCGAGACCCGCGAGCATCCCTCAGTCGATGAGCTTGTTGCGCAGGAAGTAGATCCCCAACCGCCACATCACGACGCCAAAGGCCACGATGTACCCCAGGTTCCACAGGTCGACCACGCCCCACAGCCCGAACACGGCGTGGCGGACGAGCTGGACGCAGTGATAGAGGGGATTGAGCTGGGCGATGGTCTGGATCCACTGCGGCAGGCCGGTGAGCGGGAAGAAGGTGCCGGCGAACAGGAACAGCGGTGTGATGACGGCGCTGGTGACGTAGTTGAAGTTCTCGATGCCGTTCAGCCGGCCGGCGATGCAGATTCCCGCGCACGCCCAGCCGTAGCCGGCGACGAAGTTGATGAACGGCACGGCGAGCATCCCCCAGCTCGCGTTCAGCCCGAAGACCATCGCGACGAGCATCGGGGCACAGCCGTAGACCGCCGCGCGCATCGCGAGCCACAGCGCCTCGCCGGTGACGAGCTCCTCGGTGTCGACGGGGGCCGCGAGCAGGGCGTCGTAGGTGCGCTGGAACTTGTACTTCACGAAGGTGCCGAACATCGCCGGGAAGATGCTCGAGAAGAGCACCGCCGTCGCGACGGTCCCGGTGCCGACGAACTCGACGTAGCGAAAGCCGTTGACGCTCGACAGCAGCGACCCGAAGCCGAAGCCGAACGCGAGCAGGTAGATCGTCGGCTCGACCGTCGAGGAGAAGGTCGTCGAGCGCCAGTACGACGAGAAGTTGATGATCTCGCGCACGAGCACGCCGCCGATCGCAGTGCGATCGAGCCGTCGCCGCGGGGTCGTCAGGGCCTCGGTCGCCATCAGGAGATCTCCTCACCGGTCAGCAGCACGAACACGTCCTCCAGGTTGGCCGGCCGCCGCTCGCCGGCGGGCGCGCGGCCGTCGGCGTCGTCGAGCCCGAGCACCGCGATCGAGGTGCCGGTGCGGCGCGTCGGGAAGCCCTGCGCGGCCATCTCGGCCTCGGCCTCGGCCAGGCGCGCGGGCGAGCCGTAGATCTCGACCGCCTCGCGCCCGGCGTACCGCGCGACGAGCGCCTGCGGCGCGCCGACCGCCACGGCGACGCCGTGGGACATGATCGTGACGCTGTCGCAGAGGCGCTCGGCCTCTTCGATGTAGTGCGTCGACATGAGCATCGAGACGCCCTCGCTGCGCAGCCGGTCGATCAGCGCCCACAGCTCCTGGCGCACCTGCGGATCGAGGCCGACGGTCGGCTCGTCGAGCAGCACGAGCCGCGGCTCGTGGATCAGCGCCCGGCCGATCAGCAGCCGGCGCCGCATGCCGCCGGAGAGCTCGTCGACCTTGGCGCCGCGGCGCTCGGTGAGGTTCGCGATGTCGAGCACCCGCTCGATCGCCGCCTGCCGCCGCGCCTTCGGCACGCGGTAGAGATGCGAGAAGACGACGAGGTTCTGCTCGACGGTCAGCGTCGTGTCGAGGTTGTCGAGCTGCGGCACGACGCCCATCTCCGCGCGGGCCGGCTTCGAGCGCTGCGGCAGCTGGTGGCCGCGCACGGTGATCTCGCCCTCGTCGGCGATCGCCTGCGCCGTCAGCAGGCGCATCGTCGTCGACTTGCCGGCGCCGTTGGGGCCGAGCAGGCCGACGCACTGGCCGTCGGGTACGTCGAGGTCCAGGCCCGCGACGGCGGTGATGTCGCCGTAGCGCTTGACCACGCCGCGCAGGCGGATCGCCGGTGGTGCCTGGCTGCTCACCCGGACAGGATCGCATCCGGCTCTATCGTGATCGGGCAATGGCCCCTCAGTACATCTTCACCATGCACCGGCTGACGAAGGTCTATCCGCCGGACAAGACCGTGCTCAACGACGTGACGCTCGCCTTCTATCCGGGCGCGAAGATCGGCGTGCTCGGCTACAACGGCGCCGGCAAGTCGAGCGTCCTGAAGATCATGGCGGGCCTCGACCAGGAGTACCGCGGCGAGGCGGCGCTCGCCGACGGCGCCACGGTCGGGCTGCTCGAGCAGGAGCCCCACCTCGACGAGTCCAAGGACGTCAGGGGCAACGTCGAGGACGGCGTCGCCGAAACGAAGGCGCTCCTCGACCGCTTCAATGAGCTCGCGGCCAACTACTCCGACGAGATCGCCGAGGAGTTCGGCGCGCTGCAGGCGAAGATCGACGCGGCCGATGCGTGGAACCTCGACACGCAGCTCGAGTACGCGATGGACGCCCTGCGCCTGCCGCCCGGCGACGCGGACGTCGCGAAGCTCTCCGGCGGCGAGCGCCGCCGCGTCGCGCTCTGCCGGCTGCTGCTGCGCAGCCCCGACTTGCTGCTGCTCGACGAGCCGACGAACCACCTCGACGCCGAGTCGGTCGGCTGGCTGGAGCGCCACCTGGCGGAGTACAAGGGCGCGGTGGTCGCGGTCACCCACGACCGCTACTTCCTGGACAACGTCGCCGGCTGGATCCTCGAGCTCGACCGCGGCCGCGGCCTCCCCTACGAGGGCAACTACTCGAGCTGGCTGGAGCAGAAGGCGGCGCGCCTCGCGCTCGAGGAGAAGCAGGAGGTCGCCCGCCAGAGGACGATCGCCTCCGAGCTCGAGTGGGTGCGCGAGAACCCCAAGGGACGGCGCAAGAAGGCCAAGGCCCGCCTGGCGAACTACGACGCGCTGCTGGCCCAGGAGTCGAGCGTGAAGCTCGACCAGGTCCAGATCCACATCCCTGCGGGCCCGCGGCTGGGCGATCTCGTCGTCGAGGCCAAGGACCTGCGCAAGGGCTTCGGCGACCGCCTGCTGATCGAGGACCTCTCGTTCAACCTGCCGCGCGGCGGCATCGTCGGCGTGATCGGCCCCAACGGCGCCGGCAAGACGACGCTCTTCAAGATGATCACCGGGCAGGAGGAGCCGGACGCCGGGACGCTGCGCGTCGGCGACACGGTCGAGCTCGCCTACGTCGACCAGAGCCGCGACGCGCTCGATCCCGAGAAGAACGTCTGGGAGGAGATCTCCGGCGGCGAGGACCAGATCAAGGTCGGCGAGCAGTGGATGAACTCGCGCCAGTACACCTCGTCCTACAACTTCAAGGGCTCCGACCAGCAGAAGAAGGTCGGCAAGCTCTCCGGCGGGGAGCGCAACCGCCTGCACCTCGCCAAGCTGCTGCGCAGCGGCGGCAACGTGCTGCTGCTCGACGAGCCGACCAACGACCTCGACGTCGACACCCTGCGCGCGCTCGAGGAGGCCGTGCTCGGCTTCGCCGGCTGCGCGGTGATCATCTCCCACGATCGCTGGTTCCTGGACCGCGTCGCGACGCACGTGCTCGCGTTCGAGGGCGACTCGCAGGTGACGTGGTTCGAGGGCAACTTCGAGGCCTACGAGGAGCACCGCCGCGAGCTGCTCGGCGCCGAGGCCGACCGCCCGCACCGCATCACCTACAAGCGCCTGACGCGCAGCTGAGCGCCGCGCCGCCCGCCGGACACGCGCGAGGTCGCGGACTACAGGGCGCCGAGCGCCGAGCGCAGCTCGTGCAGGTCCTCGAGCACGGCGTCGGCGTCCTGCAGGTCGGGCGCGTCGAACGGCCCCGTCGCGACGGCGACGACCGCGACGCCGTCGGCGCGCGCGCACGCGATGTCGCGCGGCGTGTCCCCGACGACGACGGTGCGCTCGCGCGGCCACGGCGCCCCGTCGTTCCAGACCCGCCCGGCGCGCTCGCGCGCGATCGCCGGCAGGTCGGCGCGGTCCTCGCTGTCCGAGCCGAAGCCGCCCTGCCCGTGGACGAAGCGCCGCCCGATCCCGGCGCGCGCGAGCTTCAGCCGGGCGACCGGCTCGAGGTTCCCGGTCACGAGCGAGAGGCGCATCGCCGCGTCGCCGTCGAGGTTCTCGAGCGCGGCCAGCGCGCCCGGTGCGACGTGCGCCGAGAGGTCGGCGGGAACGCGCCGCGCGTACTGGCGCACGGTCGCCTCGCGGAAGGCGTCGAAGCCGTCGTCGATGCTGCGCGGGTCGACGCCGCCGCGCAGCAGGATGTCGCGCGCGATGTCCGGGTCCGTGCGCCCGCCCGTCTCGACCAGCACGCCGGTGAGGTCCATGCCCCAGACCTCGGTGATCGCCGCGTGCAGCGCGTCGCGGTGGGCGTCGGCCGCACGGATCAGCAGCGTCCCGTCGATGTCGAAGAGGACGAGGACGGCGCGCCTCGCGACGCTCAGCGCTCGAAGGCGACGTCGGCCGGCAGGCGCCGCGCGAACGCCGCGATGAGCTTCGCCGCGTTGTGCAGGTCGTCGAGCTGGACCATCTCGACCGGCGAATGCATGTAGCGCAGCGGGATCGAGACCAGCCCGGTCGGGACGCCGCCGCGCGAGACGTGCACCGCATCGGCGTCGGTGCCGGTGCTGCGTGCCGATGCCGCCGCGGTGAACGGGATGCCCTCCTCCGCGGCCGTCTCGAGCAGCAGCTCGGTGACGACCGGATGCAGGTTCGAGCCGCGCTCGATCACCGGGCCCGAGCCGAAGTGGTGCTTGCCGACCTCGGACTCGTCGATGCCCGGGGCGTCGGTCGCGTGCGTGACGTCGACGACGATCGCGAGCGCCGGAGCCAGGGAGTGGGCGGTCGTCGTCGAGCCCCCGAACGTCGTCTCCTCCTGTACCGCGGCGACGGCGACGACGTCGCCCGCGGCGCCGCCGGCCTCGGCGACCAGCCGCGCGGCCTCGAGCGCGACGAAGCAGCCGAGCCGGTTGTCCATC
>DATCDC010000016.1:0-14464 GCA_036510915.1 Solirubrobacteraceae bacterium | reverse complement strand
CGGCGCCGCCGAGCGCATGCAGGCGCTCGGCCAGCGCGGCGAGGCCGCCGCGCTCCGCGGCGCGCGCCACGAGCGTCTCGGTGACGGCGCGCGCGTCGCCTGTCAGCGTCACGTCGGCGGCGTAGTTCTTGTTCGCGTCGGCCGGGTCGATCGTGACCGCGATCAGCGCGGGCGGCACCGGCAGGCGCCACTCCTGGGTCATCATCGCGTCGAAGTCCGTGCCGATCGCGAGGACGACGTCGGCCTCGTCCCAGAGCGACCCCAGCTCGCGCGCGTGGATCGGGCCGGGCACCGCGCACGGATGCTCGGGCGCCAGCAGCCCGCGGCCCATGTAGGTGGTCACGACGGGTGCGGCGAGCGTGCGCGCGAGCGCGCCCACCGCCGCGCCGGCGTCTGCGCGCAGCGCGCCGCCGCCGGCCCAGATCAGCGGGCGCTCGGCGCCCGCGAGCAGCTCCAGCGCGCGGGCGAGCGCCGCGGCGTCCGGCTCGGGTGCCGGCGCCGGCGCCGACGGGTCACCGCCTGGGGCCGCGGCCTCGCGGAGCAGATCGGTCGGCACGCCGAGATACACGGGGCCTGACGAGGGCTGCAGGGCGAGCTGCGCGCACTGCAGGACGACGGACGCCAGCTCGCGGGCGGAGTCCGCCAGGCGCGCCGCCTTCGTGACCGGGGCGAACATCGCGGTCTGGTCGCGCGTCTCGTGCAACAGACCGCGATAGACCCCGGGGCGCCGCAGGACGCTGGAGACGTCGGTCGCGATCACGAGCACCGGCGAGCCGGCCGCCATCGCCTCGCCGGTCGCGCCGAGCGTGTTCGCCGCGCCCGGGCCGCTCGTCACGAGTGCCACCCCGAGCCGCCCGGTCGTGCGCGCGTACCCGTCCGCGGCGTAGACGGCGGTCTGCTCGTGGCGCACGCCGACCAGACGGATCGCCGACTGCGACAGCGCGCGCCAGAGCGGCAGGTTGTGCACGCCCGGGAGGCCGAAGACGAGGTCGACGCCGAGCCGCTCGAGCGCCTCGACGAGCCGGCCGGCGCCGGTGACGGCGAGGTCCGCCATCTCACACGACGTTGAACTCGGGCCGGTGGCCGGCGTTCGCGAAGCGCTCGGCGCTCAGCGGCGCGATGTCCGCGAACGACGGGCGCCCGAGGACGAGGTCGCGCAGCAGCTCGCCGACCGCGGGACCCTGCAGGAACCCGTGGCCCGAGAAGCCGGTCGCGTAGAGGAAGCGCGACACGCCCGCGGCCTCGCCGATGATCGCGTTGTGATCCGGGGTCATCTCGTAGAGCCCGGCCCAGCCGCCGCGAATGCCGGCCTCGGCGACCCGCGGCGCGCGGTGCGCGGCGGCGGCGATCAGGCCCGGAACCCAGTCGTCGGTCTGCTCGAGGCCGAAGCCGGGGCGCTCGGCCGGGTCGGACATGCCCAGCAGCAGGCCGGGACCCTCGCGATGGAAGTAGAACGTCGAGGCGAAGTCGATCGTCATCGGCAGCTGCGCCGGGAGGCCGTCCATCGGCTCAGTGAAGAGGATCTGGCGCTTGAGCGGCGTGACCGGCAGGTCGATGCCGACCATCGCGCCGCAGGCGCGCGACCAGGCGCCGGCCGTGCAGATCACGGTGCCGGTCGCGACCGTCCCCTGGCTCGTCACCACGCCGGTGATCTCGCCGCCCGCCGTCGTGATGTCGAGCACCTCGCACCCGACGCGGATCTGCGCGCCGAGCGCACGGGCGGCCGCCGCGTAGCCCTGCACGACGGCCTCCGGCGTCGCGTGCCCGTCCTCGGGCGAGAACGCGGCCGCGAGGATGTCGTCGCCCGCCAGCAGCGGGCACAGCTCGCGCGCCTGCGCGGCGCTGAGCATCCGCGACGGCACGCCGTAGTCGTGCTGCAGCGCGACGCTCTGCTCGAAGACGGCGACGTCCTCCTCGCGCGCGAGCACGAACAGGTAGCCGACCTGACGCAGGCCGATGTCCCATCCCGGACGGCGCGCGAAGTCGCGGAACGCGGCCAGGCTGCGCTGCGCGATCTGGATGTTCAGCGGGTCGGAGAACTGCGCCCGCACGCCGCCCGCGGCGCGCGAGGTCGACCCGGCCGCGAGCGTGTCGCGCTCGACCAGCAGCACGTCGCGGACGCCCGCCTCGGCGAGTTGGAAGGCGGCGCTCGCGCCCATCACACCGCCGCCGACGATGACGACCGGGGCGCGAGCCGGGAGCGGCGCGACGGGACGGGCCATCAGGCGGCGGCTCAGCGCACGCCGAGCAGGACGTCCGACGCCTTGACGACGGCGACCACCTCGCTGCCCTCGGCGATGCCGAGGTCGTCGACGGCCTCGACCGTGATCGACGCGACGAGCCGCAGGCCGCCGGCGTCGAGCACGACGTTCGCGATCGCCTCGCCGCGGTGGATCTCGGCGACCGTCGCGGGGAGCTGGTTGCGGGCGGAGAGTCTCATGGCCGCAGCCTACCCCCGCGCCGCCGGGCCGCCGGGGAGCCGGCGCGGCGCCCGCGGGTGCATGACGCGGCGCCCCGCCGAGGCGAGGCGGGTCCGCGCCGAGCGCAGCCGCCCGCGCGCTGCGAAGGCCAGCATGCCGAGCCCGGCGAGGCCGACCGGCCCGAGGCTCAGCAGCGTCTCCTCGACCGGGATGCCGGCGATGTGCGCGAGGATCACGGCGCGACCCCCTCGTGGATGCGCCCACTGGCCTGGACGAGGCGCCCGCCCGCGCGGCCGTGGCGCAGCGCGATGATCTCGGCCATGATCGAGAGCGCGGTCTCGGGGGCGGTGCGGCCGCCGAGATCCAGGCCGATCGGGGCGGCGATGCGGTCCAGCTCGGCGGCGCCGAGGCCGGCTTCCAGCAGGCGCGCGCGGCGCTTCTCCTGCGCGCGGCGGCTGCCCATCGCGCCGATGTAGCCCGCGTCGGAGGCGAGCGCGGCGGTCA
The DNA here is from genome assembly GCA_036510915.1 of Solirubrobacteraceae bacterium. Classification (GTDB taxonomy): domain Bacteria; phylum Actinomycetota; class Thermoleophilia; order Solirubrobacterales; family Solirubrobacteraceae; genus F1-60-MAGs163. The sequence continues at coordinate 11,540 of DATCDC010000016.1, read as the reverse complement.
GCGCCGCGTCGTCGAGCTTCGGGTCGTGCGTCAGCACGCAGATCGCCGTGGCGCGGTCGATCGGCTCGAGCTGGTCGAAGGCCTCCTGCGGCCAGGCGGCGATGACGCGCTCGGCCGCCGGGAAGCGCTCGCCGGTCGCGAAGCGCGAGCGCGGGTCGACGACGAACGGGCGCCACTCCATGACGCGCGCGATCGCGGTGAGCTGCGCGGCGAAGTCGACGGCGCCGACGACGATCAGCCGCGACGGCGGGGCCGCGACGTCGACGAACAGCACGACGCCGTCCCCGAGCTCGTGCAGCGCGCTCTGCTCGGACCACAGAGCGTCGCCGGCCAGACCGAGGGCGCGTGCGTCGAGCGCCTCCTCGCCGAGCGTCCCCTCCGGCTCCTCGCCGTCGCGCACGAGCAGCTTGGCGCCCGGCTGAGCGACGCCCTCGAGTGCCGTGATGAGGACCGCGCGGCGCCCCTCGCGCGCCAGCGCCGTGAAGCGCGCCTGCAGCCCGGCCGGGTCGTAGGCCTCGACCCAGATCGCGATCTCGCCGCCGCAGGGCAGGCCGACGTCCCATGCCTCGGCGTCGGCGATGCCGTAGTGCAGCAGCTGCGGCCGGGCACCGCCGAGGATGACCTCGGCGATCTCGACGACCGCGCCCTCCACGCAGCCTCCGGACACCGCCCCGACGACGGCGCCGCCCTCACCGACGGCCATCTTCGTGCCCGCCGGCTGGGGCGCGGACAGCTTCGTCTCGACGACGGTCGCCAGCGCGACGCGGTCGCCGCGCGCCGCCCAGCCGGCGATCGCGTCGAGCACGCTCGTCATGCGGCGCTCCGTGCGGCGAGGACGGCGTGGTAGTCCTCCCACGTATCGACGTCGAGCGGGATCGGCCCGGCGACCGGCACGTCGACGACCTCGCTCGCGCGGCGGTCGAGCAGCTTCCAGACGGCCTTGTCGCCGTGCAGCGTGCCCAGGTCGGCGAACGTCGCCCGCGCGAACGCGAGCGGGTGGCCGCGCCCGTCGTCGTAGCGGCAGGCGGCCAGCGGCGCGGCGCCGCGCCCGGCCAGCAGCGTCGCGACGGTCGCCGGCGTCACGCCGGGCTGGTCGGCGAGCAGCAGCACGAGCACGTCCGCGCGCGCGTCGACGGCACCCAGCGCGGCCGCGATCGAGGACGAGCAGCCGGTGCCGAACTGCTCGTTGACGACGACCTGCAACCCCGTCAGGTCGACGGTCGCACGGACCTCATCCGCACGGCCGCCCAGGACGCAGAGGAGCTGGTCGAAGCCGCATGCGCGCGCGGTGCCGAGGGTGTGGTCGAGCAGCGTCGCGTCGCCGTAGGGCAGCAGCTGCTTGGGCTGCCCGAGGCGCTTGGAGCCGCCGGCGGCGAGCACGAGGCCCGTGACCCGCTGCTCAGTGCGCGGCGACATCGCCCGCCCGGCGCTCGAGGAATGTCGCGCGGCACCCCTCGCGGCAGAAGTAGACGCGCTCGCCGTCGACGTCCAGGTTGATGCTCGCGTCGCTGGCGACGACCTCCATCCCGCAGACCGGGTCGATCGCGACTGCGGGCGCCGTGTCCGCCGCCGCCGGCGATGCGCCGGCGGCGTCGGCGAGCGGGTTCGCGACGTGTGCTGCCACGAGCTCACCGAGGATCGCGATCGCGATCTCCGCAGGGGTGCGCGCGCCGATCGCCAGGCCGGCCGGCGAGTGCACGCGCTCGCGCTGGTCGTCGTCGACGTCGAGCGACGCGAGGACCGCGGCGCCGCGCGCCGGGCTGGCGACGAGCGCCACGTAGCCGACTCCCGCACGCAGCGCGGCGGTCAGCGCCGCCTCCTCGTCGTTGCCGTGCGCCGCGACGATCAGCGCGGCGTCGGACGCGCGCGGCTCGACGGCCGCGGCGTCGCCGCGCACGGAGTTGTAGCCGGCGGCGCGCGCGATCTCCTCCAGCGCGCGGGCGATCGGCGTGTCGCCCGCGATCACGACGCGCAGCGCCGGCAGCTGCGGGTCCAGGAAGATGTCCAGCGAGCCGCCGCTCAGGCACGGGTTGTGCGCGACGGTGATCCCCGCCTGCGCCTCGGCGGCGGCCTCCTCCGGCGCCGCCCCGGGCTCGAGCCGCAGCAGCACGGCCTCCCCCGTCTCGAGCGCGCGGATCGCATGCAGGCGCACGGACGTCTGCGCGCACGCACCGCCGACGAAGCCCTCGATCGTCCCGTCGCGCAGGACGATCGCCGCGTCGCCGGGCCGCACACTCGTCGGGCTCACCGCGCGCACGACGGTCGCGTGGACGAACGGCTCGCGCTGCGCGAGCAGGCGCTCGGCGCGCTCTGCCAGCTCCGGGGTGATCATTGCGGTGGTCCCGCCTTTCCGCGTATCGCGTCCCTCCGCTCAAGCGTACCGCCCGCCGGGTCCTCGCCCGCCACGTTGACGGTGTCGCAGCGCCCGCACCTGATGCGCACCTTGTGCGTCATGTACTCGGGGTCCATCGCGGTCGCGAGCACGTTGCCGCAGTCGACGCAGACGTAGTCGTACGCGCCGTTGCCGCGGAACACGGGGCGGGCGGGATCGTCCTGCACGGCGGTGCCCGCCGCGAACGGCACCTCGCCCGCGCGCAGGTGGCGCATCGTCCTGGTGGGCGCCCCGGGGGCCACTAGATCGTCGCCAGGCGCTGCGTGAAGTCCTTGATCAGCGCGTCGAGCACGGTCACGACGACGCCCTCGCCCATCGACGCCGCCTTGCCGGTGATCTGCGCCGCGGTGTGCACGGTGCCGCCGCCGTCGTCGTCGAGCGTGAGCACGACGTCGGCGTTCGCGTGGCCCTGGCCGCCCTTCTCGCGCGACTTGATCTTCAGGAGCGCGCGGTGCGCCGCCTCGTCGCGCTCGGCGACCTCCACCGTCCCGGTGAACGTCATCGACATCGCGCCCATCCGCACGACGATCTCGGCCTTCACGCTGTCGGGCCCGGCCGCCTCGATCACGCGGCCGCCCTCGACACACGGGATGACGCGCTCGAGGTCGGTGATCGCCGCCCAGGTGTAGTCCGTCGGCTTGCCGGTCGAGAACTGGTGGTCGAGTTCAACCATGGGTGTGCTCCTGTCGTAGGGTCTGCAGATGGTCATCCCCGCGGGCACGTACACGCTGGGCCCGGAAGTCGCGACGCTCACCGTGAAGACGGGCAAGACCGGCGCCGCCTCGAAGGCGGGCCACAACCTCGTGATCGAGGTCGCCGTCTGGTCGGCGACGCTGACGGCCGGCGACGACCCGGCGTCCACGGCGATCGAGCTGACCGCCGACGCGCGCTCGCTGCACGTCGTCGAGGGGAGCGGCGGCATCACCGCGCTCAGCGACGAGGACAAGGCGAACATCCGGACCTCGATCGACGACGAGGTGCTGGAGGGCCTGCCGATCGCATTCCGCTCGACCGCCGTCAGCGCGGGCGACGCACCCGGCCGCCTGCACGTCGAGGGCGATCTCGAGCTGCACGGCGCGCATCACCCGGTCGCCTTCGACCTCGACGCGGGCGCGGACGGCACCCTCACGAGCCGTGCGGTCGTGCGGCAGTCCGACTGGGGCATGAAGCCGTACTCGACGCTGTTCGGGACGCTCAAGGTCGTGGACGAGGTCGAGGTGCTCGTGAGCGCGAAGCTGGGCAAGGGCTAGTAGACGGTCTGCGCGTCGAGGCCGCCCTCGACGCCCAGCGGCAGCACGCCGGTCCCGTGTGCGTAGAGCGCGATGTCGGCGATCGTCTGCGCGCGCGCCGGGTCCTCGGCGGTGACGAACGCGCCATCGCGCCAGGTCAGGCTGTCGGCCGGGACGCCGAGGGCGGCGCCCGCGATCAGCTGCGCCTTGGCGAGGATCTTCCCGCTGGCGCTCGCGATCGCCGCGGGCGCGCCGGGCGACGCGCTCGTGTTGTACCCGTGCCCGTTGCCGAACCGGTTCGTGTCGGCCGCGACGACCTTGACGTCCAGCGGCGGGACGCCCAGCTCGTCGGCGACCTGCTGCGCGTAGCGCGGCTCGTTGCCGTCGGCCTCGGTGGTCAGGCTGAGGACCATCTTGCCGGTCGGGTGGATGCGCAGGAACACCGCTCGGTACGCCTCGTCGGCCATGGCTCAGGCTCCTCTCGGGGATGGGTCGGACGGGTCGCCGGAGGCCTCGCGCGCGAGGCGCATCCGCTCCTGGTGGGCGGTCAGCGCGTTGTGGTCCTCACGGTCGCAGAAGCTCGGCTGCGGGCCGCCGAGCGCATGCGGCGGCACCGCCGGGCGCTCGCATCCGGGGTAGATGCACGTCTTGACGGGGCGGTCGGTCATGTCGTCCACCCCGGCGTCGTGCGCCCACGGCCGGGCCCATAGCCGCTGGGCATCGCGACCGAGCTGCCGGGAACGGGCGTCGCGCTCGCCCACGGCTCGTCGCCGTCGTCCGGCGCGGGCACGGCGCCCGGCCAGCGCGCCGCGGCCGCGGCCGCGCTGCCGCGCGGCGCCGCGATCGCGTCGAGCACCTCGTCGAGCGCGCGCAGGCTGTCCCCGCTGAGGAGCGCGTCGCAGTGCGCGAGCGCGGCCGCCATCCCGCCGGCCTGCGGCGCGAAGCGGCTCGCGCCGGCACGCGGATTGACCCAGACGATGCGGTAGGCCAGGCGCGCGAGGCGCTCCATCTCGCGGCCGACGAGCGCGGGGTCACCGCGCTCCCACCCGTCCGAGAGGATCACGATCACCGCGCCGCGCGCCATCCCGCGCCGTCCGTGGCGGTCGTTGAAGGCCTTCAGCGCGTCGCCGATGCGCGTGCCGCTCGACCAGTCCGGCGCCGCCGCGGCGGCACGCCGGATCGCCCGCTGCGGGTCGCGCGAGCCGAGCGCACGTGTCAGGCGGGTCAGGCGCGTCGCGAACACGAACGCCTCCGCGCGCGGGCCGCTGCCCGCGCCGCAGGTGAGGAACTGGAGGTAGGCGCGCGCGTAGGGCTCCATCGAGCCGGAGATGTCGAGCAGCATCACGATCCGCCGCGGCGTGACGCGCCGGCGCCTGCGGGCGAGGCGGATCGGGTCGCCGCCGGTGCGCATGCTGCCGCGCAGCGTGCGGCGCAGGTCGATGTGGTCGCCGCGGCGGCTGCGCTCCTGGCGCCGCGTGCGCCGGGCCGGCGTCGCGATCCGCAGCCGTGCCATCAGGCGGTGGACCTCGGCCAGCTCGCGCGGGTCGAGCGCCTCGAAGCGCGTGCTGCGCAGCACCTCCTCGGCACTCGCGAGGACCGGCACCGGGGCCTCGCGCTCGGCGCCGTCCTCGCCGCCGGGCGGCCGCAGGCCCGGCGCGCCGGGCCCCGCCTGCTCGGCGGCCGGTCCCTCCGGCGGCGGGCCGGCGTGCTCCTCGGCCTCGCGCTCGTCCGCCGGGGCGGGGGCGCGCCGCACCTCCTCGGGCTCCGGCGCCGCGGGCGCCTCGCGGCCACCGAAGACCTCGCGGAAGACTGCATCGAAGGCGGGGGCCTGCGCCGCGTCGGTGACGAGCACGGAGCGCGCCGTCCAGTACAGGCGCCGGCGCGCCACGGGCTGCACGAGCGCGAGCGCGTCGGCCAGGCGCGCGGCGCGCTCGGCCGTCACCGGCAGGCCGGCGTCGTGCAGCCGGCGCCCGAACGCCGCGGCGAGCGCGGGAAGGTCCAGCTGCAGGGTCTCCACGCTGAACTCGCGGCCGGGCATCGTCACTCCCCGGCGCCCACGAGCTGCTCGAGGCCGGCTTCGCGCAGCGCCGCCTGATCTTCCTCGTACTTCAGGACCGAGCCGAGCGTGCGCTCGATCGCCGCGGCGTCGAGGCGCTCGACGCCCAGCAGCTCGAGCGCCGCCAGCCAGTCGATCGCCTCGGCGATCCCGGGGGGCTTCTGCACGTCGCTCGCGCGCATCCGCGCGATGGCATCGGCGACCTGCACGGCGAGCGTCTGCGAGGAGCCCCGCACGCGCCGGCGGATGATCTCGACCTCGCGCGCCGCCGACGGGTAGTCGATCCACTGGTACAGGCAGCGCCGCTTGACCGCGTCGTGCAGGTCGCGCGTGCGGTTCGAGGTCAGGACGATCACCGGCGGGTGCGTCGCGGTGATCGTGCCGAGCTCGGGGATCGTCACCGTCGCCTCGGCGAGCAGCTCCAGCAGGAACGCCTCGAAGTCGTCGTCGGCGCGGTCGATCTCGTCGATCAGCAGCACCGCGGGCCGCGGGCCGGGATGCTCGAGCGCGCGCAGCAGCGGACGGCGGATCAGATAGTCGGGGCCGAACAGGTCCGCCTCGGTGAGCCGCTCTCCGCTCGTGTCCGCCAGGCGGATGCTGAGCAGCTGGCGCGGGTAGTTCCACTCGTACAGCGCCTCGGCCGCGTCGATCCCGTCGTAGCACTGCAGGCGGATCAGCGGCGTGTCGAGCACGAGCGCGAGCGCCTTGGCCGCCTCGGTCTTGCCCACCCCGGCCTCGCCCTCCAGCAGCAGCGGCTGAGGCAGGCGCAGGCTCAGGAACATGCCGGTCGCGAGGCCCTCGTCCACGAGGTAGTCGACGTCCGCCAGCCGCCGCGCCAGCGTCTCGACGTCGGGCACGAGCTGGCGGACCTCACCCTCCGCCGTGCCGGTGACCTCGCGCGGGCTCATGGGGCGCCGGTCATTGCGGCGGCTCGGGGCGACCCTGCATCGCGGCCCACACGCGCGCCGGCGAGCAGGGCATGTCGATGTGATCGACGCCGTGCGTCTCGTGCAGCGCGTCGATGACCGCGTTGACGATCGCGGGCGGCGAGCCGACGTTCGGCGACTCGCCGACGCCCTTGGCGCCGAGCGGGTGGTGCGGGCACGGCGTGACCGTCTCGCCGAGCTCGAACGTGGGGCATTCCAGCGCCGTGGGGATCAGGTAGTCCATGAATGACGAGTTCAGGCAGTTGCCCTCCTCGTCGAACGTGATGACCTCCATCAGCGCGATGCCGATGCCCTCCGCCAGGCCGCCGTGGATCTGGCCGTCGACGATCATCGGGTTGATCCGCACGCCGCAGTCGTCGACCGCGATGAAGCGGCGGACCTTCGTCAACGCGGTCTCGGGGTCGATGTCGACGACGGCGATGTACGCGCCGCAGGGGTAGGTGAGGTTCGGCGGGTCGTAGATGACCTGCGCGTCCAGGCCGCCCTCCATGCCCTCGGGCAGCGGCTCGCCGCTGTACGCGCGCACGGCGATGTCCTCGATCAGCGCGCCCTTCTCGGGGTCGCCCTTGACGTACCAGCGGCCCTTCTCCCAGGCGAGGTCCTCCGGCCGCGTCTCGAGCATCGTCGCGGCGATCAGGCGCGCGCGGTCGCGCACCTTGCGCGAGACCACGGCGACGGCGGCGCCCGAAACGGGCGTCGAGCGGCTGCCGTAGGTGCCCAGCCCGTAGGGCGAGCGGTCGGTGTCGCCGTGCCTGACCTCCACGTCCTCGGGCGGGATCCCGAGCTCCTCGGCGACGATCTGCGCGAACGTCGTCTCGTGCCCCTGGCCCTGCGTCTGCGCGCTGATGCTGACGACCGCCTTGCCCGAAGGATGCACGCGCAGGTCGGCGCCGTCGTTCATCGACATCCCCAGGATGTCCATGTGCTTGCGCGGGCCCGCGCCGACGCCCTCGGTGAAGAACGTGACACCGATCCCCATCAGCTCGCCGCGGGCGCGCTTCTCGGCCTGCTCGCGGCGCAGATCCTCGTAGCCGGCGATGTCCATCGCGACGCGCATCGTCTTGGCGTAGTCGCCCGAGTCGTAGGTCCAGCCGGTGGTCGTCTCGTAGGGGAACTGCTCGGGAGCGATGAAGCTGTTCATCCGCAGGTCGATCTGGTCGACGCCCATCTCCATCGCGAGCGCGTTGACCATGCGCTCGACGAGGTACACCGCCTCGGTGATGCGGAACGAGCAGCGGTAGGCGACGCCGCCGGGCGCCTTGTTCGTGTAGACGGCCTTGACCTTCACGTGCGCGGCCTGCAGGTCGTACGAGCCGCAGCAGATGTGGAAGAAGCCGGCCGGGAAGCGCGTCGGCTGCGCGGTGCTGTCGAAGGCGCCGTGGTCGGCGATCACGTCGACCTTCAGGCCGGTGATCCTGCCGTCCTTCGCGCAGATCGACGAGTGCATGATGTAGTCGCGGGCGAACCCGGTCGACAGCAGGTTCTCCGAGCGGTCCTCGACCCACTTGACCGGCACGCCGGCGACGATCGAGCCGGCGATGGCGCAGACGTAGCCGGGATAGATCGGGACCTTGTTGCCGAAGCCGCCGCCGATGTCGTTGCACATGATGCGGATCATGTGCTCGGGTAGCCCGGCGACGTGGGCGTAGACGGTGCGGTGCACGTGCGGCGCCTGGTTGCCGTTGTAGATGTCGAGCTGCCCGGTCTGCGGGTTGAAGTCCGCGATCATGCCGCACGTCTCGAGCGGCGCGGGATGGCAGCGCGGGTAGATGATGTCGCGCGTGACGACCGTGTCGGCCTCGGCGAAGACCCGCTCGGTCGCCTCCTCGTCGCCGGCCTCCCAGGTGGGGCTGGCGAGGTTGTCGACCTGACCCTCCTTGTCGTCGCGGATCAGCGGCGCGTCCGGGTCGAGCGCCTTGCGCGCGTTGACGATCGCGGGCAGCGGCTCGTAGTCGACCTCGATCAGCTGCAGCGCGTCGCGCGCGGAGTACTCGTCGGTCGCGATCACGAAGGCGACCTCCTGGCCCTGGAAACGGACCTTGTCGCCGGCGAGCACGGCCTGCGTGTCGTAGGAGATCGTCGGCATCCACGCCAGGCCGAGCGTCTCGAGGTCCTTCGCGGTGACGACCGCCGCGACGTTCGGGTGCGCGAGCGCCGCCGAGGTGTCGATCGACAGGATCCGCGCGTGGGCGTACGGGCTGCGCAGGATCGCCCCGTGGACCATCCCGGGCAGGCTGATGTCGTCGAGGTACGTGCCCTTGCCGCGGATGAAGCGCGCGTCCTCCTTGCGCTTGAGGCGGCCGAAACCGATCGGCCGCTCGGTGTGAGGGCTGGGAAGGTTCTCCACCGTGGCCATGCTCAGGCCTCCTGTCGCGTCGATGCCTCGTGGTCGGCGGCCCAGCGGACCGCCGCCACGATGTTCTGATACCCCGTACAGCGGCAGATCGCGCCCGAGATCGCGGTGCGGATCTCGAGGTCCGTGGGGTCCGGGTTCTCGTCCAGCAGCGCGCGGCCGGTCATCAGCATCCCGGGGGTGCAGAACCCGCATTGCAGGGCGTGCTTCTCATGGAAGCCCTGCTGGACGGGGTCGAGCTGCCCGTCGACCTCGAGCGACTCGACGGTGCGGATCTCGTGGCCCTCGCACATCACTGCGAGCGTGGTGCAGGACTTCACCGGCTGCCCGTCCATCAGCACGACGCACGCGCCGCAGTTGGACGTGTCGCAGCCCCAGTGCGTCCCGGTCAGCCCGGGCGTCTCGCGGATGAAGTGCACGAGCAGCAGGCGCGGCTCGATGTCGCGGGTCACGGGCTCGCCGTTGATCGTGATCGTCACCTGCATGATCAGGCCTCCTGGTGCAGTGCTCGTGCCGTGGCACGCCGCAGAGCGCGTTTGGTCAGTGTTCCGGCGAGGTGGCGCTTGTAGTCGGCGGGGCCGCGGCCGTCCGGCGTCGGCGCACAGTCCTCGGAGGCGATCTGCCCGGCCTGCTCGAAGAGCTCCTCCGACGGCGCCTTCCCGCGCAGCAGCTCCTCGGCCCTGGTCAGCTCGACGGTGATCGGTGCGACGGCGCTCAGGCCGATCCCGGCGTCCGAGATCGTGCCGCCGTCGATCCACACCGCCGCCGAGACGGCCGCGATCGCGTAGTCGCCCGCGCGCCGCTCGACCTTCTCGTGCGCGCTGCCGCCGCCGGGTCGCATCGGCAGGCGCACCTCGGTGACCATCTCGCCCGCGCCGACGGCCGTCATGTACGGGCCGAGGTGGAACTCCCCCATGCCGACGACGCGCTCGCCGCCCGTCCCGCGGATCACGACGGTCGCCTTCAGCGCGGCGCAGACGGCCGAAAGGTCCTCGGCCGCGTCGGCCTGGCAGAGCGAGCCGCCGAGCGTCCCGCGGTTGCGCACCACGGGGTCGGCGATCACCTGCTCGGCGTCGCGGAAGACCGGGAACCGCTCGGCGAGCAGCTCGGACTTCAGCAGGTCGACGTGGCGGGTCAGCGCGCCGATGCGGATCTCGTCCCCCTCCGTGCGGATGTAGGCGAGCTCGTCGAGGTCGTTGATGTCGATCAGGTGCCCGGGGTTGGCGAGCCGCAGCTTCATCATCGGCAGCAGGCTGTGCCCGCCGGCGATGATCCGCGCGTCCGGCCCGAGCCGGTCGAGCGCCGCGATCGCCCCGTCGACGCTCGTGGCGCGCTCGTAGTCAAACGGTGCCGGCGTCTGCATCGGGCCTCCCTTCGGGATCGAGAACGGCGGCGGCGCCCGGCATGTGCCTGCGCACGCCCGGAGCGTCGCTCGGCTCGTACTGCACCGGCGCGTCGGTGCCGATGACCGGCGAGCGCGGCAGCTTCTCCGGGTGCGACTGCCGCAGCTCCGGGTAGAGCCCCAGCGCCGCCCCGGCGCCGCGCGAGACGTCGCGCAGGACCGGGCCGTTCGGGCTGGCGGCCGCGATCGGCGCCTCGCGGCCCAGCCGCGCGAGCGTGAGCACGCCGCGCGTGTACACCTCGGCGATCCGCGGCGCCTTCGTCGCGCCGCTGCCCGGGTGGTCGCGGAAGCCCTCCGCGCCCGCGCCCGGGTAGAGCCCGTCGACCAGGCCGATCGCGTCGGACATGCCGGCCTTCTTGACGAGCAGTCCCTCGAGCGCGCTGACACCCGCGTCGAGGTTCGCGTTGATCGTCGTCACGACCTCCCCGACGGGGGCGGTCTTCTCGATGATCTCGCCGACAGCGGCGATCGTCTGATCGAGGCCCTTCGTGATGCGCGCGAGCGCGACGATCGTCCAGATCAGGTACCACGCGAGCGCGGCGACGATCAGGACGACCGCGATGATGAGGACGACGCCGGCGCCGCTCATGACCCCGCCTCCGCGTCGTCGAGGATCACGTCGAGCGAGCCGCCGTAGTCCGCGACCCCGGCGACGGTGCGCACCGCCTGGTCCTGCGTCGTCAGCAGCAGCGCCGTCGCGTCGAGGTCCCTGGCCCCCGCGCGCGCGGCGGCGCTGATCGCGTCGACGCTCGGGACGATGCTGCGCGCCGCGCGCAGCACGCCGTGCAGCAGGTAGAGGACCACGGGCAGGACGACGAGCAGCAGCACGGCGTCCCCGATCCAGTAGAGCGTCATCGTGGCCTCCGCTCGGCGACGACGGCCGCCTTCGAGGCGATCCCCGGAAGGGCGCCGAGGATGGTGTCGAACTGCGCGTTGATCGCGCTGACCGCGGGCTCGAGCGGGCGCAGGTGCTCGGCCTCGACGGTGGTCAGCGCCGACGCGAGCGTCGCGAGCTTCCCGGAGATCGACTCCAGCCCGCGCCGCACGAGGATCAGCGCGGCGGCGACCACCGCGACGACGACCACGGCGAGCAGGACGCTGAGCAGGACCAGCCAGTGGGTCGTGCTCATGGCGCACCATACCCGTCGGTCAGCGCGTTCA